>JBBRCL010000147.1:0-1621 GCA_038204895.1 Actinomycetales bacterium | reverse complement strand
GTCCAACTGGCCGAGCGATAGGGCAGGCCGTCCTCGATAACCAGGCGGACGGCGGCGTCGATGACGCGGCGGGTGTAGTGACTTCCGGGATCGGCGAGGTCGGTCATGTCGGCGTTGAAATACTTGCGGCACGGGGAGCAGTAATGCTGCGAGTAGATCAGGACGACGTCGCGGGGCCGCCCGGTGAGCGGGTTGCCCAGGTCGTGGAGGGTGCGGCGGGCCAGGCGGTCGCGGTAGGAGCTGTGCCCGCACCGCGGGCAGGGCCGCCTGCGGTAATTCCGGCTCCGACAGGCGACCTTGGTCCTGGGCAGGTCGTCGATGCGTGTGGTGCCCTCGGTGGGATCGGGGCGGTATTCGCCGGGTCCCGGCATGGCTCGGCTCCTGGGAGAGAGGTTCTACCAGGAATTACGAGGCCCAGTGGCTCTTTGTTCACAACCAACACCCGGTAACCGTGCTATAGAGTCGAAAAAAGATCCTTTAGCAATAACGGGTGGTGTCTGAAGATGGCTAACGCGGCTTCGCGGGGTAAGTGACCCATTCCTCGATGGTCCACACATGGTCACTCAACCCCGCCGCCATCGCGGGCGTCCTCGCCTGCCATGGCCCCTCGCCCTCCCGGAATCGCAGCGTCCGCACCGGCCACCAGAAGTTGTAGCTGTAGCCGACGAAGTAGGAGGCCGCCCGGTGCATCGCCGGGTCTTTCGAGAACCCATAGGTCTTGCGATGCTTCCGCGAGTTCTGGTGCCGATCCGTGCCGTTGTTCCGCTCCACGAACGACGTGTTGATCGTCGTGCCCGCCGTCGAACGCTTCAGGAGCCCGCCCAACAGATACAGCGTGCCGAAGACCAGGGTCCGCACCACCTCCACCACCCGGCCCTTCTCGCGCCGCTTTCGCACCGTCGCGTAGCAGATCTCGGCGGGGACGACCTTCACCGACTTGGGCGGGCGCCCCGGACCGGGACGCCTGGGTCGGGGCGTCTCGACGCCGTAGACCTCGCGGATCGCCGTCTCATACGGGGCATGCTCGTCGCTGGTGAGCAGCACATCGGCCCGCCCTCCGGTCCGGTCGTGGACCTGGTGGATCAGCCGTTCGCAGGTCGGGCCGTCGCGTTTGCCCGGCACCAGGGCCAGCAGCAAGCGGCTCTCGGGATCGACCGCCGTGTGGTCCCAGTCATCGCCCCGCAGCCGGTCCAGGGGGTCGGCCGGGTCGCACGACGCCTCCTTCTGGTAGACGTACCCCCACTTCTCGTCGACCTGGATCTCACGGGTTCGGGGGGGAAAACGCCACGAGTTCGTCGTGGAGACTCTCGGCGTGGGATCCGGCGAGTGCCAGGTAGCGCGTCACGGTGTTCTTGTCGACCTCGACCAGGCGGCCGGTGGCCCGGGTCCCGCAGCCTTCGCGGAGGTGCTTGAGGATGGCCAGGGCCTTCTCGTCGGACAAGCGGGCGTGTTCCAGGACGGTGCCTTTGCGTTCGGAGAAGGACCGCTTGCAGGTGCGGCAGTGGACCATGCGGATCCGTCGACCCTTGCCGCTCCAGCCACGGGAGGTGAGATTTCCCCCGCCCCGGCGGCCCGCATCAGGGCACCGGGTATTCTGGCAGCATAGGCGTTCGAGGGAGAC
>JBBRCL010000146.1:0-6291 GCA_038204895.1 Actinomycetales bacterium | reverse complement strand
GACGTACCGCTGGTCGCTGATCGGCTCGGCGGCCAGCTTGGCTTGCCACTCGGCTTCGAAGGTGGCGCGCTTCTCGCCTTCGCGCCGCGCCCGCCACCTGGCGTGCTCCTCACGCAGGCGGTCAAAGTTGAAGATCAGCTCATCGGGGCCGAGCCGGTGCTCGGCGATGTGCGCGTGTAACGCCGCGGCGACCTGCTCGCTCAGGTCGACCTTGCGGTCCTCGCCTCCCTTGGTGTAGTCCTTGCGCTCGACGACGTCGCCGTTGGTGGAGAACTCTTCGCCCGGCCAGGTGACGACCGTCTGGATGCGCAGATAGGGCTTGCCGGCCCGGGCCAGGTGGCCTGGGCGCAGGTCGGTCAGTTCGCCGAAGCGCAGTCCGGTGTCGATCGCGACATCGACGAGCAGCTGGGTCTCCGGGCCGTACTCGATGAACTCTCGGCGCAGCGCGGGCCACTGCTCGGGCTTGAGGACCGCGCGACGGCGGTGCATCGCGGTCTTGTTGGGCGCCCGGGTGCCGCGGACCGGGTTGAAGGTGAGTTGGCCGTTGTTGACAGCGAACTGCAGGATCGCCGACAGCGTGATACGAGTCGCCACCCGCATCCGCACCGACAGCTGCGCCTTGACCTGGTCGTTCATCCACCGGCCGATCTCGGCACTCGTCAGGTCCGCGATCGCCCGGTCGCCGAAGCGCGGCAGCAGGTGGCGGCGGCAGTGCGAGGTGTAGGCCTTGCGGGTGCTGGCTTCGAGCTGCGCGGACTCCATGTACAGCGCGACCAGGTCAGCGAACAGCATCCGGCCGGCCAGCAGCGACGAGCCGCCGGTGCGACGCCGCTCCTGCACCTCGGCGTGCTGCCAGGCGTCAGTGGCTTCCTCGAACGTGTCGTACGTCGCCAGGCTGACGTCCTTGCCGCCCAGGTGGGCGACCGCCATGAAGCGGGTGCCTCTGTTCTTGCTCCTGCGCTTGCGGACGAAGCCCATCGGCCGACCCCTACTCTGAGCGGATGTCCAACCCCGAGGTCGCGAGCGTACCCCGAAAAATGTCAGCGGTTTGTCAGTCACCCCCGGTTCTCCGGGGTTCTTCTGGGTTCCCGACACTCACGGCCTCACGCCCGCTGACCTGGGAAAACAGGAGGTACGGCTCATGCGCGTAGGGATCCCCAAGGAAGTCAAGGACAACGAGTACCGCGTCGCCATCACCCCTGCAGGGGTGAAGGAGCTGGTCGATCACGGCCACGACGTCCAGGTCGAGAAGGACGCCGGCGTCGGCTCCTCGATCACCGACGACGAGTACGTCGCGGCAGGGGCCGTGATCGTCGCGGCAGCGGACGACGTCTGGGGTGATGCCGAGCTCGTGCTCAAGGTCAAGGAGCCGGTCGAGTCCGAGTACCACCGGATGCGCCGTGACCAGGTGCTGTTCACCTACCTGCACCTGGCGGCCTCCCGCGCCTGCACGGACGCCCTGCTGGCGTCGGGGACCACGGCCGTGGCCTACGAGACCGTCCAGCTCGCCGATCGCTCGTTGCCGCTGCTGGCGCCGATGTCCGAGGTCGCCGGACGGATGGCCCCCCAGGTGGGTGCGCACTGCCTCGAACGCGGTGCGGGCGGCCGGGGGGTGCTCATGGGCGGTGTGTCGGGGGTGTACGCCGCCAAGGTGGTGGTGCTGGGCGCAGGCGTGTCGGGCATGAACGCCGCCGCGATCGCGCTGGGCATGCAGGCCGAGGTGATCCTGCTCGACCGCAACATCGAGCGGCTGCGCCAGATGGACCGCATCTACCAGGGCCACGTGCAGACCGTGGCGTCCAACTCCTACGAGATCGAGAGGGCGGTCCTGGACGCCGACCTGGTCATCGGCGCCGTCCTGGTTCCGGGGGCCAAGGCGCCCAAGCTGGTCTCGAACGACCTGGTGTCGCGGATGAAGCCGGGCTCGGTGCTTGTCGACATCGCGATCGACCAGGGCGGCTGCTTCGAGGACTCTCGTCCCACCACGCACACCGACCCGACGTACCGGGTGCACGACTCGATGTTCTACTGCGTGGCCAACATGCCGGGCGCGGTGCCGCACACCTCGACCTACGCGCTGACCAACGTCACGCTGCCGTACGCCCTCGAGCTGGCCAACAAGGGCTGGCGGCAGGCGCTGCGCGACGACCGCGCACTGGGGCTGGGCCTGAACACGCACGAGGGCGCGATCACCTACGGCGCGGTGGGCGAGGCCTTCGACCTGCCGACGGTGGCGCTGGCGGACGTGCTCGCCTGACGGCACCGGTCGTGGGGTTGCCCTACGATCGAGTTATGTCAGGCGAGCCGGTGCGGCCGCTCACGGTCCTCGACCGGGCCGTGCTCGGCTACCTCGACCACCTCACGGTCGAGCGTGGGGCGGCACACAACACGCTGCTGTCCTACCGGCGGGACCTGCGCCGCTACGTCGCGTTCCTCGCGGCCCGGGGCATCGACGACCCGGCCCGGATCGCCGAGTCCGACGTCGCCGACTTCCTGACCGCCTTGCGGGCCGGGGACGCCGAGCACCCGCCGCTGGCCGCGGGGTCGGCGGCGCGGACTCTGGTGGCGGTGCGCGGGCTGCACTCCTTCCTGTTGCGGGACGGCGTGCTGACGGCCGATCCGGCGCACGTTGTCCGCCCCCCGACCCCGCCGCGCCGGCTGCCGAAGGCCATCCCGGTCGAGGACGTCGAACGGATCCTGCAGGCGGCCGGTGGCGAGGACGTGGCGCGGGGCCTGCGGGACCGGGCGCTGCTCGAGCTGCTCTACGGTTGTGGGGCCCGGATCTCCGAGGCCGTGGGCCTGGACGTCGACGACATCGATCTCGAGCGCAACGCGGTGCTGCTGCGCGGCAAGGGTGGCAAGGAGCGGCTGGTGCCGGTCGGCTCCTACGCGCGAGCTGCACTGGAGGCCTACCTGGTGCGCGAGCGGCCTGGGCTGGCCGCCCTGGGGCGGGGTACCCCGGCGATCTTCCTCAACGCCCGCGGCGGGCGGCTGTCTCGGCAAAGTGCCTGGACCGTGCTGCGCCGGGCCGCCGAGCGGGCCGGCGTGTCGACCGCGCACCTGTCGCCGCACACTCTGCGGCACTCCTTCGCCACCCACCTGCTGGAGGGCGGCGCCGACGTCCGCGTCGTCCAGGAGCTGTTGGGCCACGCGTCGGTGACCACCACGCAGGTCTACACGCTGGTCACGGTGGACCGGTTGCGCGAGGTGTACGCAGCCAGCCATCCGCGCGCCCTGCGCTGACCTCCCGACCGGCGAGGGGGAGGGGCGCCTTGCCGGGCCTGAGGGCCACGGCCTAGAGTCGCGCCGCGCCTTCGCCCGACCGGAGTAGACAGAAAGGTTCGGCTCCTTGTGACTATGTCGACAAATCCCCCCGCTGACGATGTTGACTCGGCCGAGGAGGCCGAGCCGGGTCCGACCACGGACCTGGGACCGACCGGACGCCCGCTGCCCGAGCTGTCGGATCCTCGGCCGCTGGACCGGCACGGCCCGGCCCGGGTGATCTCCCTGGTCAACCAGAAGGGTGGCGTCGGCAAGACCACCACGACGATCAACCTGGGCGCCGCACTGGCCGAGTACGGCCGGCGGGTACTGCTCGTCGACTTCGACCCACAGGGGGCGCTGTCGGTGGGGCTCGGCATCAACCCGCACGAGCTCGACCGCACCGTTTACAACCTGCTCATGGAGCGGGGGGTGAGCATCGACGATGTCCTGCTCAAGACTGATGTCCCGGGCCTGGACCTGCTGCCCAGCAACATCGACCTGTCCGCGGCGGAGGTGCAGCTGGTGGGGGAGGTGGCCCGCGAGCAGGTGCTGCGCTCGGTGCTGGCGCCGGTGCTTCCGGACTACGACATCGTGCTCATCGACTGTCAGCCGTCGCTTGGCCTGCTCACGGTGAACGCGCTGACCGCCTCGAACGGGGTGATCGTGCCCTTGGAGTGTGAGTTCTTCGCCCTGCGAGGGGTCGCCCTCCTGATGGACACGATCCAAAAAGTGCAGTCACGGCTTAACCCTCAACTCGAACTTGATGGAATTTTGGCCACCATGTACGACAGCCGGACGCTGCACTCCCGGGAGGTGCTGGCCCGGGTGGTCGAGGCCTTTGGCGACAAGGTGTTCCACACCGTGGTGTCGCGGACCGTGAAGTTCCCGGAGACGACGGTCGTGGGGACGCCGATCACCAGCTACGCCCCGGCCTCGGCGGGGGCGGCGGCCTACCGGCAGCTGGCCCGGGAGGTGCTGGCCCCATGAGCCGGCGGGCCGCCCTGCCCGGCGCGGAGGAGCTGTTCCGCACGGTCGAGCGCGGGCGGCCGGGCAACGGTGGGCGTCGGCCGAGCGGCCGCCAGCGGCACGAGGAGAAGATCACGGTGTACCTGTCCGAGGCCGAGCTGATCGACCTCGAGCGGACCAAGCTGGAGCTGCGCCAGCGCTACCAGCTGGGCGTGGACCGGGGCCGGATCGTCCGCGAGGCGCTGGCCGCGGTGCTGGCCGAGTTCGAGTCCGCCGGCGCCGACAGCGCCCTGGTCCGGCGGCTGCAGGCCTCCTGAGCGGCGGGCGCGAGGTCTGCCTGCCGGCCCGGGTCGGCTACCGTTCGGCCGTGACGAACAGCCCGAAGCCGAGCGTGTCGGCGGTCGAGGACGTGTCCCCAGGCGCCGAGTTCCTGGTCCACCTGGACAACTTCGACGGACCCTTCGACCTGCTGCTGGGCCTGATCGCCAAGCACAAGCTGGACGTCACCGAGGTGGCGCTGTCCCAGGTCACCGACGACTTCATCGCTCACATCCGGGCCGCCGGGCCGGAGTGGGACCTCGGGCAGGCCACCGAGTTCCTCGTCGTGGCCGCCACCCTGCTCGACCTCAAGGCGGCCCGGCTGCTGCCGGCGGCCGAGGTGGAGGACGAGGAGGACCTCGCGCTGCTCGAGGCGCGGGACCTGCTGTTCGCCCGGCTCTTGCAGTACCGCGCGTACAAGCAGGTGGCCCAGCAGATGGCGGCGATGCTGGCGCGCGAGGGACGACGCCACCCGCGTTCGGCCTCGCTCGAGCCCCGGTTCGCCGCGCTGCTGCCGGAGGTCCTGCTCGGCCTGGGCCCGGAGCAGTTCGCTGAGCTCGCCGCACGGGTGCTGGCGCCGCGCCCCGAGCCCGTCGTCGCCGTGGACCACGTGCACGGTGGCACCGTCAGCGTGCGTGAGCAGACGGCCCTGCTGCGCGAGCGGCTCCGGCGCACCGGCGGTGGCTCGTTCCGGGCGCTGACGGCGGACTGCGACGGGACGCTCGAGGTCGTGGCCCGCTTCCTCGGACTGCTCGAGCTCTACCGCGAGGGGCTGCTCGCCTTCGAGCAGGTGGAGGCGCTCGGAGACCTGCACGTGCGCTGGACCGGCGGGCAGGACAGCGGGGCCGATGACGAGGCCGGCGCGGAGTACGACGAGGACCTGCAGGTGCCCGGCGCCGCGACCCCCGACAATGGTGTCGAGGACGTGGCACCGCACCCCGTCCCTGGCGACGGTGAGGAGGCACGATGAACGACGCTGACCCGGCGGACCCCGAGCCCTCGCCCGTCCACGATGGAGCTGTCGTGACTGACCCTCGACCGGAGGCTGAGACCCTTCCGGACCTGCCGCTCAGCGCGGTCCTGGAGGCGCTCCTCCTCGTCACGGACGAGCCGGTGCCGGCGACCACGTTCGCGCAGGTCGCCGGACGCTCCACCATCGACGTCGAGCAGGCCCTGACCGCGCTGGCGGAGGACCTGCTGCGCCAGGGACGCGGCTTCGAGCTGCGGCTCGTGGCAGGCGGGTGGCGGCTCTACACCCGGGAGGACTGCGCTCCGTACGTCGAGCGGTTCCTGCTCGACGGCCAGCAGGCGCGACTCACGCAAGCTGCGCTGGAGACCCTCGCGGTCATCGCCTACCGCCAGCCCGTGACGCGGGCCCGCGTCAGCGCTGTCCGCGGCGTCAACGTCGACGGCGTGGTCCGCACCCTGCAGGCCCGCGGTCTGATCGTCGACGCCGGCCAGGACACGGACAGCGCCGGCACTCTCTACCGCACGACACCGCTGTTCCTCGAACGACTGGGGTTGCAGTCGCTCGACGACAGGCCGGCTCGGGCCCCCCTGCTTCCCGAGCTCGACGAGCTCGACGACGCCTCGACCTCGACGTGAGGATCACATGACAGACACCGAAGGCATCCGCTTGCAGAAGGTCATGGCGTCCGCCGGGATCGGCTCCCGACGTGCCTGCGAGCAGATGATCGAAGCCGGTCGGGTCTCGGTCAACGACCAGGTCGTGCTCGAGCAGGG
>JBBRCL010000145.1:0-1657 GCA_038204895.1 Actinomycetales bacterium | reverse complement strand
GTTGAAGGAGCAGTGCCCGCTCATCACGGACATTCGCGTGAAGGGGACGATGATCGGCGTTGAGTTAGCCGTTGAGGGTGCGGCAGTCGTGGAAGCGTGCCTAAAGCGAGGCCTGCTCATCAACTGCACGCACCAGACCGTACTGCGATTGCTCCCGGCACTGACGATCTCCGATGAACAGATCGACGACGGATGCGAGATCATCGGCGAGGCGTTGTTGGCAATGAAACCGTGACGGAAGAACTGCGGAATTCGGAACGGGGAATTCGGAATTCAAAACCGAATTCCGGTGGTTCACATTCCGCAGCCTGTGTTCTCAAAATTCCGAATTCCGCATTCTGAATTCGACCATGAAACATTTTCTCAACGTGATTGACCTGAGCAACGACGAACTCGCCGGGCTTCTGGCCGAAGCCACGCGACTGAAGGAGGCCCACGCGCGCCGAATTCCGTCGCACAGCCTGACGGGTCGGGTCGTTGCCATGATCTTCGAGAAACCCAGCCTGCGCACACGGGTGAGCTTCGAGAGTGGCATCGCGCAACTCGAGGGCACGGGCCTGTACTTGCCGGGGAACGAGGTTGGCCTCGGTTGGCGCGAAACCCTCGCGGACTTCTCACGCACGATCAGCCAGTATGTCGATCTGCTCGTGCTACGAGTCTACCGGCACGAAACCCTCGACGGGCTTGCACAGCATTCCACGATCCCGATCATCAACGCGCTCTCGGACTGGTCGCACCCGTGCCAGGGGCTTGCGGATGTGCTCACGGTCCGCGAACTCTTCGGCACCGAAACAGGCCGCACCATCGTGTTCGTGGGCGACGGCAACAATGTCGCGCGCTCGCTGGCCGTGGCATGCGGCAAACTCGGAATGAAGTTCGTGCTCGCGTGCCCGGTGGGGTATGGCTTCGACGACAAGTTCAAGGACCAGTATCGGAAGCGCGTCGATGCGAACTTCCCAATTGAGGTGAACGACCCGCACACGGCCGTCGCTCACGCCGATGTGCTCTACACCGATGTGTGGACGAGCATGGGCCAGGAAGCCGAGCGTGAGGAACGCCTCAAGCGGTTTGCCCCGTTCCAGGTGAACGCCACACTGATGGCGAAGGCACCACCGCACTGCAAGGTGTTGCACTGCCTGCCAGCCCACCGTGGTGAAGAGATCACCGACGACGTGATGGATGGCCCCGCGTGCGCTGCCTTCCAGCAAGCCGGCAACCGCCTCCACACACAGAAAGCCGTCATGGAATGGCTGCTGAAGTGAGCAAAGACCAGCGACTTCAGCCCGGTGAAGCGTGAACGCGGCGAAGTGCGTTGATCGTCTCGTCGAGACGGGAGAGGAACCGGGATCGGTCCTTCGCTGTCATGGGCGATGGGCCACCGCTCACCGTGCCCGATTGTCGTAAATCTTCCATCAAGTCGCGTACCGCAAGTGCCTCACCCACCGTTGCCGCGTCCAGCAGTCGACCCTTCGGATCGAGAACGACACCACCGTTCGCCACGCAGCGTGCCGCCAGGGGAATATCAGCAGTGATCGTGATATCGCCGACAGCGGCCACGCTGGCGATCCAGTCGTCGGCCGCCCCGAACCCCGTTCGCACGACCAGTTCGACACGCGGATCGGTGGGCACCCGTTGCGGTGCGTTCGCGACCACCACG
>JBBRCL010000144.1:0-1922 GCA_038204895.1 Actinomycetales bacterium | reverse complement strand
ACAAATTGAAAGCCAGCGGATTGCGCAGGAAAGAAATATCATTGTAATGCGATAGCAGTACCCAGTCTTCTTCGGCTGGCATGCCGAGTAAAGCCACATCCGTAGCCTCACCAGTAGCATTCCGCGTCTCAAAACCATAAGGCGTCTGCGGATAATAGGCCGAGGAGGCACCGCGTATTTCGATGCCGATGTGCCCATCGTAACCAGTGGCCGGGTCGCCGGGATGATTCAGTTGTCCGGGGCCATTATCCACTATTTTTAATAGCGCATCTATTTTCGGCTCATTAGGGATTTCCTGCCCATTGGTTTCTATTAATAAAATAGGCAACTGACTCGAAGTCAGCGTTTGGGCGAAACCAGCGAACCGGAATAGAAGAGCGAATATTAGAAATATCTTGTTCAAAGTCAGATTATTTACTTATCCCAACTGCTCTACCGCCTGTTCCCATTCCGAAAGTACCGTATCAAGCTCTGATTTCAAAGTTTGATATTTTTGCACAGCCACTTTTGATTCCGAACGATTATAGAACTCCGGATCGGCCATCTTTACTTCGTAGGTCTTGATATCCGCTTCCAGGTCGGCAATACGTTTTTCGGCCTTCAACACCACGCGCTGCAATTGCTTTTTTTCCTCCGAACCAAGCACGACTACCCCGTGGTCAGAAGCCGCACTACCATTGCTCTTAGTGCGTTTTTCCACTTCGCGCATATCGCGGGCCTGGCGTTTATCCAGAAAATAATTCACGTCGCCGAGGTACTCCGTCAATTGGTGGTCGCGGAACTCAATAGTGCGGTCGGTCAGGCCGCTCAGGAATTCCCGGTCGTGGCTCACTACCAGCAGCGTGCCTTCAAAATCAAAAAGGGCTTGCTTCAGCACCTCTTTGGAGAGCATATCCAGGTGATTGGTTGGCTCATCGAGAATCAGGAAATTGATGGGCCGTAGCAGCATACAAGCCAGGGCCAGCCGTGCCCGTTCGCCTCCGGAAAGGGCCACGACTTTCTTGCCCACGTCTTCGCCGCTGAACAGGAAAGCGCCCAGAATGCCGCGTAGTTTGGTGCGCATTTCGGGCGGTGCCTGGCGCTCCATCGTCTCCAGAAGGGTCAGTTTCGGGTCGAGCGTTTCCGCCTGATTCTGGGCGTAATAACCGATGTGAATATTATGACCAAGCACGGCTTTACCGCTCGTGGCCGGTTCGCTGCCGACCAGTATTTTGGCCAGCGTAGTTTTACCCTGTCCGTTTTGGCCGACAAAAGACACCCGTTCGCCGCGCAGGATCTGGAAGTCAGCGCGTTCGATTACCTTCAGGTTGCCGTAACTTTTAGTAACGTGTTCGGCAGTGGCCACCACCTCGCCGCTGCGGGGCGGCTCGGGGAAACGGATGCGCATGGTGGCCATATCCACATTCTCGATCTCGATGCGCTCCACCTTGTCCAGTTGCTTTTGCATGGATTGCGCCATCTTCGTCTTGGTGGCTTTGGCCATAAACCGGGCAATGGTGCGTTCCTTGTCAATAATAGTCCGCTGCTGATTATCATAAGCATTTTGCATCAATTCCCGACGTTCAGCACTGATTTCCAGGTACTTGGAATACGGCGCTTTATAGTCGGTGATCTTGCCGAGCATGATCTCAATGGTACGGTTGGTCACATTATCGAGGAACCGCTTATCGTGACTGATCACGATGGCCATGCCGGTATAGTTGTTCAAAAAGTCCTCCAACCACAGGATACTTTCAATATCCAGGTGGTTGGTCGGCTCATCGAGCAGCAGCAGATCGGGCTGCCGGAGCAGCATTTTGGCCAGTTCAATGCGCATTTTCCAGCCGCCGGAGAACTCATCAGTGAGCCGGGTCATATCGCTGGCCTGGAAGCCGAGACCACCGAGCACCTTCTCTGCGTCGGCCTGCGTGGTGTGGCTGCCG
>JBBRCL010000143.1:0-2111 GCA_038204895.1 Actinomycetales bacterium | reverse complement strand
GGCACGAGGGCCAGGCGCTCATCCTCACCATCCAGGGTGATATTGACCTGCACAACAGCCCGGGTTTGCGCACCGACTTGCTCGATCTGCTGGCCAAAACCAAGCCCACCAAGCTGGTGCTAAACCTGCAGGGCGTGCAATACATGGATTCCAGCGCCGTTGCGGTGCTGGTCGAAGCCTTGCAGAAACTGCGTAAAGCCAGTGGGAAAGTTTTTCTCTGTGGGCTTCAGCCGCGGGTCAAGGGATTGCTGGAAATCGCAAGATTGGACACCATTTTTGTCGTCGTCAATGCCGAGGCCGACGCACTGGCAAAGCCATGATTTTCGCCATTTTAACTGACGCGCTATTGAACAATTGAACAATTGACCATGACCCTACTTATCAAACCCATCGCCGCCCTAGGCAACGCCACCCTCGGCACCATCGAGTTCATCGGCGGCGTCGGCTATCTGCTCATGGATACCGTCGTGGCGGCGCGACGAGGGTTGTTTGCCAAGCGCGCCGCGAAGCTGGCGTGGGCTAATTTGTGGGCGCAAATGGTTCGGGTTGGCGTGCGGTCGGTGCCGATCGTTTCGCTGGTGATGTTCTGCATCGGCGCAATTTTGGCGCTGCAAATGGCGCCGATTCTCAAGAGGTTTGGCGTGGTTGAAACCGTCAGCGACATTATCTCCATCGCCACCTTCCGCGAACTCGGGCCGTTGGTCAGCGCGATTGTCCTGACCGGCTTTGCCGGTGCCAGCATCGCCGCCGAGATCGGCACCATGGTGGTTTCGGAGGAAATCGAAGCCCTTGAAGCCCACGCGATTGCGCCGATACGGTTTCTGGTCGTCCCGCGGGTCATCGCCACCAGCCTGATGATGGTCTGCGTTGCAGTCGTGGGTGATTTGATGGGTGCGCTCGGCGGGCTGACCGTCGGCGTGACGTTCCTCAACATCAGTGCCGATCAATATATCAACCACACCTTCGACGCCGTGATGGTGCGCGATTTTACGACCGGCCTCGTCAAGGCGGGCTGCTTTGGAACCCTCATCAGCGGACTGGCGTGCTTTTTGGGTCTGGGCGTTACCGGCGGGGCACTGGGCGTTGGCGTGGCCACCACCCGCACTGTGGTGCTCACCATTGTCGCACTGATCGCCACCGATTTGCTCTTTACCAGCGTCTTTTACTACATGGGCTGGTAATCATGAGCGAGCCAGCTATTGCCGTTCAAGATGTCGTCAAGCGCTACGGCGAGCGCACGATCCTTAACAAGATCAACCTGGACGTGAAGTACGGCGAAACGCTGGTCATCCTCGGCGGCTCGGGGTCTGGTAAATCAACCCTGCTGCGGATGATGATCGGCAACGTGAGGGTGGATGGCGGGAAAATCATCGCTTTGGGTAAGAATCTTTGCGATATGAAGCCCGCCGAATTGGAAGACTACCGCAAGTCGATCGGCGTGCTGTTTCAGTCGAGCGCATTGTTTAATTCCATGAGTATTGCCGACAACGTGGCGTTGCCGCTGCGCGAACACACTGATTTGCCTGAAGAAACCATCGAGATCATGGTGAAGATCAAGCTGGAACTGGTGGGCCTGCGCGAACATGCCGACAAAATGCCCGCCGAGCTTTCGGGCGGCATGAAAAAGCGAGCCGGGCTGGCGCGGGCGATCGCTCTGGACCCCAAAGTGCTTTACTACGATGAACCGTCGGCAGGGCTTGATCCGGTCACCAGCGCCGAAATCGACCAGTTGATTATTGATCTTAATCAAAAGCTTGGCGTCACCAGCGTGGTGGTGACGCACGAGATGGATTCGGCCTTTCGTATCGCCGACCGCATGGTGCTGCTGGATCGCGGCAAGTTCATCATCAGTGGCACGCCTGATGAAATGCGCCGCTGCGAAGACCCGTTGGTCAAGCAGTTTATTCACGGGCTGACCGAAGGCCCGCTGACCGACCGCCGCCGCACCGGCGGGTACGAAATTGATCTGCTGGGAGAAACCGTTTAGGCCGTTTAGACAAGGATTAGCCGTTTAACGCGTGATCGACGCCTCGCTCGCTCCACGTTGCACGGCTTTGCCAATCGCATGAACAAAGAACGTAACGCCTTCAAAGCCGGCTTGTTCATTCTCG
>JBBRCL010000142.1:0-1805 GCA_038204895.1 Actinomycetales bacterium | reverse complement strand
GACGCGGCGCCCGGACTCGAGCGCCAGCTTCGCGTCGGCCTCGCGGCCCAACCCCTTGTGACTCTTGAACAGCTCGAAGTGGCTCTCCGCGACGTGGAACTGCGTCTCCACCGCGAGCGCCTCGTCGGTGAACACCTTGCTGAACGCCTGAAGTTTGCCGTCGGTGCCGATGACCACCGCGACCGTCGCGGTCGAAACGAGCTTCCCGTCGGCGGTACTGGCGGCGCGCTCGTCGGCGTACTCGATGGTGACCGTGTCGCCGAAGTAGCACTCGATTTCTGGCGTGTCCTGCTTCAGGTTACCAGGCAGGGGCTTGTCGGCCGGTTTGAGCAGAACCGACGCGGTGAACGTGCCGCTGTGCGCGAGCGTCTCGGATAGCTCGACGGTCTCGTCTTCACCGCGAGCGGACTTGATCCGCACCTTCACCTTGTCGCGGTCGGGCGTGCGGTCGGCATCGAAGTCGACAACGCGGAGGTACAACCGCTCGCCGACGTGAACGGCGGTGACGTCCTTCGCGTACTCGGCGTCGGTGCAGGTGAGCTTGCCGTCGGTGATGAGTCGCGCGTTCGCGATCAGCGCCGCGCCCGGACCGCCGGGGCGTTTTTCGTCGTTGTAGGAGACTTCAACGACGTCCGAACCGTTCAGGTTGAGCACGCGGGTGACGAGCGCCCTGTCGCGGCCGTTGCCGTCGCCCATTTCCTCCTTCGGCAGCACCGGGCCGCCGATGAGATCACGCGGCATCGTCGCCGTGAGCGGAACGAGCGACGCGCTGTCCTTGCCGCCGAGTTGGAGGATGACTTGACCGACGAAGCGGCCTTCGAGCAGCGCGTTGCCCGGACGGTCGAGCGTGCCGTTCCCGCCGAGCATGTAGTCGGTGAGAACGCATTCGACATCGACCTCCGCGCCGCTCGTCGTCTTCAATTTGACGACGACCTTGCTGCGGCTGTCCTTCGCCGCGTCGCGGTCGATGACTTCGACCGTGAACGGCGCTTCGAACGCGACGCCGGCGACGTACTTCGGGTCGCCCGCGTTCGGCGCGGCGGGAAGGTATCGCACGATCGGCGTGGGATCGACCACCGGCCCGCCGGGCACCTGTTCGGGGCGTGTGGCGCGCGTCTCGACCACGCGAACGCGACCCGCGGTCGGCTCGTTCACGTACACCACGGACTCGCGGAACGCGCCGTGCCCCGGGACCGTGTTCTGCTGATCCAGGTAGCGGATGATGACGCGGTCGCCGGGCTTGACGACGATCTTGCCCTCAGCGGGTGCCGCGGCCGTGTCCACTTCCTTCGTGAACACGCCGCTGTTCTCGGCGGTCTCTGTTGCCTCAAGTTCGATCGGCGGGCCGTTGTTCACGGCGACCTGCACCTTGATCTTGTCCGCCATCGCGGTCGCGTCCTGGTCGAAGTCGGTGACCTCGATCACGAGCCGCTCGCCGGGGTCGATGCGGAGCAACTGCTTGCGGATGTTCGCCACCGCGCCGTTCGGACTCTTGACGAAGTCGTAGGAGATGGGCACGATCGTGCCGTTGAAGTACGTCGCGGTGAGCTTCCCGCTCAAGAGCCGCGCGCCGCCGGTCGTGTTCACCTCGTCGATGTACGTCGCGGTGACCACGTCGCCGCCGGCGATCTCCAGGATGTCGTTGGTGGCGAGCGAGAGCAGGTCTGTCTCCGTCGGGATGTGGACCGTCTTCTTCACCGAGTCCGCGATGACGACGTGGTTGATGGCCACCGCCTCACCGCGATACTCGTGGATGACGAGCCGGACAAACCTTACGTCGACCGGGGCGAACTGGAACTCCCAGT
>JBBRCL010000141.1:0-2883 GCA_038204895.1 Actinomycetales bacterium | reverse complement strand
GATCCGTACTGGCCGTCAACGATCTCATCGTCTGACGCAACCGCAAGTGTCGGAAGGTCCGCGAACGCCTGGCTGGCTGTCACATGTGGAAGCTTCGAGCGGTCTATCTTTCGGTCACGCTCGCTCCATCCCGAGTGAGTCGCCTCCGGAAATCGGAACGTCTCGCCGTCCCGCCGGCCGACAACAAACACCCGACGACGCAGCTGCGGAACTCCGTAGTCCGCTGCGAGCAGCACCTTCCACTGGGGGTTGTAGCCCAGGTCACCGAGGCCGCGAAGCAGCCGTTCGAACTGCGCTCTATGCGTCTTGTAGGTCAGCCCTTGGACGTTTTCAAGGACAAACGCTTGGGGACGCGACTCACGTACGACACGGACGTACTCATCAAGCAATGATGCGTTGGGATCACTGCTGGTGCGCTTCTGCTCGAGCCAGAATCCTGACTTGCTGAAGGGAGTGCAGGGGGGGCCTCCAACGACGAGAGTGGGCTCGCCTGCGGAAACCCCAGCCTGGTCAAGAAGCTGAGCGGTAGAGATCTCGCGGATGTCTCCGACCGTTGTCGGAGTGTGGGGGAAGTTCTTGACGAGTGTCGCGAGCGCGGGCTCGTTGTAGTCGGTCGCGACTGCCACCGATAGGAGCCCGTGGCCAGGATCCGCAGTGTCGAGCGGATTGGCGTCTGCGCGCTCGACGGCAAGGTCTAAACCACCGGCGCCTGAGAACAGGCTCAGTACGGGTCGTTCCTCACGCATCCACTACCTCATCATCTCGACAGTCAGCCCGCTCGTCGCCGCACGAGCGAGCCGTCGCATCAGTATCCTCGGTGCCACTCTGGCCCAGTCCACCGACATGCCGGGAGACCACCTGGAGGGAGCATCTTGCGGTCTAGCGAGCACCTGGTAGCCGGCCGGCATGTCGGCGAGGTCTACCGCGTGAGCGGTCGCCGAGATCTCCACTCATTCCTGCTCGACGCCGTCGAGTCCTCAGGGGGCCGTCTTCTTTATGCGAGCGACGCAAACCGAGCGCCTGTCTATCTAGGCATCCAGGCGGGCTCTGACGAGCGCATTGGGGTTCTTGTCTATCCATTCAGGATCACCGGGAAGAAGATTCGCAACCGCCCAGCAGACGAGGTTCGTGGTCAGCTTCGCTACGGCTCCGAGGACAGTTGGGTACGCCCCCATCCCGTGGCGAAAGACGTCGCCGGCGTTGACGTCAGCCTCGTCGTCGGTGTTGATCTCGAGAACGAAGTGTTCGTCGGCCTCGACGCACGACTCTGGGATCCGTTGCCCATGGGGATCTCCTTTTACGCGAAAGCAGCAGAGATCAAGCTCGCGCGGGAGCAGTCGTGGCACGTGTGGGAAAAGATCAACAGAAGTGGAACCCGGCGCCAGGCGCCGAGGTCACCTTCAAGTCTGGAGACTGTTGTCGCATTCCAAGCGCATAGGCTTATCGACTACATCCGTCTGGAGCGCAGAGCATCAGCCTTGCGCCTCGACCCAGCGTTGCGTTTCACCGCCGCTGAGGCCATGCGCCATCAGGCACCGGATGAACCACAGCGGAGACACGTCCTTGAAGAGCAATTCGCGCTCACCAGTGAGCAAATCTTGGACATCATCGGTGGTCGCAATCGTCTGTCCGTCGCTGTCCGTGGTGGCGTCGCTGAGCACCACCTAGAGCGCAGCCTCCGCGAGGATCCCGGCATCGCCGAGGTTCGCCGGCTGGACGTCGACGCGATGCACGACTTCGATGTCACCACTGTCGCCGGCGAAATGCTGCGCGTCGAGTGCAAGAACGCGAGCCCAAAGTTAAATGCCGCCGGGAAGTTCCGTGTCGAGGTGCAGAAGACTCGGTCGTCGAAATCTGACCCCGCCTCGCGCTTCTACTCGGCTGACGCCTTCGATGTGGTCGCCGCTTGCGTATTCTCCGCGACTGGTCAATGGGACTTCTGGTTCGGTCGCACGGCCGAGATGCAACGCCACTCAAGCTTCGCCGACCGCCTGGCACCCGTTCAGGTAGTCACCAGCTCCTGGACGCCGAGACTTGAGTTCGGCGCCTCGGACACGACTGGAAAGCACCAGACTCCGCGAGGCGCTCGCCCCACAGTTGACGTTGTCTTCGCGGATTCCGTCACAGAGAGGGTCGAACAGACCTCAGAGGAACAGGTCTCGGAGCCCGCGCTCTGGTCTGACTCTGTGCCCATTGGTCCTGCATCGCAGCCCACCTAACAGCGAGGGCAGGCGTGAGCCCGTGCATATGAGTGCAGGTTTTCGTCGTCACTCCCGGGCGGCGCCTCGGGGACTCACGCGCCACGGCTGGTCGACGTCCTCACCGCGGCGTTGGTGCTGACGTTAGCCAGTCGCTTGACGCGGACAGCACGGTTCATTCCCGCAACGAGCATCTTGTTGCTTCTGATCTCGACCTTCGGCCGATAGGAGTAGCGGTACTCGTAGCGATACTCGATTTGCTTCCAGACGGATCCGTCTGTCAGCTCGACAATGGTGTCGCCTGACCAGCCATTCCAACTGCCGTTGAGCTGGAGCGCCATCAGTCCTCCTGTGGTGTGCGCTTGAGGACTCAACGGTGCACTACCCCACCGACACATGGCCGAGCGACGAACTGCCCGAACTATCAGCCCGGTCGTAGCACGAGTGGTCTTTCCCCCACCAGTCCCCCACAGTGGACATCGAGCCAGCAGGGGGTTAGCCCGGAAATGAGAAGAAACCGCAGCCTGACCTGCGGTTTCCCGTGGGTGGAGCCTAGGGGACTCGAACCCCTAACCCCCTGCTTGCAAAGCAGGTGCGCTACCAATTGCGCCAAGGCCCCTGGACGGTGCGTCAGGCCTTGTCGACGTTGTCGGTGGCCTGCTGCCACAGGGCCTGCTCCTGCTTG
>JBBRCL010000140.1:0-2265 GCA_038204895.1 Actinomycetales bacterium | reverse complement strand
GGAGCAGGTACCCGCCCAGCAAGTCGAACGGGAGTTGCACGAGGGCGTAAACCAGCGCGAAGCCGACAAGCCCCAGCAGTTGTGCCTGAGGCGTCACATCGAGGTGCGCCACCACCCTTCCCGGGAGGCCCAGCGCCAGTGCCACCGCCGCGAGGGTGACCAGGGTTCCGACCGCGGACATTCCGAGCCAGAGCCGGGCGCGGCCGTACCCCGGTGCGGCCGGTGCGGCGGGCGGCGACGCGGCGGGGCTCGGGTTCTCGGACCGGTACATCGCTTCGGCAGTCTTCCGAATGCCCCGGAGCATGCCCCCGAACACGATGCCGTGGAGCGGCACCACCGCGTACCAGTACAGGATCCCGAACAGCCCGCGGGGTCGGAACAGGGCTGTCATCGTGAGCCGGGTTCCGGTTCCGTCCTCGCCCGGTTGGATCTCGAAGTTGAGCTTCGCCTCGCCCGGCAGTTTCATCTCCGCCCGCAGCGACAGCGAGCGCTCGCGCTCGACGCCGACGACCCGCCAGAAATCCAGCGCCTCGCCGAACTCGACCCGCTCGGAGTTCCGTCGGCCCCGCCGCAACCCCGGCCCGCCGACCAGCGTGTCCATCCAGCCGCGGATCCGCCACAGGATGTCGCCGAAGTACCACCCGTTCCCCCCGCCGATCCGGCAGACGGCCGCGAACACCTGTCGCGGGTCGGCCTGGACCTCGACCGACCGCCGGTCCGTGAACACGGTGCCGCCGGCCCACTCGGGGTCGCCCGGTACGGTTCCGGCCGCCGACCACCGCGTCTCGACGTCGTTCGCCTCGACACTCCGGATCGCCTGCCGGATCGCGTCCCGGACGCCCGCCGCCGCGTGCGGCATCAGCCGCTGGGTCTCGCCGTTCGTCACGACCACGCGGCTCCGGAGCCCCTCGGCGAGCGGCCGGGCGATGCGGTACGACACCGGCGTGACCAGCCCGATCCACAGGGAACTCAGTCGCGGCGTGAGGATGGGAATCGGCATCACGAGCCGCCTGGGCAGGTGCAGTTCCTCGGCCATGATCCGCATCAGGTCGCGGTAGGGGAGCGCGTCCGGGCCTCCGATCTCGAGTGTACGGCCGGCCGTCTCCGTCACCCCGAGACAGCGAACGAGCCAGTGCAGCACGTCGTCGATGGCGACCGGCTGGGACTCGGTCTTCACCCACGACGGGGTGACCATGACCGGCAACCGCTCGACGAGGTAGCGGAGGATCTCGAAGGACGCCGAGCCGGCCCCGATGATCATGGCGGCGCGGAACGTGGTAACCGGGATACCGGTCGAGGCCAGCTCGGTTTCGACCTCGCGGCGGGATTGGAGGTGCTCGCTCAGGCCCGCCCCCATTTCGCCGAGGCCGCCGAGGTAGATGATCCGTTGCACGCCCGCGCGGGCCGCGGCGCGGGCGAAGTTGGACGCCAGCAGCCGATCCTGTGCGGCGTACTCCCCGCCCTTCGCCTCCATGGAGTGAACGAGGTAATAGGCCGCGGGGCAGCCTTCCAATTGACCGACGAGCTGTTCCAGGTCGGACATGTCACCGACCACGACCCTGACGTTCGGGTCCGATCGCCACGGCCACTCGTCGAGCTTGCGTGGCTCACGTGCGAGACACCGCACGAGATAGCCCGCCGCAAGTAGCGCAGGTACGAGCCGCCCGCCGACATACCCGGTCGCACCCGTGACGAAGATCGGCGTTCGGTTCGGTTCCGGCTGCGGCATTGTGAGGACCTCTGTCACCCGGTACGAGGAAGGGTGAGCCGGGCCAGGAGTGGCGGGTCGGGGAGCAGTTCCACTGTACCGAACCACCCGACCCGAACCAGGAGTCGAAGATTCGCCACCGCGAGGGCCGTCCGAAGCGGGGCCGCGGCCGGCCGCCAGAGCCGCCGCAGCGCGAACAGCGTCCGGACGCCCGACACGAGCGTGACGTCGCGGCCCTCCGCGAGCACGGTCACCGGCCGGCCGCTCACGAACCCGTCGAGACGGCCGGCCAGTGTCAGTTTGGGGTTGGGCCCAGGTCACGGGTGCGGATCTTCACCGTGCCGCTGAGAACCCATTCGGCGTGCTCCGCCTCCGGCCCGGTCCCGCTCGGGATCTTGACGTGCATGTCAACGAATTCGTAACTGCACTCTCCGCGACTTTCCAAGGAGTCTCTTACATTCTAATTATTGCTATCTGGTCGCGTCGCAGCGTCCGCGTCAGAAGTGAACGGAGGGCTTCGGGCACTCGAATCCCGAGCGTTCGCCGATGCCGGTATC
>JBBRCL010000139.1:0-1600 GCA_038204895.1 Actinomycetales bacterium | reverse complement strand
TGGTGCGCCGGCGAGGGGCTGGGCGTGTGGGGCATGGGGCCGGGCGCGGTCAAGACGACCGAACTGGTGCCGCTGGCGCTGGGCAAGGGCGAGACCTCGGTGGTTATGCTGGCGGACAATCTCGGTCGGCTGAGCGAAGGCTCGATGATGGGCGAGGCCAAGGGGGTGTTCGGCGAGGTGTGGGAGGCGAGTGTTATCAAGTGCGGGGTGCCGAAACTCGAGACCGAGACGCCGATGGAGCCGCTGAAGTACCGCACGCCGATCATGGGATTGCAGGTGGGCGATACGACAGACGCGCGGCGGCTTGTTTGGAAGTTCCAGCACAAGCGGAAGACGCCGGTGTTTGTGTGCATCGATGTGCCGCGGGATGACGGCTCGCTCGCGCCGGGGCTGGTGCTGCTGAACGGCGCGCCGATCTCGGTGCTGACGCCGGGCAGTTCGCTGCGGCTGCGGCTTGAGGGCGAGAAACTCAAGGCGACGAGCACGCTGGAACTGGCGATCGCGGGCGATATGGAGCACGCGAGCAAGGCGCTGAAGGGCGCGGTGACGCTGTTCGCCGGAGAGGCGTGCGTGGGCGAGAAGGGCGATTGGGGCTTCGCGAAGTGGGAACCCCCCACCGGGAATGCGTGGGAGACGCTCAAGAAGGGCGCAACGCGCAAGGGCGATGCGCCGATGTGGTGGAAGGCTTCATTTGAAGTGCCCGAGGAGTGCGGGCCGCTGTGCTTCGACACCGAAGGCTTGAGCAAGGGTCAGGTGTTCATCAACGGGCACAACCTCGGGCGGTACTTCACCGAGACGTCGACGCACAAGAGCGTGGGGCCGCAGACGAAGTTGACGATCCCGGAGTCGTGGATCAAGGAAGGTGTGATGAATGAGGCGGTGGTGTTCGATGAGCACGGCTTTGTGCCGTGGGGGTGCCGGGTGGTGAGTGCGGGGTGAGGGGGAGTGAGGCATGCTTCTACTCTGAGAAGCATGCTCTGGTCTCCAGAAAAGCCATGCTTCCCAGAGCGGAAGCATGCCACCCAGTGCCCGCCCCTCACACGTGCGACATCTTGTTCAGGCCGTTGAGGGCGGCGACTTTGTAGCACTCGGCCAGCGTCGGGTAGTTGAAGACCGTGTTGACGAGGTATTCGACGGTGCCCTTGAAGGCCATGACGGCCTGGCCGATGTGGACGATCTCGGTGGCGCCGGTGCCGATGCAGTGGACGCCGAGGATTTCGTGGGATTCCTGGTGGATCAGCAGTTTGAGCATGCCGTTGAGGTCGCCGAGCAGTTGGCCGCGGGCGATCTCGCGGTAGTTGGCGACGCCGGTCTCGAAGGGGATGTCCTCCTTCGTGAGTTGCTCTTCGGTCCAGCCGACCATGGACATCTCGGGGATGGCGTAGATGCCGTAGGGGAAAAGGTGGGGGACGCTCTCGACCTTGCGTCCGAACATGTGGCAGGCGGCGATGCGGCCTTGTTCCATCGAGGTGCTGGCGAGGGCGGGGAAGCCGATGACGTCGCCGGCGGCGTAGACGCTGGGGCAGGTGGTCTGGTAGTTCTCGTTGACGTTGATTTTGCCGCGGGCGTCGGGGGTGACACCGATGGAATCGAGGTTCAG
>JBBRCL010000138.1:0-3270 GCA_038204895.1 Actinomycetales bacterium | reverse complement strand
GGTCTTGCCGGTTCATGTGCCGCCGATCAGGACGACATTGCGCTGATCGGCGACGAAGTTGCCGGTGGCCAAGTCCTTGACCAGACCTTCATTGATCGGCGTGCCGGTGAAGTCGAACTGGTCGATGTCCTTGGCCAAGGGCAGTTTGGAGATGGTCATCTGGTAACGGATGGATCTGGCCTGCTTCTCGGCAATCTTCGACTGCAGAAGATCGCCCACGATCCTTGGCGGCCATGACCTCGTCATAGGCGCTGCGCATCCCGAAGAGCTTGAGGTTTCCCATCAGGTCGAGGATTTGGGTGCGTTCCATTTTGGCTGGTTCTCCTGAGGCTGTCGTAGCGTGCGCAATCGGCCACGGGCTCGTGGGTCAGGCGCAACGAGGTTGGGGTCAGTAGAAGCGGTGGTGGGGAAGGGTCGCGGCGGCGGGCGAGGATGTTGATGATGACCGGGGCGAAATGGACGCCCTCATTGAGGGCCTCACGACAGGCGGCTTCGACTGCCTGGAGCCCGTCTGTTAATTTCCACGCAAAACTGACCCGGGATTTGCATCGAGAACTGACCCACCAAAGGGTTATGTTACGGGGGTCAGGCTGGGGTCAAGGCATGAGTGATCTCCTTCTTTTTCCGGGTTGCTAGGGCTGAGCTGGCCTTGAAGCGGAAGCTGTCGTTTCCGGTCTCCAGGATGTGGCAGCGGTGGGTGAGGCGGTCGAGCATGGCAGTGGTCATCTTGGCATCGCCGAAGACGGTGGCCCATTCGCTGAAGCTGAGATTGGTGGTGATGATGACGCTGGTGCGCTCGTAAAGCTTGCTCAGCAGGTGGAAGAGCAGCGCGCCGCCTGAGGCGCTGAAGGGCAGGTAGCCCAGTTCATCGAGGATGACCAAATCGAGCCGTGTGAGGCTTTCGGCTATCAGGCCAGCTTTGCCTTTGGTCTTCTCTTGTTCCAAGGCGTTGACCAGTTCGATGGTTGAGAAGAAGCGGACCTTTCGGCGATGATGCTCGATGGCTTGGACGCCCATGGCTGTGGCGGCATGGGTCTTGCCGGTGCCTGGGCCTCCGATCAGCACGACATTCTGGGCGCCGTCCAGGAACTCGCATTTGTGCAACTGCCGCAGCGCGGCCTCGTTGATCTCGCTGGCCATGAAGTCGAAGCCCGAAAGATCTTTGTAGGCCGGGAAGCGGGCCGCCTTCATGTGATAGGCGATGGAGCGCACTTCGCGTTCAGCCATCTCGGCCTTCAGGAGTTGGGACAGCAGCGGCACAGCGGCATCGAAGGCCGGCGCCCCTTGCTCGGCCAGGTCAGTGACGGCCTGGGCCATGCCATACATCTTCAGGCTGCGGAGCATGATGACCACAGCAGCGGCGGCGGGATCATGACGCATGGCCGCCCCCGGCGATCTGGGCACGCAGGCCGTCGTAACGTTCGACATTGGCCTTGGGTTCGCGATGCAGGATCAGCGCCTGTGGGGTTTCGAGAGTGGGGCCGTTGGTGGTCTTGCCGTCGACCAATCGGTGCAACAGGTTCAGCACATGTGTCTTGGTCGGCACGCCGGCTTCCAGGGCCAGTTCGACGGCGGTCAGCACGGCCTGTTCGTCGTGCTGGAGAACCAGCGCCAAAATATCGACCATCTCGCGGTCTCCACCTGGTCGCCGCAACATATGGTCCTGCAACTGTCGGAAAGCCTTGGGCAATTCCACAAACGGTGCGCCATTGCGAAGTGCCCCGGGCTTGCGTTGAACGACAGCCAGATAGTGCCGCCAGTCGTAGATCGTGCGTGAAGGCAGATGGTGACCGCGCTGGATCAGGCGTTCATGTTCACACAGGATCTTGCCCTCGGCAGCCACGACAATCCGCTCGGGATAGATCCGCAGACTGACCGGACGGTTCGCGAATGACGCAGGAACACTGTAGCGATTGCGGTCAAAGCTGATCAGGCAGGTCGGCGACACGCGCTTGCTCTTCTCGATAAAGCCGTCAAATGCCTGAGGCAGCGGCATCAACGCGGCCTGCTCCTCGGCCCAGACCTCGGCAATCGTGCCGGGCAGAGCGCCATGCGGAATCTCGCGCCACAACTCCATGCAACGTTGTTCCAACCAGGCGTTCAATGCGGCCAGATCGGGAAAGTTGGGCATCGGCACCCAAAGGCGCGGCCGTGAATCCTGCACGTTCTTCTCAACCTGACCCTTCTCCCAACCCGAAGCCGGGTTGCAGAACTGGGGCTCGAACACATAATGATTGGTCATGGCGAGGAACCGGGCGTTGACCTGACGCTCCTTACCCCGGCCGACACGGTCCACCGCTGTCTTCATATTGTCGTAGATGCCGCGATCCGGAACACCGCCGAACACACGGAATCCGTGCCAATGGGCGTCAAACAGCATCTCATGGGTTTGAAGAAGATAGGCCCGGACCAGAAAGGCCCGGCTGTGCGACAACTTGATATGGGCGACTTGAAGCTTCGTCCGCTCGCCGCCGAGGAGGGCGTAGTCCTCGCTCCAATCGAACTGAAACGCCTCCCCCGGGCGAAAAGCCAAGGGGACGAAAGTCCCGCGCCCGGCTGTTTGTTGCTCTCGTTGCCGATCCGCCCGCCAATCACGCGCAAAGGCCGCAACCCGGCTGTAGGAACCCGTAAACCCGAGCGCGACCAGTTCAGCATGCACCTGCTTCAGCGTTCGACGTTGCTTGCGTGACTTCCCAGCCTCGGACTTCAGCCAGCCTGCAAGCTTCTCGGCAAAAGGGTCGAGCTTGCTCGGACGGTCCGAAATGGCGAACGTCGGCTCGACCGTGTCCGCCTTGAGATGCTTCTTGACGGTATTGCGCGACAGACCGGTTCGTCGTGCAATCTCCCGGATCGGCAGCTTCAGGCGCAGCGACATACGCCGGATCACGTTCAGAAGTTCCATGTTGATCACTCCATTGCCCCCCGCGGCCAGCTGCCTTGGGGAAGGGTCACATGGGTCAATTCTCAATGGAAATTACGCGCCCAACTGGGTCACTTCTGGGTGGAAATCAACACGCTCTTCCTGGTTGGAGGACATCTCGAAACCGAGCTGCTGTGGCGCGGCGGTTGTTGCCCCAGCGTCTGATCCTCATTTTGCCCGCTCGCGAGAAGATCGTGAATTCCAAGTTCTGCATCTGCCGATCAATGGTTCTGGAGCCTGGTCATTCTACTACTCAACGCTCCAAGTGAGTCTTATGCCCGCCTCTGCAGCAATTTTCACCTCGGCGGTGGTGGAGGGCTTGTACGAAACAAATTCGCTGCCTGTGCAAC
>JBBRCL010000137.1:0-2152 GCA_038204895.1 Actinomycetales bacterium | reverse complement strand
CCGGACGGCGTGGGCGGACCCGGTCGTGGTCGACGGCCGGTCGGTGCACGTCAGCGCGAGCACCGGCGTCGCGCTGGCCCGGCCCGGCGTGCCGGTCGCCGGGTCGGACCTCCTTCGCGAGGCCGACATCGCCATGTACCGGGCGAAGGAGCGGCGACTCGGCGGGTTCGAGATCTTCGATGACGACATGCGGGGCGCCATCGGCGAGCGACTCGCCATGGCGAGCGCGCTGCGTAGGGCGATCAGCGAGAGGCTGCTGACCCTCGACTACCAACCGATCATCGATCTTCGCACCGGCCGGATCTGCGCCGCCGAGGCGCTCAGCCGCTGGGACCAGCCGGGATCAGGACCGGTCGCCCCGGACGCGTTCATCCCGGTGGCCGAGGACACCGGACTGATCGTGCCGCTGGGCGCCTGGGCGCTTCGGGAGGCGTGCGCGCACGCGGCGACCTGGCAGCGGTACGGAGAGATCGACGTCCGGGTCAACGTGAGCCCCCGGCAGCTGTACCGGCCGGAGTACCCGGACGAGGTGCTGGCGTCGCTGGCCCAGGTGGGGCTGCCGCCACGTCGACTCGGTCTGGAGATCACCGAGCACGTGCTCGTCGGCGAGGCCGCCGGCCCGCGGGAGGCGCTGGCGCGCCTGAGCTCGCTCGGCGTCTCGCTGCTGCTCGACGACTTTGGGACCGGCTACTCCGCGCTGGGCTACCTCCACCGGTTCCCCTACCTCGAGTCGCTGAAGATCGACCGTTCGTTCATCGGACGGCTGCCGGCCCCCGGGGACGCGGCGATCATCACTGCGGTGATCGCGATCGGCCACGCGTTCGGCATGGCCGTCGTGGCGGAGGGGGTGGCGGACCGCGACCAGCTGGACTGGCTGCGGGACAGCAACTGCGACCTGGCCCAGGGCTACGTCATCGGCCGGCCGATGCCGGCGGCGGCCCTTCTGGAGCTGCTCCGGCGGCAGGCGGACGCCTGACCGGCCGGCCGGCCGGGCGGGTCAGCCCGCGGCCGGGGGCGGGCACGCCGGCGGGTCGGCGAACGACGGCAGCCAGGGCCTCCGCCAGGTCCCGCCCGACGTCGACGGACCGGTGCCGTCCGTCCGTCACGACGGCGCGGCCACCGACCACCACGTCGCTGACATCGGCTGCGGTGGCGGCGAACACCGCGTGCGCGACGAGCCCGGCGGGGTCCGCCCCGGCCAGCCTCGGCGTGTCCAGCCGGATGGTGGTGAAGTCGGCCAACGAGCCGGGGGCGATCCGGCCGGCGTCCGGCCAGCCGAGCGACGCCGAGCCGCCGGCCGTCGCAGCGACCAGCAGGGCCGCGGGGTGGTGGTGGCCGCGGGTCCGGGTGACGAGCCGCTCGTCGAGCTCGATCGCCCGAGCCTCCTCGAACAGGTCGACGACCGCGTGGCTGTCGCTGCCGACGCAGAGCGGGCTGCCGGCCGCCGCCAGGGCCGAACCGGGCCCGACGCCGTCGGCGAGGTCGCGCTCCGTCGTGGGGCACAGGCACACCCGCGTCGCGGTCCCCCCGAGGAGAGCGATGTCCGCCTCGGTCAGGTGGGTCGCGTGCACCGCCGTTGTCCGCGGTCCCAGCGCCCCCCGGTCGGCCAGCAGCCCGGCGGGGGTCCGGCCGGTCGCGGCGAGGCAGGCCTCGTTCTCGCGAGGCTGTTCCGACAGGTGCACGTGCAGCGGGGCGTCCCGGTCAGCCGACCAGCCGGCGACGACGGCCATGTCCGCCGCCGGAACTGCCCGGACGCTGTGCACGGCCGCCCCGACGACCACGTCCGGTCGGTGGGCCAGCGCCGCGGCGAGCGCCGAGGTCCGCTCCGCCCACGCCATCGCGTCGCCGTCACCGAACCGCAGCTGCGTGCCCAGCAACGGTGCGCCGTCGACGTCCGCCCGGAGGTAGCAGGTGTCCAGCAACGTGAGGCGGATCCCCGCCACCTCGGCAGCGGCCGCCAGCGCGGCGCCCATCGCGTTCGGGTCGGCGTACGGGCGACCGCCGGGCGCGTGGTGCAGGTAGTGGAACTCTCCGACGGCGGTGACGCCGGCCAGCGCCAGCTCGGCGTAGACGGCCCTGGCGAGCCGGAAGCAGGAGTCCGGGTCGAGCCGGTCGGCGACGGCGTACATCATCCGCCGCCAGCTCCAGAAGT
>JBBRCL010000136.1:0-2693 GCA_038204895.1 Actinomycetales bacterium | reverse complement strand
CTGGCCTCAACACGCCGCCGCTGCTCGTCGCGGGAGGGCTACAGGCCCGCTTGAACGAGCTCGCGGAGGAACCGTGCGCCGAGGTCCACCCGGTTCACGCAGTCAGTGAGGTCCCCTTCGCGGTCGACCTGCGGGACTCGGACCATGAAGCGCCCGTCCTCAAGGCGCACGACGCCGTGCGCGCTGCTGACCACCTCGAACTGTCGGGCCATCTCCCACTCCAGCGGGCGCTCGAGCTCGACCTCGAAGCCCTCCGCGACGCTGCGGATGCCGACACCGCTGCTCGAAAGGCTCAGCCAGCGCGGCGTGGTGGTCCAGCCGGAGAACCACGTCTTGACGACGGCATCGCCGACACCCGAATCGAGCCAGATCTGGAGCAGGATGGGGTCCCGGTAGTAGCCCGCGAGAGTGGTTGTGCGCATCATGCAGAGCGAGTACCCCAGCTCGCCCTCCACGCCCCAGTAGACGCCGGTCTTGCCCTCGTCCCGCTTGTCGCCCCTGCCGCCTCGCATGGCCGGGTAGCGCACGAGGTAGTACCGCCAGTCGAAGTTCGCGTCGCGCTCACGGTCCGCGAGCCAGCCTGCCACGAAGCCCTTGAGGTGCCTGGCCGGGTCGACGCCGCTTGCCGCCAGACCGTCGAGGAACTCTCGGAGGACCTTGCGGGTGGGGGCGAGGTCCGCGCTCGTGGCGCTTGTGAGCAGATAGCGCCACACATCTTGGTTTGCGGGCTCCGCGGTGCCGAACTGCCACGACTGGGTCTTCGGGCGGCGGCGCTGGTAGTCGCCGGTGGCCAGGAGGGCGCCGGTGAGGGCGAGGTAGTTCGCCGGGTCGGCGAAGGCCGCCTCGAACGCTTCTGCCCGTGATGCGAGGTACGTCGCGTCGAGATCGAAGGCCGTCAGCGTCCCCCGGAGGAGCGGATGGTCCTCGAGCCGGTGGAGCGTCACCGTCAGCTCGGGGTGGGAGACAAGGAAGTCGGCCTTCGCCTGCTCGTTGACCACTTGATTGGTGCTGAGCTTGCTGATCGAGGCGAGGTCTCCCGCGGCGATGACCGACTCCACGTCCTTGAGGAGGCCGGGCATGTTCTGGCTGCGGATCTCGTCCGGGCCCGATGCCGCCAGCAGGTTCCTCAGGACCCGCAGGCGTCGCGTGAAGTCTTCGGTGCCCTTCATCTCGTGAATGAGCACCGCGTAGAGCAGCAGGCTCTCCTGCAGGGTGAAGGCCCTGCGGCCCTCGCGCTCACCGTCGAACAACTGGCAGCACTGCTCGAACAGGTTGACGTCGGCCGGTCCGAACAGGACGACCTTGTTGGGGTCATAGCCGTCCTGGCCGGGAACCCCGAGCGAGAACACGTTCGCGAACGTGTCCCTGACATGCTGACCGTCACGCCAGACGTCGAAGGCCTCGAAGAGGAATGCGAGGTGCTCGTCCGCCCTGTCGTTGCATGGCCCGAAGACGGCCGTGGCACGCGGCCCGAGGCGTCCCGGTTCCGTCTTCCCGTCCCGCAGCCGGCAGATCTCGGTGAGGTAGTCGATCAATCGGACGAACTCGTCGTCGACGATGTAGTCGCCTCCGTGGAACGACCACATGAGATCCGACCAGACCCCGTCGACCTTGCGCTCGAACTCAGCGGCTCGTGGCGAGTGCCTGATGTCCTTCTCGAAGTGCGCCTTGAAGTTCTCGAACTCGGTGAGCGGCTTCCCGCGCGAGTTCATCTTGATGTAGAGCTCCTCCTCGGACTGCAGGTCGTCGAGGGGCAGGAGGTAAAAGGCGACGGCTGGAGAGTCAGCAGCAGTCAGACGCTCCCATGCGGCCGCGGCATCCTGCCGCACCAGGCGGCGTCGCGCCTCCTCGTCGATCGCATCGATCATCACCAGCATCGAGTGGATCGTGGGATCCGTGTGCCACGTGTACAGGTACCAATCCTGGTCCTTGATCCAGGCCGCGGGGGAAGTCACGTCGGCAGGCAGGGCGTGCTGCACAAGGGATTGGCAGAAGCGTCGAGCGCTGGGCCGCGTCTCGTAGGTGAACCTTGCCCAGGCAGCCGTGGCCTCCAGGGTGCCGGCGCACGATGCGATGTACCAGTGGATCAGGAAGAGGGTCGTGAGCCGCTGCTGCCCGTCGAGCGGCTTGAACGTGCCCAGTTGGGGCCCGTCGTCGACCTCGACCTTGCCGTAGACGAAGTCCAGGCTGAGCGGTTCACCTCCCGAAATCGCCTCCATCAGCGCTTCAAGGAAGGACCTGCGGATCTCGCCCACCGCGCGGTCGAGGCGTCCCTGCGCGTAGTCCCGCTGGATCAAGGGGATCTGGACCCGCTTGATGAAGGGCGCCTCGGCGGGGCGCTCCTCAAACAGCGACACGAGGGATGTGCGGTAGCCCTTCACGCCGCCGGCTCCTTGTCGTCGTCCTTCAGATAGCGGGCGAGGGTCTCGGTCATCTCCGTGAGGTAGCACTCGCGGTCCCGCGTGCTCCAGAAGTGCATCTGTGTTTCCGCCTCCGGGGTGTAGTACTTGAGGAACACGTTCCGGGTGCACACAGGGATGTACTCCCCATCCCTGTCCCGACGCAGCACTTCCGTACGCTTGACGGCGAACACCGAGTTTCCGAGGGCGCTGTTGGCGCCACTGTCCAGGAGTGCCAGGTTTCCGATGGAGTGCATCGCGTCCTCGGATCCCTCCGCTGGCAGCGAAAGCAGG
>JBBRCL010000135.1:0-1813 GCA_038204895.1 Actinomycetales bacterium | reverse complement strand
CCTGGTGCTCGCGACGAAGAAGGGCCTGGTCAAGAAGACGCTCCTGGCCGACTACGACTCGGCCCGCAGCAGTGGCCTGATCGCGGTGAACTTCCGCGAGGAGGGTGACGAGCTGATCGGGGCCGCGCTCGTGTCCGACCGCGACGATCTGCTGCTGGTGTCACGCAAGGCGCAGTCGATCCGGTTCCGGGCCGACAACGACCAGCTCCGGCCGATGGGCCGCGCGACGTCGGGAGTCACCGGGATGAAGTTCCGGGGCGACGACGAGTTGCTGTCGATGGCGGTCGTGCCGGCCGAGGAGGAGGCGGCAGTCGTCGCTGAGGTGGTCGCCGGCGACATGAGCGCGGAGACGCCGATCGACACGGAGACGATCGCTGCGACGGTGCCGGGGGCGGACCTGTTCGTGTTCACGATCACCGACGGTGGGTACGCCAAGCGGACGCGGGTGAGCGAATACCGCCTGCAGGGACGCGGTGGAATCGGCATCAAGGCGATGAAGATGGTCGACGATCGTGGCTCACTCGTGGGCGCGCTGGTCGTGTCGGAGACCGACGAGGTGCTGTGCATCAAGGCGAGTGGACAGGTGACGCGAAGTCCTGTTGCTGACGTTCCGGCGAAGGGTCGTGACACCATGGGTGTGATCTTCGCCGGCGTGCGGGGCAACGACACTGTTGTTGCGGTCGCGCGGAACGCTGAGGTCGCGGCAGACGTTGCCATCGGGAGCGTTGAGTCCGCCGAAGCAGACGACACCGATCCGTCGGTCGCGATGGATGCAGCAACCGACGATGTCACGATCGAGACTGATGACGCAGGGACGCCGGATGGCACCGGTAGTGCCGCCGAACCGGAGGAGGACAGCCCGTGACCAGCAGGGACGACGAGCAGTCGACGCAAGTGATCCCTCGTGCCGACGGTAGGAAGGATGGCGCTGCCGACTCCGGTTCGGTGTCGCCTGCCGAGCCGCTGGGTCCGCTTCAGCGGGGGCGGAAGTCGGTCGGTGAGAGGTTGAGCCGGGTTGCCGACGGCTCGCCTGCGTCGTCGGCGCCGATGACGGGTTCGGCTGTCGAGCCGGTGTCGTTCGCTCCGCCGGTGTCGACGGAGGTCAGCAAGCACGCGAAGTCGTCCCCTGCGCCGCCACCGCGCGCCCCGCGCCCGCGTCGCGCTCGCCTGACCGCGTCACGCGTGGATCCGTGGTCGGTGATGAAGATGGCGTTCATGCTGTCGATCGCGTGGGGCATCATGACGATCGTCGCGGTGCTGGTGGTGTGGAACGTGCTCAACGCGAGTGGCGTGTTCGACTCGATCAACACGACGGTCGGCGATGTTCTCGGTTCGGCCTCTACGACGAAGTTCGACATCAACAACTACGTCGGGTTCAACAAGGTGGCCGGCTTCACGACGCTGATCTGTGTGGTGGACGTCGTGCTGATGACGGCGCTGGCGACACTCGGGGCGTTCCTCTACAACCTGTCGGCGTCGCTCCTGGGCGGCATCGAGGTCACGCTCGCCGAAGAGGAGTGAGCGCGACCGTCCACCCGCGGCGTCCGGTTTGAGACGCCGCGCTGGCCTGCGGTAACGTACGACGTCGCCCACGGGCCTATAGCTCAGCTTGGTTAGAGCGCTTCCCTGATAAGGAAGAGGTCACTGGTTCAAATCCAGTTAGGCCCACCCCGACGTCCCCGCAGGTCAGACCACTAATCACAGCAGCGGGACCCACGGCACTCCATCCCCGAATCTGGCGACTGCTTACCTAACTGCTTACCTGAGCGTCGTCCGGACCCTCTGGAAACAGCCCGTCCATCGCGCTCGCACC
>JBBRCL010000134.1:0-1822 GCA_038204895.1 Actinomycetales bacterium | reverse complement strand
TGCATCGCCGCGCCGGACGGCAGTTGCAGCTTGTCGACGAACTCGAGCGGTGCGCCGCGAACCACCTGCGGCGGTTGCTGCGCTCGGGCGCCGAGGCGCTCACGCTGGTCGAGCGGCGGTTGGAGCGCATGGATCTGCGGGTGCGGTTTGCCGAGGCGCACCGGCGGCTCGACGCGCTGCGCTCCGGCGCGGAAGCTTTGATGCGAGGGCGCACGGCCCGGTTGTCCGCCGTTTTCCGGCCGTTGGCGGCGCAGTTGGCGCAGTTGAGCCCCCTGCGTGTGCTCGACCGGGGCTATGCGATCGTGCAGGACGAACGCGGCGGGCTGATCCGGTCCGTCGCCCAGGCGCAGCCGGGCAGCGATGTATCGATCCGCTTGGCGGATGGTAGTGTAGGAGCGCGCTTTGTCGAGAAATAATTGAGACCGGTCACTCGTTAATAGAGTAACTGCGCGCCGGTATGACAGTGGAAGCGGGAGCCTCAGCGCTTCCGCGGTACTTCCCGCGAATTACTCCAGACGATAGTTGGGAGCTTCCTTGGTGATGATGACGTCGTGCACGTGGCTCTCGCGGAGGCCGGCGGCGCTGACACGAAGGAAGCTTGCGTTCTGCTGCAGTTCCGGGATGGTGCGGCAGCCCGTGTAGCCCATGCCGGACTTCAAGCCGCCCACCATTTGATAGACAAGATCGGCGAGCGAGCCTTTATAGGGCACGCGGCCTTCGATACCTTCCGGCACCAGCTTCGAATTCGGATCCTGCGAATAACGATCGGAACTACCCTGCGCCATCGCGCCCATCGAGCCCATGCCGCGATAGCTCTTGAACGTGCGCCCCTGGTAGAGAATCGTTTCCCCCGGACTCTCCTCGGTTCCCGCCAGCAGGCTGCCGATCATGACGCAATCGGCTCCGGCGGCGATGGCCTTGGTCACATCGCCGGAAAACTTAATCCCCCCATCGGCGATGATTGGCACACCGGTGCCGCGCGCCGCCCGAGCGCAGTTCATGATGGCGGTGATTTGCGGAACTCCGGCGCCGCTGACAACGCGCGTGGTGCAGATCGAACCCGGACCGATGCCAACCTTGATGCCATCAATGCCGAGCTCAATCAGTTCCTTCGCTCCCTCGTAGGTGCCCACGTTGCCGGCGATCAGTTGCACCTCGGGCAAAACTTTTTTGAGGTGCTTTACCGCCTCGAGCACGCGTTCGCTGTGTCCGTGCGCGGTGTCGATGCATAGCACATCCACCTTGCGGGCGACCAGCGCCTTGGCGCGTTCGAGGTAATCTCCGGTGGCGCCAAGTGCCGCTCCCACGCGCAAACGGCCCTGCTCGTCTTTGGCGGCGAGAGGATACTTCAACTTCTTCTGGATGTCTTTGACGGTGATGAGGCCCTTCAGGTAGTACTCGTCATCCACCACCAGCAGCTTCTCCACCCGGTGGCGGTGCAGAATGGCGCGAGCTTCTTCAAGCGTTGTTCCGACGGACACGGTGATGAGGTTTTCCTTCGTCATCACGGCTTCAACGGGCAGTTGGTAGCGGGTTTCGAAGCGCAGATCGCGGTTCGTGAGAATGCCGACCAGCTTTCCGTGATGCGTCACCGGGACACCCGAAATCCGGAAGCGCTTCATCAGTTCGAGCGCGTCGGCAATTTTCTGGTCTGGCTCGATGGTGACCGGGTCCACGATCATGCCGCTTTCACTGCGCTTGACGCGATCCACCTCCTCCGCCTGACGCTCGACCGGCATGTTGCGATGCACGATGCCGATGCCGCCCTGCTGCGCGAGCGCGATGGCAAGATGCGACTCGGTGACCGTATCCATCGCGGCGC
>JBBRCL010000133.1:0-2169 GCA_038204895.1 Actinomycetales bacterium | reverse complement strand
ACTCGCATCACTCAAGGGTAGTCCCAGCGAGGCCGGGGTTTGACCACGCTAAGTGGCCGAGTTGCTCGATATCGCGTCCGAATAGGCCGCCTCGATCGCGCGCAGGTGACCGGCCCAGTCGATCGGTTCGGCAGCCGGCGGCGGAGTGAACGCGACGGGGTTCGCCGCAAACCGTTGCATGGACGCGGCGAGGGCCTCGACGTCGGCGGGTGCCACCAGGAGCGGCGCGCACTCGGGCGCGATCAGCTCCGGGATCCCTCCCGCGGTCGTCCCGATCACGGCCACTCCCCGACTCCGAGCTTCGTTGAGCACGAGCGGTGCGGGGTCCGGCCACTGCGAGGGGACGACGAGACAATCAATGTCCGCTCCGAGCAGCGCATCCTTCTCGTCACCGGACACCCAACCTCGGAACTCGACTCTCGGCGTCGTGGCGACCGTCTCGGCCTCGGGCCCCCGTCCCGCCACCACCAGCCGCACATCGTCGGAGCGCAGCTGGGAGAAGGCGCGTAACAACGTCACGATGCCCTTGTCCACGCCCAAGCGACCGACGAAACCGAACGTCACCGGACGCGGCGGTACCGGCACGATGCGTTCGCGCGGCTCCGAGACCGGGTTGTAGACCACTCGGCTGTGCCCTCGCATCCATGGCAACGCGTCGAGGTGCGATCGCTCGATCGCGCGCGACACGGCCACCACCACATCGGGCGCGTGCCGACCGATCTGCTGATTGCGCACGCCGCTCATCAACCGGCACGAGCCGCAGCGCGTGTCGCACGGCGTGTCGTCCCGTTTCACCATCGAGTTGCGCTGACACAACAACCAGTAGTCGTGGAGCGTGTGCACATGGCCGATCCCCGCTCGGGCCGGCGCGGTCATCGCCGACGCGCTCTTCCCCTGGACCACATGGCTGTGCACCACATCGGGTCGGAACTCGCGCATCGCGCGCTCCAGAATCCGATGGGTGTCCGGTCGGGCGAGGTCGGCGAGATGAAACAGCGCGCGCCGCGCGCTGTTCTGCGATTCGTAGTCCTGCATCGCGTACGGCCACGAGGGAACCTGTCCCACGACGTCGTCGCCATCGACGCCGAGGGTGAGTACGCCGACGGTGTGACCGTTCGTTCGCAACCGTTCTGCCAGCGCCGACGCGTAGATCTCGGCACCACCGAGCACGACCGGTGGCCACAGACTCGACACCATCAATACCCGCATGAAGGACCTTCAACCGCCGATCGGTTCCCCGCGAACGGCGACGGGGAGAGTCCGAACACCCTGAGCGAGAGCCTCGTACTGTACCGAGCACCTCACGATCGGAGATCACTCATCCAAGCGCGTGAACCATTTCGAGTCGGCATCCTCGCCGATACCGTCGACGCTCCGGGCGGCATCGGCCGGTACGTCCGTGAAGTGCTCGCGGCGCTCGGCCGTCGGACGGATGTCCGAGTCACGGCCCTCACCACCGAACACGGTTGCGCGACGGTCCGCCGGATAGCGGACGACGTGCTGGAACCGGTGGTGGTCGCGCCTCGCGCCGACCAGGTCTCGCTCGCGCTCTGGGCCCGATACCGATCCGGGCCTGCGTTCGAACGCTCGGGGGCCAAGATCGTCATCGGCACGAAGCACTTGGTTCCTCGCACCTCGCGGCCGACGATGCTGGTGGTCCACGACCTGTTGACCATCACACGCGCACGCGAGAATGCACTCGTCAAGCGCGTGCTCCTCCCGAGGCAGTACCGGCATTCACTCGATGACGCCACCCACCTGGTCGCCGTGAGCGCCGCCACCCGCACAAGACTCGGCGACCTCGATCCGGCCTGGATGGCCAAGTGTTCGGTGGTCCCCAACGGGATGAGCAACCATCTCCTGAGCATCGCCGCGGTCGCGCCGGTCGAACTCGCGAACCGGCGGTTCGCGCTGGTGGTCGGTGACCTCTCGCCGCGCAAGAATCTTGCATTGCTCACCCGGCTCTGGAAATCCGCGTCACCGGCCGGGCTCACGCTGGTGGTCGTCGGCCCGGATTCCGGGACGGACGCGCCGGTGCGGAACGAACTGCTCGGACTCGAGCGCGCCGGACGCGTCGTGTGGATACGAGGCGCAGAGGACCCGGTGTTGCGGTGGTGTTACGAGCGGGCCGCCGTCGTGCTGTTCCCGACGTTCGAAGAAGGCTTCGGA
>JBBRCL010000132.1:0-6781 GCA_038204895.1 Actinomycetales bacterium | reverse complement strand
GACATTGCGGTACCAAGGGCCCGGTCCCTTGCTGAAATCGGTGAAGGTATTCCAGTGACCTATGTGCCAGCGCGCAATACGATCTTTCTTTCTTTTGCACTAGCCTGGGCGGAAGTGCTCGGGTGCAACGATATCTTCATCGGTATTAACGCCTTGGACTACAGCGGGTACCCGGACTGTCGACCGGAGTACGTCCAAGCCTTCCAGCACATGGCCAACCTCGCCACCAAGGCAGGAGTGGAAGGAAGACAGACGCTGAAAATCCACGCCCCATTGATCGACCTCTCTAAGGCGGAGATCATCCGCCGGGGCATCGAGCTCGGCGTTGACTATGCGCTGACTCTTACCTGCTATGATCCGTCCTCCCGTGGAGAGGCCTGCGGTGAATGCGATGCCTGCCTCCTACGCTGTAAAGGATTTCGAGACAATGGACTAATGGATCCTGCACCGTACCTTCGGCCGCAGACATTGGAAAACTTACTGACTGGAGGATGCGGTGGAGATCTTTAAGATCTTCGGCTTCGAGGCCGCGCATTTTTTACCCAACGTCTCCGAGGAGCACAAGTGCCGCCGTATGCACGGTCACTCCTTCCGAGTGGAGGTCTATATCGAAGGAGTGGTGGATGAGAAAGCCGGGTGGGTAATGGATTTCGCTGATATCAAGGAATTCTTTAAGCCTCTTGAAGAGCAACTCGACCATCGTCTACTCAATGACATCGAGGGACTCGAGAACCCCACCAGCGAGAACCTTGCCCGCTGGATCTGGCGTCAACTAAAACCTGGCCTGCGGGGTCTCTCGAAGCTCGTAGTACGCGAGACCTGCACTGCCGGATGCGTGTACCGGGGGAATGAAGATTGACCCTCGACTTGGCGGCCCCGCCCGTAGACGGCAGACGCCTGCTTGTGCTGGGCTGCTCCCAGACCAAGCGCAACACCGCTGGTACTATCCCGGCCATTGCACGCTATGACGGACCTCTATTTCGGGTACTGCGCTCCTTCCTACGGGACCACCTCTGGCCAGAGAGTCTATCTGTGGCAGTGTTATCGGCCGAGCACGGCCTCATCGGTGCCTTGAGTGGTATTGCGGACTATGACCAGCGCCTAACGCCGGAGCGCGCCCGAAAGATCCGGTCAGAAGTCACAGAAGGTTTAAGCCGGCTGCTCTCGGAGCATGGGACAGCCGAACTCTTCATGGGACGCGGTTACCTCGAAGCCATTGATCTAGAAGTACTCGGTGGGCGAGCGCAGAAAATCACTTTCATCGAAGGCAGCATCGGCTTGAAGTTGCGTCAGTTGCGGAGGCAGTTGGACACCTTCGGAGCAGTGAAAGGAAACCCCGTCCATCCTATACCGCGCAGGGAGCGGCCGCTCTACTTCCTCCCGGACTGGGACGATTTTCTCGATGTGGACTATGATTTCGCCCGCGACCGGCCTTCCACGCCGAATCGCAAGGATCGCAGGGAGGCCCATAGCATTCAACTGATGCGACCCCATCGCATATGCGACGGGGTACTCGTGAGCTTGGCACAGCACAGCGGCACCAAGGGCCTCCTGAGGCGAGTGGCGTCAGCCAGCTCGGACTCCTTGACGCCACGCCCAGTGCGGGAGCACTTCGGCCTCGCGGGGGATCAATGGGCTTTCGGGGACTGCGGCGCTTTTTCTTACTCAAACGAGGACGAACCTACAATTACCGTTGAACAGGCGGTAGCAGTCTATGACCTCTACGGATTCGATCTCGGGGCCAGTGTCGACCACATCCCTCTACAGGAGATCCGTCGCAACGGGAAGCGGGAGGAACTCAGCGAGGAGGAGCGTCGCCGACGCATAGAATTGACCCGCGAGAATGCGGAGGCATTCCTTCGCCTCGCCCGTCGGCAGCAAGCTCGGTTCCTTCCGGTAGGTGTTCTCCAAGGCCTCGATCCAGAGGACTACGCCAACCAAGTTGGCGATTATGCGGACATGGGTTACCGCTACCTGGCTATCGGAGGCCTCGTGCCTCGCCCGGACGCCGAGGTCCTCAAAGTCGTCGAATCCGTGACGGCTCAGCTCAGACGCCTGAAAGTCCGCCCTTGGCTCCACCTGATGGGCATCTTCCGGCCGAAGCTCCAAGCTCACTTCCTGCGCCTTGGTGTCGACAGCTTCGATAGCGCCACTTACTTCCGTAAGGCTTGGCTGCGTTCGGATCAGAATTATCTAGGTCTTGATGGTCAGTGGTATGCGGCGATACGAATTCCTCCGAGCCACGATGCCGCGACGGCAAAGCGGCTTCGTCAGTCAGGACGTACCGATGCCGATATCAAGGAATTAGAGAGCAATGCCTTAGCTGCCCTGAGAGCATACGGCCAGAAAACAATTAGCCTTGATTCATGCCTTGCTACCATACTCCTATACGACAAGTTGCTGGGAAGAGCTGATGGCGAGGATGCTCATCTTAAGGAACAATACCGCAAGACTCTTCAGGGTCGTCCTTGGCATAACTGTCCCTGTTCAGCTTGCCGTGAGCTCGGGATTGAAGTTCTGATTTTTCGAGGCTTGAATCGCAACAAACGGCGTGGAGCGCATAATACTTGGAGGTTGTTCCACAGCCTTGACCTACATGACGTTACGCGGAATCATCCGCAATAAAAGAAGCAACACAGTTACTTTGTCAGGAGCAGCAGTGGAGATTGACGACTTTCACCAGATCCTTGACGCCTCAAGAGGATATTCTCTGAACCTTGAGCAACGGCAAGCAGTTGATCACCCCGATGATGTAGGATCTTTCGACCAGACGTCCCGTCCGTTATGGCTTCTGGCCGGACCAGGCTCTGGCAAGACCGAAGTACTGATTGCTCGAGCCTTAAAATTAATATGCGTCAACAACATTCCCGCTTCTTCAGTTTTCTTAACTACATTCACGAAGAAAGCTAGCCGCAACCTTGAAGACCGCCTAGCAGCAAATCTAACGGCATTACAAGCAGTAGATGTATCTTTACGGCAGATTGATCCAGCCGACATTTGGCTAGGCACTCTGCATTCGCTGTGTAACGAGGTCCTTCAAGAGCACCGCTATCCTGGTTATCAAAATGTGAGGCTACTTGATGACGTAGAACAGGCCCTCTTTCTTTACAAGAGGGGAGAGGCTACGAGGCACGATGACTTAGCCTTCTGGCAGTTTTTTGAATATGCCGTGCCAAACTGGAGATCGAATTCAGCGTTTCCTCCTAGCAAATGGAAGCGCGTGTCAGCGGCCATAACCCTCTTCAACCACCTGGTAGAGGACTGCGTAGTGTTGGACCGCCTGCAGGCTGCGGGATCTCACTGGGCCACCCTTGCCTCACTCTATGAACAGTACCGCAGTGCTTTAACAGAACACCACCGCTGTGACTATGCTCATCTGCAGACTCATTTCTTAAATTTTTTACATTCACCATCTGGGTCTCGCTTTCTTAATGGTGATGGCGAACAGCCACCCTTGCTCTACCTACTTGTCGATGAATATCAAGACACGAACCCCATTCAGGAGCAGATCTATCTTACTCTTGCCCAAAGGGCTCCACACAATATTACAGTTGTTGGCGACGATGATCAGGCTCTCTACCGCTTCCGGGGAGGAACCGTATCCTGCATGGTTCATTTCAACCTTGCATCAGAGCTAGTTCTAGGTGTAACTCCACGCAGGATACAACTTGCCCACAACTACCGATCGCATGCAGACGTTGTGACATTTTTCAACGCCTACATAGAGTCTCACCCAGAGATGCAGGTGCTTGGCGTCCGTGCTCCAGAAAAATTACCTGTCCAGCCAGCGTCTCAAATTTCCGGAGCCTATCCAGCAGTCTCGTGGATCAACAGGCTGCGCGCTGGCGACCTAGGCAATGCAGTGGCAGATTTTATTCAGCTTCATTTGCAGGCTGACGGGATCATCAGTGATCTTAATCAGTGCGTACTACTTATGCGAAGTACCCAGGATTCTCCAAGGAAGGCAGCACCTTACCTACGCGCCCTCGAAGCTCGCGGAATTCCAGTATATAACCCTCGCTCGAAGTCATTCATGGACAGCCAAGAGGTTCAGTGCCTCATGGCTGTCCTTATCGAGGTACTCGACCCAGCCCGAACGTACAGAAGCAATCTTCTGAGAGATCTGCCAGCCACCATAGATTCATGGCATGCTGCTCTCGCGCAGGCAGGAGTTGATGGGCAAGCAACCGCATCCAGCACAAGCTACATCCAAAGATGCGGAGAAGAAATCCCTCGAATGTGTAACGACCATCCGGGGGGTTTTCTTGGCGTCTCCATCCTAGAGATCATATATCGAATCCTTTCTCTAGAACCTTTTCGTGATTGGCGCCAAAACCCCGAGAGAGACTCAAGGCTCTCAAAGGTGACTCGTCTCTTTGAGGGATATCACAGCATGGACTTAGACCATTTGCGCGCAAATTCATTGGGAACCGACCTAGACCAAGGCTTTAGAAACCAATTTTTCAATATGCTCGTAGGCTACCTAATTGACGCCGGCGTCAACGATGACGAAGAAGAAGACGTGATCGCCCCTGCGGGTATGTTACCTGTGATGACGATTCACCAAGCAAAGGGCTTGGAGTTTCCCTTTGTGTTTGTTGCGCAGTTAGGACGGGGATTTCCGCCAGGGGCTTCACAAATTCTCGATCAAGAACTACGCCCCTTTAGACTCGATCTCTACCCTAAACCTATACGGACACCACAAGAGTTGGCAATTGAAGACGATATCCGACTTTGGTATGTAGCATATTCTCGCGCTCAGTATGCCCTTATACTCATAGGTACCCCTGCGTAGCTCGATGACAGCCTGGCAATTCCTGCCCGGGACTATCAAACCTTTAGACAGATCACAACCATGGTCTTTCCTTAGCTAGCTATTATTATGATAACCAAACCCTTTATTGGCCTAAGCATTACATCTCACATGCCTGCGCCACTCCGACGCCGGTATAGCGTTACTGCCGACATTGTTGCTTTCCGCCGATGCCCCCGCCAGTATGGCGCTTTCCGAATACATAGCTATGCCCCAGCTCATCAAACCCAGATCTACTTTGGAACCATAATTCACCAAGTTCTCGATAGGTGTCATCGCCATTATCATGGCTCTGTAGACCCTAATACGGCAGGAACCTTGCCGGACAACGGACAAACACTTTCTCCAGCACAAATTGAGGAGTGGTTCAGGTCCGTGAGTGCCGCACGTCGCAGTGGAAGTCCTGAACCAGCTGCGCCCAGCGATATCTTGCGTTTTTTTCTGGAAGTTGAAGAAGGCCTAAGGAGCCAGGGGATTCGTCCGGTTTCTTCTCACCTAAGAGCTAGGGCAGTAGTCGTGCTCCAGAACTTTAATTCTCTGGAAGGGCCAGAACTCTACCATAGGGTCGTTGACACTGAACACAGACTGCAAGCAAGTCAAGAGACACACATTCTTCATGGAGTCGTAGACCTACTTGCAGGTACTTCAGATGTAAGCGACAGTCCCGCAAATAGAGAAATGTGGGACTATAAAGGCGTGAGTCCAAATCGACTTACAGCTCGTGATCGCCAAACCTATCAGTTCCAAATGCGCGTATACGCAAGATTGTACCAAATTAAACATGGAGTCCTACCACAGCGGGCCCTTCTTTATTTCATTAATGAGCTGTATGGGGAAACTGTTCCTATACGACGACCAGCCAATGCAGTAATGGAGGTAAGTTTAGATCCAGCTGAGGTAGAGCAAGCTGTCACAGCATTTACTGCAACCGTCGCACAGATTGAGAATGCACGTGATGTGAACCACTGGCCACCAGCAGCTGTAGGAGTAATTAGCGAAAGTGACTGTACTATTTGCGATCTACGTTGGGATTGCCCTACACCTAACGGTGGTCGAGGAGTAGAGCTACGCATCCCTTAAAAAAGTTGAACGCCCCTGGCTCCAAAAAAGCTAGGTATGTAGATACTAATCAAGAAGGGACCCGAATAAACCCTTAAGGAGAATCTCATGAGCACGACGGCAATCCCCGCATCACCAAGGAAGGAACCCTCGCTCCAAGAAACAGGTACTTCACTCGCTTGGCTGGCGGATGCCTCTCTCTTCATTGACAAGGACCAGATCGCCGGTTTCTACGACGCCGTGGTGCGCCCCGAAGGCCAAAAAGGCAAGACCGTCATCTCCCTAGATCGCTATAAAGGTCAAACAACAACGCTCAAAGGGTCGGCGGAGGCAGAGATCTCACTCTCGAAGCTCATCACCTCCTTTCTTCCCTTCCTTGACATCAAGGGCAAAGGAAGCATCGGCGCAGAGCATGAACGGGCACGTTCTGAAACGCGAGGCGAGACCGTCGAGTTCCATTCCATAGAGACCCCTCAGCGGCAGCTCGTGCACCTCACCCTTCACTATCTGGCTAACCTACCAAAACGCATAAAGGTCGTGACCGATCCGACTCTACCTGAATGGTACGATCAAGAGTTCATCAGCGGACTCCCCAGGGCGCTCGCGTTCCTCGACTTCCCCGCCCGCACGAAGTTTATACCTATGGCGGCGGAGGTCGATAAGGGCCAAGTCGTCACTATCTTTGACCAATTGAAGGCTGGAGAAGAAAACCCGCCGACTTATCCAGAGCGCCACAGCTTCTCCACCGATCAAGAGCATGAGGCCGCCTGGGGGCATTACTGGGCATGGTTTGAGAAGAACTTCAGTGCGAAGATTGCCACCGAAGCGGTGGAGAAGGTTATCGCTAAAGGTGGCCGTATTCAGTGGATCGACTATCGCATTCCGTTACCAGGCCAGCGCCCCCTCCAC
>JBBRCL010000131.1:0-1697 GCA_038204895.1 Actinomycetales bacterium | reverse complement strand
GGGAGCAGATGCACTCAATCCGCGAGCGCGTGGAGAGCGTTCTCTTACGTGGTTACTGCAACCATCGGGTGCGTGGCTTCTGCACGGACTTGTGGGAGCATCGTGCCCGTTTGTGGGTATTCGTGGATGTGGAAGGCGTGGAACCGACGAACAACGCGGCGGAGCGTTCGCTGCGTCACGCCGTGATCTGGCGGAAGCTGTCGTTCGGTACACAGTCGGCAAACGGAAGCCGATTCGTGGAGCGGATGTTGAGCGTCATCGAGACCTGCCGACAACAAAAACGCGATGTCTTCGCTTGGATGGTGGATGCCGTCAAAGCCAACCTCGCCGACCAATCCACGCCTTCACTCCTGCGCAAGGCGTGAACGGTTACGTTTCGGGTTAGTCCCGACGGAACAGTGACCGAGTTGCAATCTGGTGAGGTCACACGATTCGGTGTGGGGTACTGGCGATAGCAACGCTCCTGTCCCTTCGGTAGAAGTCAAACATCATGCCCCTTCGCATCTCCGCGTTCCCGAAGTGCTACCTCGACACCATCGCCGGCACGCGGAGCATGAGCGTGTTCGATTGGATCGAGCAATCCCGCTCGCTCGACTGCGACGGCCTCGAAATGTACGAGGGGTTCTTCACCTCGCTCGAACCGGCCTACCTCGACTCGGTCGCGGACGCCATCCGCGCCACCGGGCGCGACATGCCCATGCTCTGCTGCTCCCCGGACTTCACCAATCCCGACTCCGACGCCCGCAAACGCGCCATCGAGAAGGAATGCGAGATGGTTCGCGTCGCTCGCCGGCTCGGCGGGCCGCGGGCCGTGTGCCGCGTCCTCAGCGGGCAGCGCTACCCGGACGTGTCGCGCGAGCAGGGGCTGGAGTGGTGCGTTAAGTGCATCGAAGCGGTGCTCCCGGTCGCACGCGAATGCGACGTGATTTTGGGGCTTGAGAACCACTACAAGGACGGGTTCTGGAAGTTCCCGGAGTTCGCGCAGAAGAAGGACGTCTTCCTCGACCTCATGAACTCCATCTCGGATCGCACGCACTTCGGCGTTCAGTACGACCCGTCGAACGCAGTCGTCGCCGGGGACGATCCCATCGAGTTGCTGCAAGCGGTCGCGGACCGCGTCGTGAGCATGCACGCGTCCGACCGCTACCTCGCCGACGGCGCGACCCTTGATGATTTGCGCGCCGCGGACGGCAGCATCGGCTACTTCGACAAGCTCCGTCACGGTGTGACGGGCAAGGGGCTGAACGACTTCGACGCCATCTTCCGAATCCTCGCGGCCGTGGGCTATCGCGGGTGGGTGAGCATTGAGGACGGCATGAACGGCATGGAGGAGATGGCCGAATCGCTCGCGTTCCTGCGCGCGATTACGGCGCAGCACTTCCCGGCGTAGGGCCGCCGCTCGGCTACACTAGCCGCATGAAAACAACTCGCGTGGCTCTCGTCGGGTGCGGCAAAGTCGCGACCATTCACGCCGCGGCGCTCGCCGCGATCCCCGAAGCCGAATTCGTCGCCGCGTGCGACATCAGCGCCGACCGTGCGAATCGCTTCGCCGCTCAGTACGGCGCGAAGCCGTTTACCGACCTCGCGACCATGTTGCGCGACGCGCGGCCGGACGCGGTCATCATCGGGACGCCGCACCCCCTCCACGCCGAAGCCGCGGTCCGGGCGCTGGAAGCCGGCGTTCACGTCCTCGTCGA
>JBBRCL010000130.1:0-2939 GCA_038204895.1 Actinomycetales bacterium | reverse complement strand
CCGCCGTTGCGAGCCTCTTCCAGCACATTCTCGCCGACGATGCCGAGATCGCAGACGCCGTCCGCGACAAAGGTCGGGATGTCATCGTCGCGCACCCGCAACAGGTCGATCGGATAGTTCTCGACCCGGTAGAGCAGGTCGTTGTTTCCCTTGATGACGCGCAGGCCCGCGTCGCGGACGAGGTCGAGACTGCGGTCGGCCAGACGGCCGGATTTCTGCACGGCGATGCGAAGCCGGCCCTGGACGGTGCTCATGACGGGGTACTCAGACTTTCAGTTTCAGGCGGTCCAGCACCAGGCGATAGCCTTGGTGCGGCATTTCCTTGAGGAAGCGGGCGACCCGCACGACCGTGGTCGGGCTGGCCTGGGCCTCGGCGGCGATCTCCCGATACGACTTGCCGCCGGCGTCGAGCAGGCGGGCGACCTCCCAGCGCTCGGCGAAGGCCCGCACCTCCGAAGGCGTGCACAGGTCGGCGAGGAAGGCGTCGACTTCGTCGCGCGTCGTCAGTGACAGCAGGGCGTCGTACAGGGCGACGCGGCTGTTGGCCGTGGCGGCGGCGTTGCGGGGAAGGGTGTCGGTCATGACTGTTCCACTATGCTGTAACAGTGGCACGGTCAAGAGGCAGGGGATTGTGTACTTGACGTACCAACCTCATCCTGTAGTGTGTGGCTATGAACCTGACCGATAAAATCTTCACCGATGCCGACGCGGCCCGCGCTCACCTGGAATCGCTCCAGTGGGCCAACGGTCGGGTCTGCCCGCATTGCGGCACGGTCGATAACTCGGTCGAACTGAAGGGCAAGAGCACCCGTCCGGGCGTCTACAAATGCCGCCCCTGCCAGAAGCCCTTTAGCGTGACTGTCGGGACGGTTTTCGAGCGTTCCAAAATCCCCCTGAGCAAGTGGCTGCTGGCGACCGAATTGCTGACCGCTTCCAAGAAGGGGATCAGCGCCCATCAGATCCACCGCATGTTAGGCGTCACCTACAAGACCGCTTGGTTTATGATGCACCGCATCCGCGAGGCGATGGTCCCCGCCGCTGGCGAGCCTCCCTTGGGCGGCTACGGCAAAATCGTGGAAGCTGACGAGACGTATATCGGTAAAGCCGATGGCAAGCGTAAGCGTCCGATGCAGGGCGGCTATCATCACAAGATGAAAGTCCTGAGCCTGGTCGAGCGCGGCGGCAATGTCCGCTCCAAGCGCATCAAGGACGGCACGAAGCTGGAAATTACCGACATCATCCGCGCCAATGTCGATCCGGCTTCCATCCTTCATACGGACGGCGCTGGCATGTACAAGAATACCGGCGCGGTCCGCATTCACGAGTCTGTTGACCATGCGAACGAATACGTCCGCCCCGGTAAGGCTGGCCGCAAGGTCCACACAAACACGCTGGAAGGCTTCTTCTCAGTGTTCAAGCGCGGCATGGTTGGCACCTACCAGCATTGCGGCGAACAGCACTTAGACCGCTATTTGGCCGAGTTCGATTTCCGCCAGAACAACCGCGCCGCTGTTGGCGTGGACGATACGATGCGCGCCGCCAAAGTGCTGGAAGGCATCAACGGCAAGCGCCTGACATATCGGCGGACTAACCAAGCCTAAGACCGTGAGGCAGCAAGCCCTTGGCTTCATCCGCTGGCGCAAGCTACGCGGCTATGAAGTTGCACCTTTTCGCCGCCAGTTTTGGGGGAAGAAGGCGTGGCGCAAGACTCACCTTAGGGTTGCCTCAAATTAGGAGGCAATAATGGATGAGATGAAATTAGACGGCCACGGGCCATTCGTAATGCCGTTGTGCCAATCAGCAAGAGCATTTGCTGAAGGAGGAGCGGTGGTGGTGCATATTCGTGTACTAACCAACCCTCATCAGGAAGGAACGATTGTATTGCGGATGACGCCGGGCCTAGCAGTTGATCTTGCTGGGAACATTGCTGAAGCGTCTGGTTTTGCGCGCCGATAGTAGCCATGCGCCGATTCTGAGTCTTTCTGATTCATATATCAAGGTGGGCCAATCATTCCTTCGCGCGCTTATCGATTCTCGCGTTAGCCGCCTTGCTCTCTTTGCTAGGCCGACTCGGGCTACCGTCCTTCTTGGGCGTGAAGGGCTTGGGTGGCGTTTTAAGCATTCTCGTCAGAACCGCATCGCGGGAATTGTCGGGAGTCTTGCTCATGGGAAACTGGCCCTTTCGCGGATCACCTGTATCCGCAGAACACTTCAAAGCTTTTGGCTACATAGTTCAAGTCTTTGTCCATATTGAAGGTGTGTACGCCAATATTATTGGGCACCTTCTTCAGGTTCCCGAAGGAATGTTCCTGATCCTTTTTTCTCAACATAGCTATGATTCTTTAAAAAATCTGATGCGCGTTTGTATAGATCATGCCGCGTTGAGCGAAGCGGACTATAGGGAAATTGAAAAACTACTCGATGCAGTACAAAAAAAATCCAATTTGCGAAACAACGTTGCGCACAACCTTTGGATCAAGGGCCGAAAACCAAAGTCAATCAAACCATTGGTCATCAAAGCAAAGGGCGGCCTTTTGATAAAAGGGGTCGATCACAACGAAAAAGAATGGACAGCCGTTGAATTACGAGCAGAGGCTGATGAAACTCTAAGGCTTGGCCATCTCGTTGGTGAGTTCTTTCGCAAGCGTGGCGTTCCCCTGGGCAACGCTAAGCGCCCAAAGAAGACGAAGAACGTCGCCGCTAGTGGCCGCTGACTGGTAATCGAAGTCCATGAATTGCTCAGCCTCCCAACTACGGAAGGCGCGGATGCACGCTTCTAGTTTTTTGTGCCCCATAGGGCAGTCCTAACGGGCGGCACCGGTATAAAAACGGCTTTGATATATCCGGGGCCGCCCGGTGGTCTTGAAGTACCGGCCTGTCACGGTATCTGGATACCGTTTTGAGGGTTGGTACGTCAAGTATATCATCGCCGTCTTTAT
>JBBRCL010000129.1:0-1998 GCA_038204895.1 Actinomycetales bacterium | reverse complement strand
GCGCTGAACTTCTGGGCGACGCTCGCCGGGGCCGCGTTCTGCGTCCCGGTCGGGTGGGCGCTCGACCGCCTCGGCGTGCGCCTCGTCCTCGCGGCGGTACTGCTCGCCCTCGGCGCGACGGTTCTGGCGATGAGCGGGGTGGCGGTCGGCGGCGGCACGGTCCGCCTGCCGGCCCCGGAGGTGTTCTTCGGCGGCGGGGTCGAGTGGTCGGCCGTGCCGCTCGACCTGTTCCTGCTCGTCCTGCTCACGCGCGGGCTGGGCCAGAGCGCCCTGTCGGTGGTGAGTCTCGCGCTGGTCGGCAAGGTGGCCGGGAACAAGCCCGGCGCGGTGATCGGCGTGTACTCGTTCCTCGTCGCGCTCGGCTTCATGGGCGCGTTCGCCGGGGTGAAGGCCGCGTTCGAGGGACTACACGCCGACTGGCGAACGCTGTGGGCCGGGCTGGGTTGGGCGTTGGTCGGGTTCGGAGCGATCGCGTTCGTGCTGGTTCGCGAACCGAAGACCGACGCGAGCGAGCAGCAAACGGTCGAAGTTGCGGCCGACGCAGAGCGGAGTGTGACGCTGGCCGGGGCGCTGGCGACGCCCGCCTTCTGGGTGTTCGGGCTGGCGACCTCGTTCTACGGGCTGGTCGCGGCCGGCATGTCGCTGTTCAGCCAGTCGCTCCTGGCCGAGCGCGGGTTCGACCGGTCCGTGTTCCTGACCGTCACCACCGCCACCCCGCTCATCGGGCTGGCGGCCAACCTCGCGGCCGGGTTCCTGGCGACGCGGGTGCGGCTGGGCGTGTTGCTCGCCGGCGGCCTCTTGATCCAGGCCGGTGCGCTGGCGTGCTTCCCGCTCGTGTCCGCCCTGATCGAGGTGTATGCCTATGCGGCCGCGATGGGCGTGGCCGGCGGGGTGCTGACGGTGGTGTTCTTCACCGTCTGGCGGCAGGCGTTCGGCCCGGCCCACCTGGGGCAGGTGCAGGGCGCGGCCCAGTTGCTCACCGTCCTGGCATCCGCTGCCGGGCCGCTAATCCTCGCGGCCGGACACCGCGCCTACGGCTCTTACTCCCCGATCGTACAGAACCTTGCCCTGGTGGCTGCCGGGTTCGCGGTCGCGGCCCTCGTCACCCCGCTCCCGAAGGCCGCCCGGCTGCCGAAAGAGGACGACCCGACATGGTGACCGTCACCGCACTCGCACCGACCGGCACGGACCTGCGGCTCTCCTACGAGCGCGACGGGTTCGTCGTCGCCCGTGGGCTGTTCGATTCGGACCTCATGCGTGAGGCGTCTGCCGAGGCCGACCGCCTCCTGGCGGACTGCGCGCACCTGAAGTCGGCGAAGAACCTGCGGTGCCGGTGGCAGAACAACGTGTTCACCGGCGAGTGCACGTTCGAGACGTTCGACCCGGTGATCGACATCGGCCCGGCGTGCGAGCGACTGGCCCTCCACCCCCGACTGCTCGACCTGCTCGCGACCCTCTACGGCGAGCCGGCGCGGCTGTTCAAGGACAAGCTGATCTACAAGCCGCCGGGGGTGAAGGGGTACGGACTTCACCAGGACTGGATCGCGTGGGACGGGTTCCCGCGCTCGTTCCTGACGGTGCTGGTGCCGTTCGACCCGGCCGACCGCGACAACGGGTGCACGGTCGTCTACCCCGGCTACCACCACAACGGCCCGCTCGCCCCGCCCGACGGCCAGTACCACGAACTGCCGGCCGGCACCGTGGACGAGACGCGAGCGGTCCACCTGGCGCTGGAGCCGGGCGACGTGGCGGTGTTCGGCGGGTTCACCCCGCACCGGTCCGACCCAAACGTGTCCGACCGGTGGCGGCGGCAACTGTACCTCAGTTACAACGCCCGCTCCGACGGCGGCGACCAGCGCCAGAAGCACTACCACGAGTTCCATGCGTGGCTCAAAGTGAAGTACGCCGAGTACGGCAAGGCCGACACCTACTTCGCGTGATCCCGCACCTCCCACCGACTGAGGCGACCATGAGCGACACCGTGCGCTTTCACATCTC
>JBBRCL010000128.1:0-1765 GCA_038204895.1 Actinomycetales bacterium | reverse complement strand
GATGCTCCCGCTCGATTCGATCTCGACCGTGTCGATGTCAACAAGCACCTCGCCTTCGGCTTCGGAATGCACCACTGCTTGGGTGCGCCGCTGGCCCGACGAGAACTGCTCTACGGGTTCAGGGCCCTGGTCGAACGCGTGGATGAGATGTGGTTCGTCGACGACACGGATCTGAGGATCGCACCCAACTACTTCTTGCGGGCACTCTCCGCGCTGAAGATCGGCTTTCGACCGAGGACGGCGGGCCGCTGAACTGGTCGTCGTGGTCGGAGATGGGAGCAGGGCACCCCGAAGCATCCAACTGTTCGGGACCCGGTTCAGATGTGTACCGTCAACCGAACGCGCCACCTCGACACACTGTGAAGGGAAAGCCGCATGGCAACGATTCTCGCTCGAATGTTGGTGAAGCCGGGTAAGGAACGCGAGTTCGAGCAGATCGCCCGAGACTTGTACTCCGCGAGTCACGGCAGCGAGCCCGCGCTGCGTTACTACGAGTACTGGCGGGGGCAAGAAGAGCGGGTGTACTACACATTGCTCGCCTTCGACGACCATCGTGGCTTCATTCATCATCAAACGATCGACCACCATGAGGATGCGGCGCCCAGCATCCGAGAGGCCGTCGAATCGGTTCATCTCGAGTTCATCGATCCCATCGTGGGTGCATCGTCACTGCCGCCGACCGAGCACCAGGCGGCGCCGGCCGATGCAGACGAGCTCACGGCGAGTTACACAGAGCGGTTGGCCGCTCAGATCGCCGACTGGTGGGGTGTTGTGCGCCAAGGGCCACCAGAACCCGGCGCGTGAACCACACGACGCCCGTAGCGTCGTCGTCGACACGACGACTCGACACACCATGACGATGCCCCGCTGCCTCAGTTCGCGCTGGGACGTGGTCGGTGGGCAGCGCATGCACTCAGTCCAAGCGATCCCGTGGTCATCGACGCCTGGTCCCGGCGCGTGGTCGGCTGGTCGATCGCGGATCACATCCGTGCCGAACTCGTGGCCGACGCAGTCCAGATGGCGACATGGAAACGCCAACCGCCGAAGGGCCAAGTCGTGGCTCACAGCGACCACGGAGCCCAATACACCTCATGGCTGTTCGGCAACCGACTCCGAGATGCCGGACTGCTCGGATCGATGGGCTCGATCGGCGACTGCTTCGACAACTCCGTGGCAGAGGCGTTCTTCTCCGCGCTGCAACGAGAGCTCCTCGACCAGCACGACTGGCACTCGCGTGACCAGCTCGCCGCGGCAATGTTCGAGTGGATCGAATGCTGGTACAACCCGCACCGCCGCCACAGCTACAACGAAGGGCTCAGCCCCCTCGACTACGAGACCGCAAACGCGGCATGATCACCCACAACCAACCCGTCCGTCAGACCGGGGGACTTCCATCCTCGAAGCCGAGCTTCACGAAGGAGGTCGTGTCGAGTGTCAAGACCTTTCCGGCCTTCGGCATGTTCGTCCTGATGGTGAACTGCAGAGCAGGTTTCTCCGGCATTGGTTCCCCCGTTGTCCGTGTCCGGATCCGCAGAATACTGGGCGTTGAACACCTGAACGTTGTCGGAACCCCACTCCTCAGGGCAGCACGTCGTACCTGCTCACAGCGGTCAGCAGCGCGAATCAGCTCAGTTGGGTTGACCGCCGGCCACGTCGATGAACTGACCGGTGATCCAGTTCGCGGCGGGCGATGCGAAGAACGCGGCTGCCGCTGCGCAGTCGGAGGGCTCGCCCGTGCGTCCGAGCGGGATGATCTGGTCGAAGC
>JBBRCL010000127.1:0-3824 GCA_038204895.1 Actinomycetales bacterium | reverse complement strand
CGGGCTGTTCTCCCTGGTGACGATCTGGATGCACGGATTGATCGAAACCCGTGGCGCCGCCATCCGTCCCCGAACGGCCGGCTGGTATGGCAAGTCCGAACTGACCTTCAGCGACGCCATCGCCACCGTCCGCCGCGTCCTCTGGTGCCCGCCGGATTTATGGCTGTCCCGGCATGACGCGGAAACCGTGGAAATCCCCGCCGGCCTCCTCCGGAGATTCACCGAGACTCTCTGCTACGCCGCATGAAATGCGGAAAGTCGAGCTCAGGGTCAAAGCGCCCCGAAGGTTCGCGAGACAGATTGAGACGCCTCCTATCATGCGGCGGCCATGCGCCGACCGCGAAGAGAAGCGTGTGATCCAAGGCGAGGGCGCATGAAAAACGCCCGATGCGCAAGATCCGCGTCGATCAGCCGTGGGCGGCCTCGGCGTATGCGCGCGCGACCGGCGGCCGGCTCAAGTACGCGACGCAGCCGTCGAGCGTCGACAAGTTCATATGGTCCTCGTCCGGAATCCGCACGTCGAGCCCCGCCTCGATAGCGAGGACGAAATTAAGAAAATCCACCGAATCCATATCGAGCTGATCGCGAAAGCTGTGGCGGGGGTCAAGATGCTCGACGTCCGCGTCGGGCGCAACCTGCTTGAGGATTTGGATGATCCGTTCGCGCAAATATTGTTGGTTCATGGCGCTGGCGATGTTCCCTCGCGGTCCAGAGAAGAAAGAAAGCCTATCATATTGCAGCGCAACATTCCATCCCCGCGTCGCCGTGTCCGTGCCGCATGACACGCCATGATGCACCACGAAAGCCGGTCGCGCGACGATCCGCGTCCGCGTCCGCGCACCGCCGGGCTGACGCGCCCGACCGCGGGTCAAGCGAGCGGGTAGCGCAGGCTGGCGGCGAGCAGCCCGCCGGCGGGGATGTCGGCCTGGCGCACGGCGAGCACGCGCCCGCCCGCCTGCAGCGTGAGGCGCGCGATATCGTCGACCACGCCATAGGAGACGGCATCGTTGGTCTCAGCCAGCGTGATCGCGCCGGTCGCGGAGTCGAGCGAGCCAGGCACCGCGCCGTCGATATCGACCAGCACGGAGTCGATCGCCCCGCGCACGGCAGCGCGCGCGGCCACCGCGACATCGGTCGTCCCGCGCCCTTGGCCGGAACGCTCCTCGAAGCGCTCGCGCCACGCGGCGACCTCGGCCGCGTTGATTTCGTCCAGCACGTTCCGCGCGGCGGCACCGAGTTCGGTATCGCTCAGGGTCTCGGGACTGTCGAGGATGCCGGTCTGGGCGAGATGCGGGTAGGTGTTTACCGAGCGGTAGATCGACGTCAGCGTGTCGCTCGCCGCCAGTATCAGCGGCACGTCGCTGCCGCGCAGCAGGTCACGCATCGCTTGCTCGACTTGGCGCGCATACTGGCGCAGCCGGACCTTCTGGCCTTCAGAGCCGTGGATGCGCCCGCTGTGGGAGCGGTCCTTGATGCTCGCCTTGCCGACCGCGCTCGCGGCGTCGTGCGGCAGGCCGGGGACGTGTGTCTCGGTGATTGGCAGGTCAGCCGAGACCTCCAGCACACGCACCCCACCCCCGGCAAGCGCCAACACGTAGGCCGCCTGGGGGAAGGTCACGGCGCGCAGCAGCGGCTTGACGTGGAAGTGGTCCGAGACCTCGACCATCGCCGTGAGCGTATTGGCCAAACGGTAGGTGCGCAGGCTTTCCGGCGTCGCCAGAACCGCCAGGCTGCGCGCCTGCATCGCCCAGAAAACGACGTCCTCGGCGAGCTCTCCTAGCTGCTCCATCAGTGCCGCGACATCGCGGCCGTCGACGCCGGCGGCGACGAGTTGGTTTTCCGCATCGCGCGCGAGGTTGCCGAGCGCAATTCGGCTCGCTCCGATCTCCTGCGTCAGGGGCGTGGTGGGCAGGTAGATCGTGACGCTCGCGGCGCCACGGTGCTGGAGCAGGGCGCGCAGTTCGTCGTGTCCGGGAATGTCGACATAAAGCATGCTTGGTCCTCCGCGCCTGGCGGTTAGCGCGGCGCTCGTTCTCGTGGAACCGCTACGGGCTTGTAGAATATGGTATCCCCCGCATACAGGCGCGGACCGTTCGTTGGCAACCTTGAAATTCGAGATCGCCGCGAGCGTCGTTTGTCTGTGACGAGCAACGTTGACCGGATCAGGTGCGATGACTATTGTTAGGGCCGCTGCGGGGTTGCGTGCGTGCGCGCATTCCGCCGTCCCGAGGCGCGGTGGCGGAGTGGCTACGCAGCGGCCTGCAAAGCCGCGTACACCGGTTCGAGTCCGGTCCGCGCCTCCAAGGGCATTCCGGAGTAGCTCAGTGGTAGAGCAAGCGGCTGTTAACCGCTGGGTCGGGGGTTCGAATCCCTCCTCCGGAGCCACGCCTTTTTCTCCGCTACGGCGCGACGCTGTGGGCCGGCGTACGATTTTGTCGACGCCTCGATCTGCTTCGTTCCCTTCTGGCTAACTGCCATATCGTGCCCTAAGCGTCGGGCCTGCTCTTCGGCATCTATATCTCTCTCCGGTCTCGGGCGTCGTGCCGTCAAGACGCCGGGTGTCCGTCTCGATGTCCTCGATCTGAAGCCCTTCCGAGAGTTTGTTGACCCAAGGCGCCCGCGCTCGCATGAGCCTTGGAGCAGATCGAGAACGAGATCGTCATCATGACGTCAGCAGGTTTGTTTTATTATTAAGTAAAATATTCGGCAAAATTTAAATCAAGCTATAGCCAATCTGTTGTAGTGCTCCATTTCTAAAAATTGCTCTCAAATCAATCAATGGAAGTCATCCCTCGGCTGTGGTATTTCTTAGCCGAAGCTTGGAATGAATGTTTTTGTTTCCGGGGGCTGAATGGTCGATATGGCGCCTTGTTCCCGAAAGGGATTTCTAAAGACTATTGAACTCGATCGGTGCTTCGCGCCAGTCCTCATCCTCGGACCAGTACACGCACGATCGCGCGACCGATCTGCCGTTCCGGGTGGCTGCGACGGCGAAAGGAGATAGCGATGCTGACGTTCCACCCGCCCAAGGGGGCAGGTCCGGCCGATACCCGCGCTACCGACGGTCAGGACAGTGATGAGGGGGCGATGCAGGTCATCGTTGTGTCCTCGCAGAAGGGCGGTTCCGGCAAGACGACCCTGTGCGGTCATCTCGCGGTTCAGGCCGAGAGCAAGGGCTGCGGCCCGGTCGCGATCATCGACACCGATCCGCAGGGCAGCCTCGCCCAATGGTGGAACGCTCGTCAGGCCGAGACGCCGCTGTTCATGAAGGCGCAGGTCGATTACCTCCACGAGGACCTTGATCAGCTTGCCCGCTCGGGCGTCAGGCTGGTGTTTATCGACACCCCGCCGGCGGTGACCGACGTCATTCGCAAGATCGTCGCATTCGCCGACCTGGTCATCATTCCGACGCGGCCGTCGCCGCATGATCTGCGCGCCGTGGGCGCGACGCTCGATATTGTCGAGAGCCAGCAAAAACCGCTGATTTTCACCGTCAATGCGGCCTCGCCGCGCGCGCGTATCACCAGCGATACCGCGGTCGCGCTTTCCCAGCACGGCACCGTCGCGCCGGTCACGCTGTGTCACCGCACGATCTACGCGACCAGCATGATTCACGGCCAGACGGTGATGGAGACCGACCCTGGGTCACAGGCGGCGCAAGAGATCATCGATCTGTGGGATTACGTCGATTCACGACTGGTGCGCGTCGATTCTCGCTCGACCCGCGGAACCGGCGTCTTTCAGCAGCAGCGCGGCGGTTTCGGGCGCAGAAAGTCCACGGGTCCTCTCGCCGTCGCGGGGTGAGCACCATGAGTCTTACCGCC
>JBBRCL010000126.1:0-2822 GCA_038204895.1 Actinomycetales bacterium | reverse complement strand
CACGGCTTCGGGGGATTAGCCCGACGAGTTGTCTGCTACTCCACCCCTGCATCGGAGTCTTACGTCCCGACACGACTCGCAGCGACCACGTTACTCGCTTCGCCGCGCAATCCCGCAACCAGCTCGAACGAGCGGACGCGAGCCGCGTGATCGTAGATCTGGCCCGCGACGACCAGTTCATCGGCTTGCGTCTCCGCCGCGAACCGTTCCAGCCAGCGGCGCACCGTGTCCGGAGAGCCCACCGCCGAGCACCGCGTCATCCGCCCCACCTGTGCCCGCTCGTGCGGGTACCACAGACCGTCCATCGTCTCCACCGGCGGCGGGAGCAGGCCCGGGGTGCCGCGGATCAGGTTCAGGAACTGCTGCTGGGCCGATGTGAACAGCCACTCCCCCCGCGCGTCGGTGTCGGCCGCGAACACGTTCGCCGCGACCATCACGCGCGGCTCGGACAGTTGCTCCGACGGCTCGAAGTACCGGCGGTAGAGCGCCAGCGCCTCGTGCAGGTAGTCCGGGGCGAAGTGAGACGCAAAGGCGAACGGCAGGCCCAGTTCGGCCGCCAGCCGGGCGCTGAAGTCGCTCGACCCGAGCAGCCAGATCGGCACGCTCAGGCCCTCACCGGGAACCGCGTGGACCCCGGTGCCCGGTCCGCCCGATCGAAAGTACCCGCGGAGTTCCGCCAGGTCCTGCGGGAACGTGTCGCCGCTCCCGCCGAGGTGTCGGCGCAAGGCACGAGCGGTTCGCTGGTCGCCGCCGGGCGCACGACCGAGGCCGAGGTCGATGCGCCCCGGGAAGAGCGACTCCAGAGTGCCGAACTGCTCGGCAATGACGAGCGGGGCGTGGTTGGGAAGCATAATCCCGCCGGACCCGACCCGGATGCGGGACGTGCCGCCTGCGACGTGGCCGATGACCACAGAGGTCGCGGCACTGGCGATGCCCGGCAGGCTGTGGTGCTCGGCCACCCAGAACCGGCGGAACCCCAGCCGCTCGGCGTGCCGCGCCAGATCCAGTGTGTCGCGAAACGAATCCGCGGCCGTCCCGCCCTGACGGATGGGAGACAAATCGAGAACCGAGAACGGGATGTCGGACAAGGATTTCATGGCGTCCCTCGGGGCGAGACGTGACCATATTCCCCCGGAGAGGGATACCGCCAAAGGGCGACGAAATTACAGGCTGATGGGCTCCACCACACAGATGCAACCGACATCGCGCTCCCGCCTTGATCGCGCTTTGCTTTAAGGCAGGAGGTGCGTCATGAACTGCACATGCTGTTTGCGAAGGAACTGCCTGCCGATGAATTGCAACTGCATCCGCTCCGAGTGCCTGAAGTGTCCGATGCACTGCGAATGCGGAAAGCGGGCGAGGCTGCCGGGGTGTGAAGCAGAGGCTCGATAACGCAGATCGCCCTTCAAAGTGAGAAGTCCTCGGTGCCCCGTCGTGGCGCGGCCAGCGACGCAAAAATATCCCCAATACACGCCTGCACCTGCGGGCTACACGACTTTGGTAGCAAGATTTTCAGCATGCCTTTTGCGCGAGATCCGCCAACGTAAACCAGCCGCCGGGACTCGGTCGTGTCGATCCGTTGCAGCCCGGTGAGCACCACGCAAGTGGCCTCAAGGCCCTTGAACGAATGAACGGTGCCGACCCGGATTGAACCGGACGGGGCCGGGATCAGTTGCTCGGTGATCGGGCGAACAAACGCCCCCGCGACCCGAATCTGGTGCGGCAGCGACATCCGGTCCGGGGTCAAAATCACCACCTGCTCGGGACCGTGTAATCCCCGCTTCGTGTCGCCGACCAGTGTGTTCACGATCGCCTTGAGCAGCTTGAAATGCTCCTGATCGCTGTTGTAATACTGCACCTGTACATCCGGGCCTTCCACGCCCAGCACGGAAACGCAGCCGGCCCCGCTCAGCCCCTGGACGTATGCCGCCACCTGCCGGGTGTTGCGACAGTTCACCGACAGGTTGAGCGTCGGCGAAGTGGAGATGAGTTTCGAGTACAGATCGGTCGCGAACTGGTCCTCGAACACGGCCTGCGTGGGATCGACGCTCATCAGCCACCGACCCTGCTGGATGCCTCCCTTCAACAGCAGGTCAAGTGCCTCGAAGAAGCTCGGATGCATGAGGTCTTGGGCCTCGTCGAGGACTACCGCATCGAACGAGCGGATTCTGGACTCGCCCAGTTTCTCCATAGCGGCAAGCAGCAAATCCGGTAGCGCGCGATTGAACGCCTGCCAGTCTTCGGGCACACCGGAGGAAACCCCGGCCTCACCGAGTAGGCGCATCACGATCTGATGGTACGTTCCGACAACCACGTCCGCCCGCCTTGGGATGTCTCGTATCCGCGCGGCGAGGTGATCAGCAAGCGCGCGTGAGTAGCAGGCGAGCAGCACCCGAGATGCCGGAGGCCCTTCAGCCAGCCGTAATGCCTGTTCGACGGCCAGCACCGTTTTTCCGGTCCCGGCCGCCCCGGTGAGGATGAGCCGCGGGTTGGTGGAGGCAGCGTCCAGGATGCGGTACTGCTCCTTCGTCAGCCGGTGCAACTCGGCCTCCGCCGCCTGCGTGTGCAGCGCCACACCGCGCACGGGGATGATCGCGGGTCTCAGGTGGTCGCGCAGCTCTTCGCGCCTGCGAGGCGTGATGGTCGTGTTGAGGCTGTCCTCGGGAATCCTGTTCTTACGTTTCACCTCCAGGCACCGCGTCTGCCAGATGCCCGTCAGCCGGTCGATGAGTGCGCGGACCCCGGCAGGAAACTGCTTCTGGTCGAGCCAGATATCGGGGTCGATGGCCGTGTCGGTTGGCGGTATGTGAACCGCGCAGTCC
>JBBRCL010000125.1:0-2713 GCA_038204895.1 Actinomycetales bacterium | reverse complement strand
CTTAAGAATACGGAAAATAAGTGCAACAATGTGTTTCATTGTTTTTTAACTTGAAAGTATTAGTTCAGCTCTGCGAGCTTTAAAATCAAATTTTTAGTTGTATTTTACAACTAAAAATCGTACAAATAAGGAATTATAAGTATCGTAGGCAACCAAAGGTTACCACCATAAGTAAAATTTTACTTATTTTTTTCAAGCGTCAAAGTTGAAACAATAGCGACGTAATCGCTTTTGATCAATTTTGATTCTATTTCCATTGTATTCCGAAGAATTTTTAGATTAGGTGTACCCTGCAAATCTCTATAATTTGCAAGTTTTGCAATGATATCCTCTACATATTGAAAACTAGCCAAATGCCCAAGAATAGTAATAACTATATTAATACAAGAAGTATACAATATGTATACACTAAAGTCTCTAGCCAGGCTCCAATATGTTGGAGCATTTGCAACTGCCTGCGATAGACCTTTACCACTTGTCAGATCCAAAATTGGAACAACAGTGTAAACATAATTATTCAATACTGTGCTTGTCACTCCAAAAACAACAATACCAAATATAGTGTACACAATAAAGGAACAAGCTTTACGAGCCGATTCATATGCAAGCGTATCGCTAATTGGTGCAGTTTTTGAAAAAGTAGAAACAACACCACTTGTGGCCAATTCCCACAAGTAAAAAAAATTCTCCGTATAAGTCAAGTTCGCCAGGGTCTTATCCACAGACCGATTAGCACTAACAAATACATTGAACACTAGCACGTTGACGTTTTGGTCAACCTGCTTACTGAAAATCCTAGGTATGTTAAAACGCATACCTTGGACAGTGTTTGTCTTTGAAATACTATTTGATATTGATTCAATAACATTAGAAATGATACTATTATTTCTAACTGTCAGATTATCATATGCATACCTTGTATGCAAGGTTAGATCATCTGTGTGGCGTGACAAATAGTCATTTAGCCATTTCGGGTCCTTTTTCATAGTTTCCATCATGGTAGCACCGAACTTTCGATAAGTTTCCAAATCGAAAGCTCTAGCTACCATTTTAGGTGCTATAACTGAAGCCTCCTCAACACGTGATGCATCCAAATAGGATCTCAAATATCCAATTTGTTGATTTACTTCATCGTCTACCAATGCATCATCATGCACTTTAGTGCGAATAGAGTTTATAAAGTAGGCTTTCAGTGTAATTCCCAATCCAATAACTGCTATTGTAATTGCAGCCCGAACCAACAGTGATCTCCAACCTGTAACAATGATAATTTGAGCAGTTTTTGGTTGAATCTGCAAACCTTGAATTGCCGCCGAGGCAGCTTTATAATTTTCAGCTACTACTTGCTCCGTAGCATACGTAGAGCCATTTATAACACAGTTAAGAACACCAAATAGAGTATCCGGCAAAAATTCCAATGCCAGAACGTACACGGTTGAACCAAACAGACAAAAAATCAGAAAAAGCAGAGCACCCGAGAATATAGAAATAGTAAAAATTTTAAAATAAATAAAAACGCAATGAAAACCCGTAGAAGAACGCAATGCTCCAAAAAGAGCTAGTATAGACGAACTAGCTCGAGAAAAAATAAAACGACGAGCTAGCCCTAGAAAAATAAGATCAAGAAGAATAAATTTAAGAAATTTGCAAGCTTTCAACACCATAGTAAAATGTGTAAACAAATATTAAGACTTAGGTAACATGTGTTGCCTAATGATGCATGCTTTTGAGTATATAAATACTCAAAAGCATGCTGTGCCATGGGCACAACACAAACCGCTAAAGTTAAAAACTTATGTAGCAGTCGTAAAAAATAGGAAATAGGAAAGAGGAAAGAGGAAAGAGGGAAGAGGGAAGAGGGAAGAGGGAAGAACCTACGATACCTAATACAAGCCCGAGGATAGGTTCGAACTATCTCTAGCGGTTTTGCAAACCGCTGTACTACCAATTATACTACCCGGACAAAAACCAAAAGCAGGGAAGGCAGGATTTGAACCCGCAAAGTCGACTTTGGAGATCGAAGTTTTTCCATTAAACTACTTCCAACTGCCACAATAAACATGTTTAACTACTAGTTGGGTGGTAACATTTATTCAAGGTATTAGTACTGGTAAGTCAAGAGTCACCTCTCTGAAACACCCAGCCTATCAACGAGGTAATCTGCCACGCAATTCTGAATGTTTCTTCCATCGACCTTCCCACTTAATAGGCTTTCAGTGGTTAGAAGAGCAACACGCAGCTATTCGGCTATGCCAGTGTAGTCCAACAACCGACTCACAGGTGGCGTCACCAGCCCGCTCCTCTCGTACGAGGACTAGCGACAGTCAACATTCGCGGCGACAGTAGATAGGGACCAAACTGCCTCACGGCGTTCTAAACCCAGCTCACGTACCACCTTAGACGGCGAACAGCCGTACCCTTGGGGCCCCCTTCAGTCCCAGGACGTGATGAGCCGACATCGAGGTGCCAAACGATCCCGTCAATGCGAGCTCTCGAGGATCATTAGCCTGTTATCCCTGACGTACCTTTTATCCGTTAAGCGATGGCCCTTCCATACAGCACCATCGGATCACTATGGCAGACTTTCGTCTCTGCTCGATGTGTCCATCTTTCAGTCAAGCGAGGTTCAAGCCATTACACTTATTTGTTGTGACACGTAGTCAGCCATTTCCCACCTTTGCGCATCTCCGTTACTTTTTAGGAGTCCGCCACC
>JBBRCL010000124.1:0-3916 GCA_038204895.1 Actinomycetales bacterium | reverse complement strand
CAACAGTGGGAACGTGGGAATAATAGCAATGTTGTTGAGCGTCACCTTCACGTCTGTCGACGGCATGTTGGGTATCGGCACCAGCGCGATATTGAAGGTGTCTGGACCGGCGGTTCCAAAGATGACCGGGTGACCGGTCATGCTTCCCAGCAGCCAACCAGCAATATTTGGAGGCACGCCGAAGACCGGTGCGTTGGGCGAGTTGATGATCACAAAAGTCAAAGGACCGTCCAGGGTCGAGCCGAACGTAATGGTGCCCGTGGTGGATGTAAATATCCGCAAAGCGCCCGTCAGAACGACGGGATCGCCATACGTCTGCGAGCCGACCGTGGTAATGTCGGCGTTGATTTTGGTGGAGCCCGCAGCGTTTGTCGTCAGGCTCTTAAGACTGACCGCTTGATTGAAGGTCGTATCGCCTGCCGAGTTTACGACGACGTCGGTCGCCGCGCCCGTCAGGGTTCCGTTGAAAGTCACCGCGCCACCTGAGAAGACCAGGCTGGCGCCGGTCACGGTGACCGGATCGTTGTAGGTTTGCGCGCCGGTGGTTATTACGCTGCCACTGATGGTGGTCGTGCCGAAAACGTCTGTGGTTAAACTTTGCGCGGTAACCGTCCCTTGCAAATTGGTGGTGCCGCCGCCGGTGGTGTTGACGACGATGGCCGTGGGCGTGGTGGTGCCGTCGAGGGTTTTCTCGAAGACGATGTTGCCGGCGGCGGTCGTGGAGATAAAGGTGCGGGTAGCGCCGAACACCTTCACGTAGTCCTTGTAGTCCTGGATGCCCGAGGTATTGACGTCGGCGCTGAAGTTGGTGATGCCGGCCGCGACGGTGGTCAGGCTCTTCAAGTTGACCGGGCCAAAGAAGTTCGTGATGTTGGCGTTGACGAACAGATCTGTAGACGTGCCGGTGACGGCGGAGCCAACGACGAATTGGATTGCTGCAGCCGCAGTCATTGTCAATGTGGGCGCGGTCAGTTCAATGTCCGCTGCGGTCGGCACGCCTGCGTTGGAGGCGTATAACTGCGAGCCGAGAGGAGAACTGATCGACGTTGAATTGATATTCATCGTTTCGGCGTCAAACGTAATGTCGCCGGTAACGGCCGACAGGTTCGTCGGGTTGACATTGATGATGTCAGCGCCCCCCTTGCCGTCGAGCGTGATCGAATTCTTGAATATGGCCGCGGTTGCGGCGATGGAGATCGTGTCGGCGCCGTCGCCGCCATTGACGGTCAATGTGCCGCTAAATGCCGGGTCGACGCTGTTAATGTTGATGGCGTTGGCTGTGACGCCGGATTCGGAAATCGTGAGCGTCGCGGTGGGATTGTTGAATGTCACCGACTCGGCGGCGGTGGACGTGACCTTCATCTTGCCTGCGACGTCAGAAGCCAAGGTGACGGTCTCGGCCGCGCCGGAAAAGAAGAATTCGCGGTTCGCCGCATTCAAGTTGTCGGCGATCGGCGACAGGCCGGTGTACGCCACATGCAATGCGCTACCGTCGGTAACGTCGACTTGTCCATCGTGAAGATTCGTGGCAACGTAATGGACCGTGGTGACGGTACCATTGTCCAAAGCGAGCGAATTGGTGTTGGCGGCATTGGCCGTGTACGTCAGCGTTCCGGCAAAGCCCAGCGAACCGCCGCCGTAGTTCAGATGGAGAATGGCATCGCCGGCCGTAGCATTAATGTTGATGGCGGAGGTGGAGGCTATGGCGAGAGGACCTGCCAGCAGCGACGAGTCGCTGGTCTTCACGATTTTGAAGTTGGTGCCGTCGCTGACGAGCGAAATCTCTTCTGGGGCTGCGCCCGTCGTATAGCTCAGCACGGCCAGCAAGCGCCGTTCTTCAAGTGCCTCGCAGGCGCTGACTAAGTTCATGCGGTGGAGCAGAGGATACGACCTGCGCCGGTTCGGTTTGCTAGCTGTTCGTCGCTTCATGGCAGTGCATCATGGTTGGCAGGGCGGGGTCTCCGCGGGCGCGCAAGTCACGCCACGGAGAGCTATTCGGGCAGAGCGCGCGAAGCCGAGCAAGCCAACCTGACGCGCACGAAAAGCCCGCTGGCCGCGTAACGGCGGCGGGGCTTGCGCCACGGCACGATGGTCCGATTCGTGCGCAGCGGAAAGTGCGAACTTAAGTTGCTTCGTCAGTGATGTCTGGCCCGATTTCGCACCCGCCGAGCAGACTTGCGGCTCGGCGAGTTGCTGACAGACTATTCAGGCCGACTTGCGATTGCAACTGAATTTTGGCTCCGCGCGACCTCGCCAGGCGCTTGTCCCCCCCAGGCGATAACGGCCGAGCAGGAATCTAGTCGCCCAGGTTTTGGTGCCATAGTGGCCTGTCACTGGAGAGGCCGGAGCGCTGGAGTAATCGTCGCACGGCTGGCAACTCTCGCACTGGGAGAGGTGTGCGGGGGCTCCATTGCGACCGGGCCCCAAAGCCGACATTCGCCGCCCGATTCGGCAGAATTCGGAGTAGGGCGCAACCGGCCAAGAGGGATCGGCCTGGCATTTCAAGGAGGGCCGAAAGGCTGCCCGGCGGCCGATTCAGGCGGTCTTTCTCAGAATCGAAAGACCGCCCGACGTTGAGAACAATTGGACCTTCGCGCGATCGTCGAGTGCTAGAACTGCACCTCGGCGCGGGCCACGAGGCCGTCAAACGTCAACGAGTTCGACGAGCCGCTGAAATTGGTACTCTGCACGGAGCTGATCCAACCGGGCGTTGTCAGCACGTTGTACCAGGCGGAAACCAGGTATCCGCCCGACAGGCGAACGTGTCCGCCGCGACCGACCCAGCCCAGGCCCAACTCCAGGTCGAGTACGGGCACGATGCGATGATCGGTAAAGTTCGTGGCGGCTTCGCTGCCGTTGAATGTGTTGGTTTGCTGATAGCTGGCTCGGAAATTACCGGCCAGGAAGCGCGACACTCCGCGGCCGTAAACCATGCATCCGGTGCACTTGCCCAGCCGCTGCTCGCCTTCCAAGCCGAGCCGCAATCCCGCACCGGTAAAGTTGCTGGTCGTAGCAAGCGTCTCGACGCCATCGGCAGGCGCGAAGGGAAACGTGGCGTTGAATTTCTGCGTCAACGTGCCGTAAGTTCCGCCCAGGATATAGCCGAATTGACGGCGATCGTTACCCCAGATCAACGCACTGTAGTCGACGTCGACAAACTGAAAATTAACGGTGTACATCGCCGACGCTTGCTGGGCTAGCGATGCGAAATTAAACGTACCGGGAAACAGCGGCAACGGGTTGATCACCAGCGGCGCAGTCGTGGTCGTGGAGGAGCTATCGGAGCTGTGGAACCAGGTATAGGCCAGTGTGACTTGTGAATCCGAGCCGGTACGAAAAGCTCCGCCCACGCGAAATCCGGGGCTGTACTTTGGATCGATCGACGCGACCGCACCCATCGGCGTCGCGCCTAAGAAGCCAAAGCCGTCTTGCGGCAGCGCGTACGCGACGTCCACGCCGCGCGGACGCAAGTACAAGAAATCGCCGAAAAGCGCAAAGCAGTTCTGCCGCGGTTTGCACGGGTACTGCACGGGGGATTGGGCGTAAGGCGTAGGGCATGCGGCCCCCGTCGGCGAGTTGAATGGCCAGATCGCCGGGCCGGACGAAGGCATTTGCATCTGAGGATAGCTCATGCCGGGGTCGGCATAGACGACGCCGGGCTGCGGCATGCCCATGCCGGGCTGCGGATAAACGGCACCGGGCTGCGAATACACGATGTTGGGCTGGCCAACCATCGTGCCAGGTTGCGAGTACACCATGCCCGCTTGCGGGTAGTTTCCGCCGGGCGCCGACAAGACGTAGGTCTGTGTCGGCTGCGTCTGGCCAGGCTGGATCGGCTCTAACTGAACGAGGCGGCCCTGAGCCATCGTCTCGCTATCTACCGCCGAATCGGGCTCGAGCGCAGATGCATGCGCAG
>JBBRCL010000123.1:0-2711 GCA_038204895.1 Actinomycetales bacterium | reverse complement strand
GGCCGGGCGTGTGGGTTGAGCACCACCACGGCAGTCTTGCCCGAGTGCGTTCGTGCGGTTCCCCGCACGCGAAGGCCGAGCCGTTCGAGCGCCCGGTCGACGCCTGCGTGGGAGATCTGCTCGACGCGGGCAGCGCGCTCCGCGTTCTGGTCGTGCACGGCGTCGACGCTGCAACCGCACGCGGAGTCGTGCGGCGAGTTCTGTACCAGCAGGTCCCATGCGTGGCGCAGCAGTCCGGTCCCGTCGACCGACGGCGCCAGGACCTCCAACGGTTCGACCCAGTCGCTGAGCAGGGCCTGGGCCCGCACGTTGGCCATCTTCAGGTACGTCCGCGCCGAGAGCGTCCCGGGGAGCAGGAACGTGAGGCGATCCCCGGGATGCCTCAGGTCTCCCTCGACCACCGGGAGGTCTGCATGGTCGTCGGATCGTCTCACCAGATCGAAGAGCTCGGTGACCGAGACGGCTCGGGCGCAGACCTCCGCCTCCGCGAGCTGTGGGGCGCGCTGCGCGACCTGACGGGGCAGCAGATGGTCACCGCCGTTCATCAGCACCCAGGGGCCACCCGGATGACGCGTCTGCTCGTGTGCCATGAACGACGTGAGCTGGTCAGCGGCCGTTGCAGGGTCCCAGAGCACCTCGGCCTCGTGGTAGCGCTGATTGAGGGCGAAGACCTCGCTGCCGTCCGGTGACCGCCAGCGGAATCGTGCATGCTCGACCGGCGCACCCCGCCAGACGAGGGCGGTCTCGAGCCCGAACCCGCGCAGGATCCGGGGCAGGTCAGCAGGATGACCGAAGGCGTCGGGTGAGTAGCCCACCTGCGCCAGGGAACCCAGTCGCGCTCCCCACCGCCGTGCGATGAGCAGGTTGCGGATCAAGCACTCGGCGCTCACGAGCTGGTTGTCGGCGAGCACGTGCCACGGCCCGACCGTGAGCCGTCCGGCACGCACGAGTGCACTGACCCGGGCCTCCAGCTCAGGGCGGATCTCGAGCACGTCCGCGACCGTGATGGTCTGACCGTCGAGGTGGAAGACGGTGCGCTGACCGGACTCCAGCTCGGTCAGGACGCGTTCGACGAGTTCGAGAAGCCCGGCCCTGAACTCCTCGTGAGGGCGGTACCACTCGCGGTCCCAGTGGACGTGGTCGAGGACGAGCAGCTCACGCATCATGTGCTCCCATCGACGCGACGAATCGTGCGGTGATCGAGGCGGGGCGCGTGATGGCACCACCGACCACGACGGCGAACGCCCCGAGAGCGAGCGCCTCGGCGGCCTGGCTCGGGGTCTGGATGCGGCCCTCCGCGATGACGGGCACAGCCAGGCTGGCGGCGAGCTTGCCGACGAGGGCCAGGTCCGGGCCGGCGGGGGGACCGCCTGGGTCGAGATAGCCGGACAGCGTCGTTCCCACCAGGTCGGCCCCGGCGGCAGCCGCCGCGATTCCCTCGTCCAGCGAGGCGACGTCGGCCATCACGAGCACCCCGTGCTGCTCGTGCAGGATGGCGATGGTCTGGCTCAGGGTCAGCCCGTCGCGGCGCGGGCGCGATGTCGCGTCGAGAGCGACGATGTCGGCTCCGGCGGCCGCGACGGCGGCAGCGTGCTCCAGCGACGGGGTGATGTAGACGCCGTTGTCGCCGTCCTTCCACAAGCCGATCAGCGGCACGTCGACGCTCGCACGAGCCGCAGCGATGTCCGCAGGCCCGTTGATGCGCACGCCCACGGCTCCCCCGGCCACTGCGGACGCGGCCATCGCGGCCATGTGGTCAGCACCGAAGAGAGGTTCGCCGGGACGCGCTTGGCAGGAGACGATGAGGCCGCCGCGCACGGCCTCCAAGGTCGCTACGGTCACGGGGTGTCGACGGGTCACAGGTGACTCTTTCCTTCGATCGGGATCCTGAGCTGATCGGCGTAGTGGCGGACCAGCCCACGCCATGTGTCGTGGCGCGAGTGGAGGGGCGGGGGGATGACTGTCGAGGCGCCGACGCGGGTCGCGGCCTCGTGCATGGCCTGCCGATCCCGGTCGTCGACCGTCGCGTCGGGTTGGACGTCCAAGCGCTCGAGGCGTGCTCCGGCGAGTGCTCCCTCGGTGACGAGCAGCTGTGCTGCGGAGAAGATCTCGTCGCTGTGGTCCAGGTCGATGGTCCAGGACAACGCGACACCGCGGGAGACGAGCGCGCGCTGCAGGGACCGTCTGAACGCTTCGTCTTCGAGCGCACGTGCCGGTGGGGCGGAGCGTGCTGCGGCGACTGCGGCGAGCACGCCTGCCGCCTCGCCGATGATCCACTCGCCGCTGTGCACGCGGTAGGCGGCCGCAGCGACCTGGGTCGCGGCGAGGTTCTTCGCGGCCATCACGAGGTTGTCCGGATTCTCGCGCACGAGGGCCTGCAGAGGCACCTGGAACGGCGCGGTGGGCGCGTACTGCGTCTGAGGAACTCCGACTCGCGGGTGCAGGTCGGCGTGGTAGTGCGCCACCCCGACCGCGTCGGTGAAGGCGCGCGCCCGCGCTCGACCCGGTCGTGGGGCGAGGTCGCGCTCGGTGACGGGCGACGCCGTACGCAGGCGACGTGACTCACGCACGTACGGCGCGGCGGCGAGCCCGTCGCTCGTCCCTGCGACGTCCGGCCGCAGCCGGAGCGACCTGAAGCCACGTCCGAGGTCGTCGTCATGCGGTGCTTCGGTCTGCAACCAGTGGACGAAGCCGAGCGTCTGCTCTCGCGA
>JBBRCL010000122.1:0-1552 GCA_038204895.1 Actinomycetales bacterium | reverse complement strand
AGCAGCGCCGAGAGCAGGGACAGCGTTATTTGTTTCATCAGTCCAGCACCGCATGGCTGCCGGCGGCCGGCCGCGTTCTCTTGATCAGCAGAAGGAAGGGTATCGTCGCCAGAGTCAGGATCATCATTAGCTGGAAATCGTCGATATAGGCGATCATCGCCGCCTGGTTGAAGATTGCTCCGTCCAGCCCCGCCAGTCCCTGGATGCCGCTGCTGTTGAAGGCAGCCGCGGCGCTGTTGCCGATGAAATTATACCGCGTGATGTGTTCCGCCATCGAGGCATGCACGCGCTGGGTGTTCTGGGTGAACAGGAAGAACACCACCGAAATCCCGATGGAGCTGCCGACATTGCGCAGCAGATTGAAGAAGGCGGTGCCTTCGTTGCGCAGGTGCGCGGGCAGGGTTGTGAAGGCGACCGCCGAAAGCGGCACCCAGACCAGCCCGACCCCGAAGCCCTGGATGATGCCCGAAATGATGATCGGCCAGGTGTTCATCTGCAGCGAGAATTGCGTCATCTGCCACAGCGAAAAAGCGGTCAGCGCCAGGCCCGTGGCGATGATCATGCGGGGATCTAAGCGCGACACAAGTCGCCCCACCACGATCATCGCGATCATGGTTCCTGCCCCGCGCGGCGCGGTCACCAGCCCGGTCAGGACCACCGGATAGCGCATCTCGGTCTGCAGCAAGGGAGGCACCAGGGCCAGGGTCGCGAACAGCACCACGCCGACCACGAAAATGAAGATGTTGGAGGCGACGAAATTCCGGTCCTGGAACAAATGCGGATTGAGGAAGGGCTTGGGATGGGAAAATGTGTGGACCAGGAACAGGTAAAAAGCCACGCCCGCGACAATCGCCTCGATCATGATTTCGCGCGACGAAAACCAATCCAGCAACTGGCCGCGATCCATCATCAGCTGCAGCGCGGTGATGAATATGCTCAAGGTGGTGAAGCCGAAAAAGTCGAAGCGCGATCCCTGCGCGTTTCGATTTTCGGGCAGGGTGAAATAAAGACCGACAAAGGTCAGGATGCCGATCGGCAGATTGATGTAGAACACCCAGCGCCAGGAATAATTCTCGGTCAGCCAGCCGCCCAGCGCCGGTCCCAGGATCGGGCCCATGGTGACGCCGATGCCCCAGATCGCCATGGCGCGGCCGAAATCCTTGGGCGGATTGATGTCGAACAGCACCGCCTGGGAGAGCGGCACCAGCGCCGCGCCGCCCACGCCCTGCAGGAAACGGAACAGCACGATCTGGGTCAGCGATTCCGCCAGCCCGCAAAGCGCCGATGCGACCGTAAAGATGAAGACCGAGATCAGGAATACCCGGCGGCGGCCGAACTGGCCCGCCAGCCAGCCGGTGAGCGGAATGGTGATGGCCGCCGCGACAATATAGGAAGTCAGCACCCAGCCCATCTCATCCTGGGTGGCCGACAGCGTTCCCTGCATGCGGGGCAGGGCGACGTTTGCGATGGTGGTGTCCAGCGCCTGCATGATGGTGGCCGCCATCACCGACAGGGTGATGAGGCCGTGAAAGCGCACACGCTGGGACTGAGG
>JBBRCL010000121.1:0-1536 GCA_038204895.1 Actinomycetales bacterium | reverse complement strand
CCTCGAGGCCTTCCCCACGCTGCGGCGGGTCCTGGTGATGGTGCAGCTCGAGGTTGCCGAGCGCCTCGTGGCCCCGCCGGGCAACAAGACCTACGGGATCCCCAGTCTCAAGGCCGCCTGGTATGCCGAAGCGCGGCTGGCGGGGACGGTGAGCCGCAAGGTCTTCTGGCCGGCACCCAACGTGGACTCGGGCCTGGTCGCCCTTGACCGGCGCGAGCCGCCTCATACGCCGGCGTCACGCACGGAGGTGTTCGCCTGCATCGACGCGGCATTCGCCCAACGTCGCAAGACCCTGCGTGCCGCTCTGGCCGGATGGGCGGGCTCGGCGGCCAATGCCGAGATGGCACTGCTGGCTGCCGGTATCGACCCCCGGACGCGCGGCGAGCAGCTCGACATCCATGCCTTCGCGGCGATTGCGGCGGCCCGCTCGGCCCTGGTGAGCCGATGAGCTCCGCGGCCCGGTCGGCCCCCTGCGTCACGGCCCGGGTGCCGGCCAAGGTCAACCTCGAGCTGATGGTCGGTCCGCTGCGTCCGGACGGGTTCCACCACCTGGCCACGGTGTTCCAGGCGGTCGGGCTCTATGACGACGTCAGCATCGAGTCGGATGACGACTGGGGCGTGACCGTCACCGGCCCCTACGCCAGCCGGGTTCCGACGGACGACACCAACCTGGCCATCCGGGCGGCACGACTGCTGGCCCGGGACTCCGGCATCGACACACCCGTTCACATCACCATCGACAAGAACATCCCGGTCGCGGGGGGTATGGCGGGTGGGTCAGCCGACGCGGCAGGTGCGCTCGTGGCCCTCGACGCCCTGTGGGGTCTGGGATCCTCCAAGGCCGAGCTGGAGGAGCTGGGGGCCGAGCTCGGCAGCGACGTTCCGTTCGCCCTCGGAGGCGGTACGGCGATGGGGTCAGGCCGCGGGGACCGATTGGCGCCCGTGCTCGGGCGCGGCAGCTACCACTGGGTTTTCGCCCTTGGTGAGGTCGGCCTCTCGACCCCCGCTGTCTATGCCGAGTGCGACCGGCTGAGGGCGAACCAGCGGGTTCGCGAGCCGTTGCCGTCTGCGGCGATGATGACCGCGCTGCGCTCCGGCGATGCCGCGGCTCTGGGTCGTGCGTTGAGCAACGACCTCCAGCCGGCCGCTCTCTCGCTGCAGCCCGGGCTCGAGGAGGTGCTCCAGACAGGGATGGAGTACGGCGCCCTGGGTGGCATCGTGTCCGGATCCGGGCCGACGGTCGCCTTCCTGGTATCCGACACCGAGCACGGTCTGGACCTGGCTGTGTCGCTGACGGCGTCAGGGGTGGCATCGGGCGTCAAGAGGGCCGTTGGACCTGTTGCCGGGGCGCATGTCCTCACCGGGCCCGCCGGGCTCAGGAGCAGCTGAACACGGTGGCCAATCTCGTCTCGGTCGAACGCGCCTCGCTGGCCCTCGGCACGACCCGCATCCTCGACGGCGTGTCCCTGGGTGTCACGAGTGGCACCCGCATCGGCGTCGTCGGGCGCAACGGTGACGGCAAGTCCACCCTGCTGC
>JBBRCL010000120.1:0-1585 GCA_038204895.1 Actinomycetales bacterium | reverse complement strand
CCACCACCGCCATCGCCGAGCTCTGTGAGCACCTGACCGCCACCCAGACCCGCTACCCCGGCACCGACCTCGTCCTACGCTACGAAGTCAAAACCCACCCCTGACCACACACGAAATATGACGCCATGTCAGGAGTCCTGGAGTCGCGGGAATACCGAGCGCCCGGCTACTCCAGGCCCCCGGTCCGCCACAACCCGGCGGCGCCCTCGAGCTCCTCGGCGGTGCGGACCAGCCCCGAGGCGCCCCGGGTGATCCGGCCGGCCAGGTCGGAGTCGTCGACCAGGTCGGCGTCGACCGCCGAGCCCGTCGCGACCACCCGGCAGAAGGCAGCCGCCCGTTCCAGCGCACCAGCCAGGTCGGCGGTGTACACCCCGGAGAGCACCGCATCGGCAAGGGCGCGCACCTCGGCCGGCCCAGGCGGACCGGCAACTCCCGCGACGACGTCGTGCACCTCCGCCCGTGCGGAACCCAGCCGGTACCGCTCCGCGACCGCCGACGCGTCCCGGCGCACCCATTCGCGCAGCAGGTAGAGCCGCCACAACGCCCCGGGCAGGGAGGCCGCCGGGCTGTCCGACCACAGAGCCGCGATGGTGTCGAGGCCCTCGTCCTCCACCAGGCCGATCAGGCGCAGGTGCACGTCGGCGTCCTGGGTGGCCCGGCCCCGGTGCACCAGCGCCGCGGCCGTCGTGTGCGCCACCTCGGCGCGCCGCGTCGGGTCGAGGTCGCCGGGCAGCTGGTCGGTCGCCCGCGGGTCCAGCATGGCGGGCCGCCGCGGACGGCGCGGTGCCGGCCCCGTCATCCGGTGCCGCCGTCGCCGGGGTCCGGTTCGAAGCTCAGCGAGACCGAGTTCATGCAGTACCGGTCGCCGGTCGGCGTCTGCGGCGCGTCGTCGAACAGGTGACCCAGGTGCGAACCGCACCGGGCGCAGAGCACCTCCGTGCGCACCCTGCCGAGACTCCGGTCCTCCCGCAGCTCGACCGCGTCGCCCGCGCTGGGGGCGTAGAAGCTCGGCCAGCCGCAGTGCGAGTCGAACTTGGTCTCGGCGCGGAACAGCACCGCACCGCACGCGCGGCAGCGGTACGTGCCGACGCGCTTCTCGTCGAGGAGCTCGCCCGTCCACGGGCGCTCGGTCGCGGCCTGGCGCAGCACCAGGTACTCCTCGGGGCTCAGCTCGGCGCGCCACTGCTCCTCGGACTTGTTCACCTCAAAGGTCATCTCGCCTCCTCCGTCAGCCCCATCTTCCCCTCCGAGGCAACCCCTGCCGAGGCAACCTCGCTGATGCTGCGAGGGCGGAGCGTCCGCAACGTCCCCGCGAAGATCACCCCGTGCACGTCGTCGGCCGGCCGTCCCGGGCTCAAGAGTGGCCCAAGCGCGTCGAATCGTTGGGGTGTGCCGGACCGTTCCGCGTCCGTGGGACGGCCACCCCCGACCGGAGGGCACGGCAGCCCGGTTCGGTGGGGACGAGTTCGCCCTGCTGCTGACCAATCCCGTGCCGGACGACCTGCTGGTGGTGGCCCGTCGGATCCAGGACCGGATCTCGGCGCCCGTGCTCCTGGGTGAGCAAAAGGTCTCGGTCACCGCGAGC
>JBBRCL010000119.1:0-1590 GCA_038204895.1 Actinomycetales bacterium | reverse complement strand
GTCCACGACGTGCGACCGTTGGCGCAGGTTGATCGCGTCGATCTCGCGCAGGAACCCGAGCGCCTCGTCCGCCCCGAGCTCGCCGGCCCGGGCCATGAAGGCCCGGATGTCCTTCGGGAGGCAGCCGCCACCGAAGCCCAGTCCGGCCTTGAGGAACTTGCGCCCGATGCGGTCGTCGTAGCCGATCGCCTCGGCGAGCTGGGTGACGTCGGCGCCGGTGACCTCGCACAGCTCGGCCATCGCGTTGATGAACGAGATCTTGGTGGCCAGGAACGAGTTCGCCGCCACCTTGACCAGTTGTGCGGTCGCGTAGTCGGTGGTCAGCCGCGGGACGCCGCGAGCCAGCAGGTTCGCGTAGACGGCGTCGACGACGTCGCGCGCCTCCTCGCCGTCCGACCCGGCCGGGAGCCCGTACACGATCCGGTCCGGGGCAACGGTGTCCTGGATCGCCAACCCCTCGCGCAGGAACTCGGGGTTCCACACCAGGACGGCGCCGCTGGCCGCGGCGTCGGTGGCGATCTGCTCAGCGAGGCGCTCGGTCGTCCCGACCGGCACTGTCGACTTGCCGACCACCACCACGCGCCCGTCCGGGTGGGTCCGCAGCAGGGGCACCAGAGCGGCCACTGCCGCCTCGACATAGCTGAGGTCTGCGGCGTTGCTGTCCGTGCGCTGCGGGGTGCCGACGCAGATGAAGTGCACCTGCGCCGGTGCGACCTCGCTCATGTCGGTGCTGAACCGCAGGCGCCCGGTGGCCAGGGCGCGCGTGAGGAGCTCCTCGAAGCCCGGCTCGTGGAACGGGGGTCGACCCGCAGCGAGGCCGGCGACCCGCGTGGCGTCGACGTCGATCCCGACGACGTCGTGCCCCAGGTCGGCCATGCAGGCCGCGTGCACCGCGCCGAGGTAGCCACAGCCGATCACCGAGAGCCTCATGCCGGTCAGGCTAGCCAAGCCCAGGGCGCATGCCGTGGGACCGCGCCGCGCCGCGCGCGACCCACCCCGCCGCCGGCGGTGCATCATGACCACGTGACCCGTGCTGGAGTGCTCGCCGGGCTGATGGTGCTCACCGTGCTCACGGCGCTCGCGGGCTGCACCGGCCCGGGCACCGCCGACGTGCCGGTGGCCGACCAGCCGGCCCGCATCGTCGCGGCCACCAACGAGGCTCGTGCGGCCGAGGGCCTGGAGCCCCTGACCCCGTCCGACTGCGCCACCCAGGTGGCCGCCGCGCGGGCAACCGCTCTGATCGGGGCCGCCGCCCTGGAGCACGCCCCGCTCGACGACGTCCTCACCGGCTGTGGCGTCTCCGCGGCCGGGGAGAACCTCAGCCGCGCCACCGTGCCGCCCGATGACGTCGTCGTCTCCTGGATGGACTCGGCGGGTCACCGGGCCAACATCCTTGACCCCGCCTTCACCCAGCTGGGAGTGGCCTGCGTTGCCGACGGCGACGCCGCGCTGTGCGCGCAGATCTTCGTGGGACCGTGACCGGCACCGGCACCGGCACCGGCACCGGCACCGGCACCGGCACCGGCACCGGCACCGGCACCGGCACCGGCACCGGCACCGGCACCGGCACCGGCACCGGCACCGGCACCG
>JBBRCL010000118.1:0-1639 GCA_038204895.1 Actinomycetales bacterium | reverse complement strand
TCTGGACCCACGACACCGCCATCGCGATCGCGGGGCTGACCCGCTCCGGGCATACCGACGTCGCCGTGAGCCTGGTCGAGGGCCTGCTGGCCGCGGGCAGCGAGTTCGGCTACCGCCTGCCCGAGCTCCACTCCGGGGACGCCCGTGGTTCGGTGCCCGGCGTCGTGCCGTACCCGGCAGCCTGCCCCGTCCAGACCTGGCCGGCCGCCTCCTCGGCGCTGATCCTGTCGAGCATCCTCGGTGTCCAGGCCGACGTCCCCGCCGGGACACTGCAGGTGCGACCCATGTCGCCGTCCCCGGTCGGCGCGGTGAGCGTCACGGGTCTCCGCGTCGCCGGCCACGACCTCGAGATCGACCTCGACGCCACGGGCGCCGTACGCGCCGTCCGTACCAAGGCTCCGCTGCGCATCGTCTGACCGGCACCACCACCAGCCCGACGCACCCGCTCGCGCACCATACCCATCTACCACCCACCCAGCCATCCGTCCGCCGAGTCGCCGAGGGGAACACCTATGGAGCTGCAACCGTTTCTGCACGATCTTCTGGCGGCCACGACCGCCCCGAGCCAGGCATGGTCCGGGCTGGACGGCCAGGTCCGGGCCCACGGGGCGCAGGGCTTCTACCAGGCGGACGTCCGCGTCCTGTCGCAGGCCGTTGTGACGGTGGACGGGCTCGAGCCCGAAGTGATCGCGGCGGGCCCGGCAGGGCCGGGGGTCGTCGAGGTGATCGGGCTGCTGCGCGGTGTGGACGGGCCCGGTGCGGACCCCACGGTGCGCCTGCGGCGCACGCGTACGGTCACCCCGGGCATGGTGCGGGAGACCCTTGAGCTGACGGCAGCGACGGTCGAGCCGGTCCGGGTCCCGCTGCAGGTCCTGCTCGCCTGCGACCTGGCGGAGTTGGAGCAGGTGAAGTCCGGCCGCGACCTCGCGGCCCGTGCCGCCCGCGCCGAGGACGGTGGTGTCGTCTGGACCGGCGACGACGGCCCCACCGGAGGAGCGCGCGTCGAGGCGCCGGGTGCCGAGGTCGACCTGAGCGACACGATCGCCCCGGTCCTGCGCTGGGACGCGGTCGTGCGCCCCGGGGAGCCGACCGTCCGCGAGTGGCTGGTCTGCGCGGACGACCAGGGCGCCGTCGTCGGCGCGGCGCCCTCGGCGGCGACGTGGTCCACCCCGTTCGTCGAGGCTGACGACCGCCGGCTCGCCGCCCTGCTCGACCGCGCGCTGGAGGACCTGACCACCCTGCGGATGACCGCGGCGTTCGCCCCGGGCGACGTCTTCCTCGCCGCGGGCGCCCCGTGGTTCTTCACGCTCTTCGGGCGTGACTCGATCTGGGCCGCGCGGATGATGCTGCCCCTAGGGACCGAGCTCGCCGCCGGGACCCTCCGGACCCTGGCCGCGCGGCAGGGGACGACGACCGACGCAGAGTCGTGCGAGCAGCCCGGCAAGATCCTGCACGAGCTGCGGGCCAAGCCCTTCGCCCTGGGCGAGAGCGACCGCGAGCTGCCGCCGTTGTACTACGGGACGATCGACGCGACGCCGCTGTGGGTGTGTCTGCTGCACGACGCGTGGCGCTGGGGGATGCCGGCCGAGGAGGTCGAGGCTCTGCTGCCGGCAATGGAGCGTGCCCTGGCGTGGATGTC
>JBBRCL010000117.1:0-1880 GCA_038204895.1 Actinomycetales bacterium | reverse complement strand
GCCAGAAGCGGGCCCAGCTGTGCCCGGTAGACGCCTGAGGCGACGAGTGCGATCCAGGCGCCGTCCACCAGGGTGAAGATGACGCCGGTGACGGCGTAGGCGATCAGCCAGCGGCGGACGGTGCTCACGGGTGTCTCCTCGGGTCGTGGTAGAGGCTCTCGATGATGTCGTGCCCGCGCGCCATCAGGGCGGCGCGCTTGAGCTTCAGGGTGGGGGTGACCATGCCGCCCTTTTCGGTCAGGTCGGCGATGAGCACCGAGAACCGGCGCACCTGCTCCGAGCGTGCGAGCTTGGTGTTGGCCGCCTGCACCGCGCGTGCGACGGCGGCCAGCAGGTGCGAGTCGTCCACCTGCACCAGGCCCCCGCCCACCGGCGCGGTCAGCCGTACGGAGGAGGCCAGTCCCTCGCGCTCGGCCCACGCGTTCACCGAGTCGGGGTCGAGCAGGATCAGGCCGCCCAGGTACGGCTTGCCCTCGCCGATCAGCACGGCATGGGCCACCAGCGGGTTCTGCTCCACCGAGCCCTCCCACGCTGCGGGGGAGACGGTCTTGCCGCCGGAGGTGACGATCACGTCCTTGCAGCGTCCCGACAGGGTGAGACGTCCGGACGCGTCGAGGTCGCCGAGGTCGCCGGTGCGGAAGAATCCGTCGGTGAAGGCGTTCGCGTCCTCCGCCGCGTTGCGGTAGCCGGCGAACACGCCCACCCCGCGCGCGAGCACCTCGCCGTCGGGGGAGATCCGGACGGTGGTGCCCGGCATCGGCACGCCGACGCTCCCGGCGTGGATGGCTCCGGGCAGGTTCCCGGTCAGCGGGGCGGTGGTCTCGGTGAGCCCGTAGCCATCGATCGCAGGCACCCCGATGCCATGGAAGAAGCGGCACAGGTCGGCGTCGAGGGGCGCGGCACCGGAGAGGATGTACTCGATCCGGCCGCCCAGCAGGGCGCGCAGCCGGGAGAAGAACAGCCGGTCGAACACGCGCCTGCGCACAGCGAGCCATGAGGACGGCCGCGCCGTCGGGTCGTCCTGGAGGCGCTCGGCGAACCGGCCCCACGAGACCGCGGTGGCCTGCGCCACGGCCCAGATCGGGCCAAGGTGCTTGCGGGCCGCTGCCGCCGCGGCCGCCGCCTGGACCTTCTGCAGCACCCGCGGGACCACGACCAGGAAGGTGGGACGCAGCACCGCCAGCGCCGGCACGACCTCGCGCGGCTCAGCAAGGTGGGCGATCCTCATGCCCTTGGCCAGGCAGACCAGCTGGAGAGCGCGCGCCAGCACGTGGGCCAGTGGCAGGAAGATGATCGTGTTGCCGTCGGGCTTGACTACTTCTGTGTAGGCGGCGGTGATGTTGAGCACCTGGAGCACGAAGTTGCCGTGTGTGATTAGGGCGCCCTTGGGCTCGGCGGTGGTGCCCGAGGTGTAGACGATCGTGGCGACCGTGTCGAGACCCGCCCGGCTGCGGCGCTCCTCCAGTACCTGCTCTCCGACCGCGTCGGCGCGTCCCTCAAGGTCGTCGAGGTCATGGCCGGGGTCGGCGTCCATCGTCCACACGCCCAACGCGTCCCCGCCCCGCGCGGCCAACGCGTCCCGCAGCAGGTCGGCCTGCGCCGCGGAACCGGCCAACCCGAGCCTGACGCCGGCGTCGGCGACGATGGTCTCGACCTGGACAGCGGCGGACGTGCCGTACACGGGCACCACCACCGCACCGGCGAACCAGCACGCCATCTCGGCCACCGCCCACTCGTAACGGGTCTCAGCCATGATCGCGACCGCATCGCCGGGCTGCACCCCCACCGCGACCAGACCACGTCCCAGCAGGCGCACCCGGGCAACGAACTCGGCCGTCGTCACCGGCCGCCACGGCCCGGTCACCCGAGCTCCCTGGGCG
>JBBRCL010000116.1:0-1883 GCA_038204895.1 Actinomycetales bacterium | reverse complement strand
CACCAACAGCTCACAGCTACCCCGAAACCCGTTGCCACCAAAAGGATTCACGAGTCACGAACACCCCTACACCCGGCTGACAGACGCCGGAACGATCACACCGGCCCTGTAGACACCCGTTCAACACCAGCCACCTAGGAGCTGGCAGAGCGACATGGCATCCCGGTCTACGCCATCTCTGACCTCAAGACATCGGGGTGCGCGCTGGCGACGATCAAGCACTTCCTCGAGACGAGGAAGAGGGCGTGGTCCGCGGCCATCATCCCTGTCGGCCCATGCCGGATCATCATCGAGAACGACGCCCATGATCACGTTCGTCGAAGATCAAACCTCGCTCACGAGTTGAGCCGTCACCTGCTCGAGCACGCCTTTCCCGACACGCTGCTCACCGAGGACCACGACCGCGCCTTCAGCCCGAAACTGGAGAAGGAGGCGCTCTACCTCTCAGCCCTGATCCGTAAGTTCGCTGGTGTGTGCGTGGCGTAGGACGAGGATGCCCCTTTGAGCAGGGAGGATCTGGGTTGCGACATCCGATCCGAACTGGCCAGAGGGGGCACCTCGTAAGTGAAACCTTCTCACACGATCCGTGGGGTCTTCGATGACCCGAACCTGGTGGGCGCGGCGGGGCTGGCCCGGGCGCTGGGGCTGGCCGGCTCGGCCGGGATGTACGGCCTGCTCGAGCAGCTGAGTGTGCCGTCGCCGAACGCGGCCACCAAGAGCGCGGGGGTGGTGGCGGGGATGCTGGCCGGCGCGGACAGCATCGACGACCTGGACCTGCTCCGGCACGGCGGGATGCCGCGGTTGTTCGTGGGGGTGCGTGCGCCGTCGAGGTTGGGCACGTTCCTGCGCTCGTTCACCCACGGCCATGTCCAGCAGCTCGATGCCGTCGGCGGGCGCCTGTTGGCTGGGCTGGCGGGTCGGGTGCCGGCCCTGCTCGCCGGCGCAGGTGGGATCGCGTTCGTCGATGTCGACGACACGATCCGGCAGGTCCACGGGTATGCCAAGCAGGCCGCCGCGTACGGGTACTCGGGGGTGCGCGGCCTGAACGTGCAGCTCGCGACGATCTCGTCCCCGGTCGCGGCGCCGGTGATCGCCCGGGCCCGGCTCCGCAGGCGCAACACCGCGTCGGCGGCCGGGGCGGGGCGGCTGCTCGCCCAGGCCATCAGCACCGCCCGGAACGCCCGGGGCGGACGGGCGGCTGCTCTGCCGGGCGGACAGCGCCTCCTACGGGTGGGGCGTTCGTCGGTACCGCGCTGCGGCACGGGGCGTGGTTTCTCGGTGACCGCCCGGATGGACCCCAAGGTCAGGTCCGCGATCGGGTCCATCGACGAGGACGCGTGGGTCACCATCAAGTACCCGAACGCGGTGTGGGACGAGGCCGAGCAGCGGTGGATCTCCGACACGCCGAGGTGCCCTACATCGCGTTCACCGGCCGCCGCACGACCGAGCAGGCGCCCTGCCGGCTGGTCGTGCGCCGCGTCCGGCGCCTCCAACCGCTCGCCTGCGACGGCAGCGTCCAGGACGAGCTGTTCGCCGCCTGGCGCCACCACGCCTTCATCACCAACTCCACCCTGACCACGGTCGAGGCCGACCAGCGGCACCGAGAGCACGCCATCGTCGAGCAGGTCATCGCCGAGCTCAAGGACGGGCCCCTGGCCCACCTGCACTCCGGGAAGGACGCGGCGAACGCGGCGTGGGTCGCCCACACCGTCATCGCGTTCAACCTCCCCCGCAAGCGGGAGTGCCGAACGATCCGAGTTGCTCCGTGCTCGCTACGGACTCGACCATGTTGTGGTCGTTTCCACCAGCGACATCGGTGACGAATCGCGCCAACCAGTGGGCGCTGCTGCCGCGGCTCTGCTCACCGAGCTCATCACTGAAAG
>JBBRCL010000115.1:0-1908 GCA_038204895.1 Actinomycetales bacterium | reverse complement strand
AGCGGGTCGTCTGGGCGTACGCCCGACCAAGAACTGGGGCCAGAACTTCGTGATCGACGGCAATACCGTGCGCCGGATCGTGCGCCTGGCCGAGCTGCGCCCTGACGACGTGGTGGTCGAGATCGGGCCGGGCCTGGGCTCGCTCACCCTCGCGCTGCTGCCCCAGGTCGCCAAGGTCGTGGCGGTCGAGATCGACACCAATCTCGCGGCAGCGTTGCCGGACACCGTGGCAGCGCTGGCGCCGGCATACAGCAACCGCCTCGAGGTCGTCGCCGCGGACGCCATGACGATGCGCACCCTGCCCGACCCGCAGCCCACCGCACTGGTTGCGAACCTGCCGTACAACATCTCCGTGCCCGTCGTGCTGAGCTTCCTCGAGGCCTTCCCCACGCTGCGGCGGGTCCTGGTGATGGTGCAGCTCGAGGTTGCCGAGCGCATCGTGGCCCCGCCGGGCAACAAGACCTACGGAATACCCAGTCTCAAGGCCGCCTGGTATGGCGAGGCACGGCTGGCCGGGACGGTGAGCCGCAAGGTCTTCTGGCCGGCACCCAACGTGGACTCGGGCCTGGTCGCACTTGACCGGCGCGAGCCGCCGCAGACGCCGGCGTCACGCACAGAGGTGTTCGCCTGCATCGACGCGGCTTTCGCCCAACGGCGCAAGACCCTGCGTGCGGCTCTGGCCGGATGGGCGGGCTCGGCGGCCAATGCCGAGACGGCCCTGCTGGCTGCCGGCATCGACCCCCGGACGCGCGGCGAGCAGCTCGACATTCATGCCTTCGCGGCGATTGCGGCGGCCCGCTGGGCCATGGTGAGCCAATGAGCTCCGCGGCCCGGTCGGCCCTCTGCGTCACGGCCCGGGTGCCGGCCAAGGTCAACCTCGAGCTGATGGTCGGTCCGCTGCGTCCGGACGGGTTCCATCACCTTGCCACGGTGTTCCAGGCGGTCGGACTCTATGACGACGTCAGCATCGAGTCGGATGACGTCTGGGGCGTCACCGTCAACGGCCCCTACGCCGGCCAGGTTCCGAGGGACGACACCAACCTGGCTATCCGGGCGGCACGACTGCTGGCCCGAGAGTCCGGTATCGAGACACCCGTTCACATCACCATCGACAAGAACATCCCGGTCGCGGGGGGTATGGCGGGTGGGTCGGCCGACGCGGCAGGTGCGCTCGTGGCCTGCGACGCCCTGTGGGGTCTGGGGTCATCCAAGGCAGAGCTGGAGGAGCTGGGTGCCGAGCTGGGCAGCGACGTTCCGTTCGCCCTCGAAGGCGGTACGGCGATGGGGTCAGATCGCGGAGACCGGTTGGCGCCGGTGCTTGGGCGCGGCACCTACCACTGGGTGTTCGCCCTTGGTGAGGTCGGGCTCTCGACCCCCGCTGTCTATGCCGAGTGCGACCGGCTGAGGGCGGACCAGCGGGTTCGCGAGCCGGTGCCGTCTGCGGCGATGATGACCGCGCTGCGTTCCGGCGATGCCGCGGCCCTGGGTCGTGCGTTGAGCAACGACCTCCAGCCGGCCGCTCTCTCGCTGCAGCCCGGGCTCGAGGAGGTGCTGCGGACAGGGATGGAGTATGGCGCCCTGGGTGGCATCGTGTCCGGATCCGGGCCGACGGTCGCCTTCCTGGTGTCCGACACCGAGCACGGTCTGGACCTGGCTGTGTCACTGACCGCGTCAGGAGTGGCATCGGGCGTCAAGCGGGCCGTCGGACCTGTCGCCGGGGCTCACGTCCTCACCGGGCCCGCCGGACTCAGGAGCAGCTGAACACGTTGGCCAATCTCGTCTCGGTCGAACGCGCCTCGCTGGCCCTCGGCACGACCCGCATCCTCGACGGCGTGTCCCTGGGTGTCACGAGTGGCACCCGCATCGGCGTCGTCGGGCGCAACGGTGACGGCAAGTCCACCCTGCTGC
>JBBRCL010000114.1:0-2155 GCA_038204895.1 Actinomycetales bacterium | reverse complement strand
CGCCTGCAGAACGCCGTCGAGCGTGCGCTGTACGGCGATCGTGGTGACCCCGCCCGGGTGGCTGCCGAGGTGGGCGGCGCCCTGGGGGACCTGTCCGCGGCGCTGGCCGCGGTGCGCGCCAGCATGCGGCTGCCCTACGTCGCGATCCGCGACGTCGAGCGTGAGGTCCTCGGCTCGTCAGGCAGTCCGGGTGAGGGGCTCGTCGAGCTGCCGCTGGGCGAGGGGGCCACTCTCGAGGTCGGGCTGCGCGCCGGGGAGCGGAGGCTCGCGGCCGCCGACGAACGGGTGCTCGCCATGCTGTCCGGACCCCTGGCCGTCGCGGTGTCGGCAACCAGGGCAGCCCGCGACGTGCAGCTCGCTCGGGAGCGGCTGGTCACCGCCCGGGAGGAGGAGCGGCGCCGGCTGCGCCGCGACCTGCATGACGGGCTGGGCACCCTGCTCACCGGTGTCGTCCTCTCCGCCGACGCTGCCGCCAACACCTCAGCCTCCCAGCCCGACGAGTCGGCGGTGCTGCTCGCCTCCGTCCGCACCGACCTGCGCACCGCAGTCCAGGAGGTACGACGGCTCGTGGACGACCTGCGTCCCGTCGCCGTCGACGAGCTCGGTCTGGGACCCGCGCTGGAGGTGCGGGCCGCGCAAACCGTGCGCCGAGCCGATGGGGCGCCCCTGGAGGTGGCCGTGCAGACCCGCCTCGACCACCCGTTGCCGGCGGCCCTGGAGGTCGCGGCCTACCGGATCGCCACGGAAGCTCTCACCACTGTGGTCCGCCACGCTGACGCGACGCGGGCCACGATCCTGGTGGTGGTCCGCGACGGTGTCCTCGAGATCGAGGTGCAGGACGACGGTCCGGCCAAGCCCTGGGGCGCAGGCGTGGGCACGGCCAGTATGCGCGAGCGCGCCGAAGAGCTCGGCGGCGCCTGCGAGCGCGGACCGGGTCCCGACGGCGGCCTGGTGCGGGCGCGCATCCCGATCGGGGCGACATGATCCGCGTGCTCGTCGCCGACGACCATCCCGTGATGCGCAACGGACTGGCGGCGCTCCTCGATTCGCTCGACGGGATCGAGGTGGTCGCCCGGGCCGCCGACGGCCGCGAGGCGATCCGAGAGGCGGTGCTGCTCCGGCCCGATGTGATCCTGCTCGACCTGCAGATGCCGGGCACTGACGGTTTCGAGGCGCTGCGGGGGCTGTCCCGGTCGCTGCCGGGCACGGCGGTGTGCGTGCTCACGATGTTCAGCGACGACGACTCCCTGTTCGCTGCGATGCGAGCCGGCGCCCGCGGCTACCTCCTCAAGGGAGCCGAGCAGGAGGAGATCGAGCGCGCCGTACGCAGCGTCGCCGCAGGAGAAGCCGTCTTCGGTCCCGGAGTCGCCCAGCGTGTCCTCGCCCAGCTCACTGCCCCGCCGCGCCGGGAAGACCCGTTCCCGCAGCTCACCCCCCGCGAGAGGGAGGTCCTGGACCTGCTCGCCACCGGCCGGTCTCCACGCGAGGTGGCGAACCGTCTCGGGCTGGCGCCCAAGACGGTCGGCAACGTGGTGTCGAACATCCTGACCAAGCTCCGACTCACCGACCGGGGCCAGGCAGCCATCGTCGCGCGACGGGCCGGCCTGGGCACACCGGACGGAGGTTCGGCGCGCTGACCCGAGGTGCGGATGACCGCGGTGGGGGCTTCGTCGGAGCTCCGGGTCGCCGGTCGTGACGAGGTGATCGCCAGGGCGCGCGACGCCGGGATCGGTGGTCGGCCGTGACTGCAGGGTCCGTCCCGCGCCATGTGATGTCCGATTCCCGCTGGAAAGGCTCGTCGCCGTGAGCCAGACTCGATCCATGCAGAGCAGCGACAGACTCGACCGCGAGTCGTGCTACCGGGCGGTGAAGAGCCGCGACCGACGCTTCGACGGGATCTTCTACACGGCCGTGCGCACCACCGGGATCTACTGCCGGCCCAGCTGCCCGGCGCGCACCCCCGGCCTGGCCAACGTGACGTTCTTCCCCACTGCGGCCGCGGCCCAGTCCGCGGGCTTCCGCGCCTGCAAGCGGTGCCTGCCCGACGCGGTGCCGGGCAGCGCCCGCTGGGACGTCGCCGCCGACACCGCGGGACGGGCCATGCGCCTGATCGCCGACGGCGTCGTCGACCGTGACGGGGTGGAGGGCCTCGCGA
>JBBRCL010000113.1:0-2205 GCA_038204895.1 Actinomycetales bacterium | reverse complement strand
CATGAGCGAGCGTCAACTTCGTCTTGACATCCATGATGTGTCAAGACATGCTTGACGTGTGGAGGTTCGGGCCTCGGCACGCAGACACGGCATCGATGGCGCCGACATCGAACACGCTTGGGCCAACGCGATTCGCCTCGTTGAGTACGACTACGAGGGCGAGGACCGGCTGCTGGCCTTCGGGCCCGACCGGCATGGCCGGATGCTCGAGCTAGTAGCCGTGCCAGCCGCCGAGCCGACCCGGATCATCCACGCGGACCGGCTCCGTCCGGTGTCCTACGACTATCTGAGATGAGGTGATGACCATGACGAAGCTCAAGGCAGACCCCGACCGCACCGGGCTGGACCAGCTCGACCCGGCCACGCACCCGGCCCGTGACGCGGCGAACTTCCGGCGCATCATCGCTGCCCGGCAGAACCTGGGCGCCGCCGAGCAGGAACTGCACGCCGCCGTGGAAGCGGCGCGGGAGGCCGGTGACTCCTGGACCGTCATCGGCGCCGCTCTCGACACCACCCGGCAGGCGGCGCAGCAGCGGTTCGGCACCTAACCCTCCCCGGCAGGGTCGGAGCTGGCGCCGACAGCGGCGTGAGAGTGCGCGGCCGTCCTTCAGCGCTGGCTACTGGTTGGCGGGCTGTCCAGTGGGCCGATCGCTCCGGCGGGCGACCAATACGCCGTGTCATCGGGGGACGTGTCCCGGACCATTTCGCGGTGTTGGCGAGCAAGCAGGCCGGTCGGTCCTTGGACGGCCAGCACCGCGTTCTGGATCGCTGTTGCCGCCTGCCCTGCCGGGCTGGCGGCAAGGTAGTCCCAGTCCAAGGGTGGCACGTATCCGGTGAGCCGGTGGAACTTCTTGCGCTGCCCGGGCGGGGCCGAGTGGCTAGGAGCGTGGGTCAGTAACACGCCAGCGGGGATCCGTGAGTGGAGGGGCCCCTTGGGGGAGAAGTGGCTCACCGCGATGCGCACCGAGGCCGCCGGATCGGTCGGGCGGATGCACGGCAAGAACTACCTCGCCGCCCAGCAGGCCCGCCTGGTCCGGCGGCGCGGGATGGGCCGGGCCAACATCGCCGTCGGGCACTCCATCCTGGTCGCCGCGTACCACATGCTCTCCCGCGACGAGCCCTACCGCGACCTCGGCGCGGACTGGTTCGACCGGCACGACGCCGTCGCCCGCACCCGGCGTCTGGTCGGCCAGCTCGAACGACTCGGCCACACCGTCGTCCTCGACCCCGTCGCCTGAACGATCTCGGACCAAACAGCGGGTCGGGCTCCGCCCGACGCGCTCACGCGCATGCCCTGGCGCAGGCGATTCACGGGTCTGTGCGGGCCATCGGATGTCTGGTTTCCGAGGGAGGGACGTTCCTGATGGCGCTGGTCGACTGGGCGGTCGCGGTGATGGTGTGTGACGGGGGCGGGCGTCGACGTCACACGGGTGGGCGACGATGTGGGTGCGCGGCTCGACTGCCCTCGGGGGTGAGTCGTGGCGCCCGGAGCTGTCACCGTCACGATGGTTCACTGGCGGTGGCACGCACCTACCAGCGACCGGCCGACCCGCTCGCGAAGTGGCACTGACGCACTGCGGCGGGAGCGGATGTCGCCGGCTTGTGCAGAGGTCCCGGGCGACGTACAGTTTTCTGTACAGGAGGTTTCCGTGAAGACAATCAGCTACACCGAGTCGCGCGCCCGCTACGCCGAGGTGCTTGACGGCGTCACCAACGACCGCGAGGAGGTGGTCATCACCCGAGCGGGTCACGAGTCCGTCGTGATCGTCTCCCTCGAGGACTACGAGTCCCTGCGTGAGACCGCCTACCTGATGCGTTCTCCCACCAACGCCCGGCGCCTGCTCGACGCCATGGAGCGGCTGGAGACCGGCCGCGGTCAGCCGCACGACCTGGTCGAGACCGACTGAGGTGCTCCTGGTCTGGGACGAGAACGCCTGGGACGACTACCTCTGGTGGCAGGCCCAGGACCGCAAGGTCCTCACGCGGATCAACACCCTCCTGGTCGACATCCAGCGCAACGGCAACGAGGGCATCGGTAAGCCCGAGGCGCTCAAGCACGACTTCGCCGGCTACTGGTCACGACGGATCACCGACGAGCACCGCCTGGTCTACAAGATCCACGGCGACGAGATCCGAATCGCCGCGTGCCGCTACCACTTCGGCTGACCTGGGCATCGGCAGGCCGCCGAGCGAACCGGGCCCCGC
>JBBRCL010000112.1:0-2380 GCA_038204895.1 Actinomycetales bacterium | reverse complement strand
AGTCGAGGTAGGCGACGAGCAGCTGCAGCACGCCGGCCAATGTGCCGAACAGGCTGAGCACCAAACCGGCCCAGGCGATCTTGTTGCCCGACGTGGCCAGCTGCACCCCGTGTATCGACCAGGCCAGCTCGTCGTTGACCCGGCCCGGGATCGGCGGCCGTGACCCTGGGGTCATGCGTGGGGAGGTTGTCCCGTTGGTCGTGGAAGTTGAGAGGGGTGGTCCTCCCCCTCGGTCTGCCGGTGAGGCAGGCTCGGGGTTCTCACACACTCGAGTTCGAGAAGGAGGACCAACGTGTCGAAGTCAATCACGGAGAAGGTGCGGGCGGGGCGACAGGCGGGCGGGCCGGGGTTGCGGGTGGTGCCGGGGATCGGGATGGTCGACCTGGCCCGCCCGGAGTTGACGGGCCGTCTGGCGGAGATCGCGGCCGCGCAGCTGGAGACGTTCCAGGCGACGGTCCGTGAGGGGTTGTTGGCGGCGTCAGTGGCGATCGGGCTGGGGGTGATGGGCGAGTTGATGGCAGCTGAGGTCGACGAGCTGGTCGGCCCGAAAGGCCGCCACCTGGCCGGACGGGCCGCGAACCGTCACGGGAGCGAGGCCGGGTCGGTCCCTGTCGGGGGGCGGCGGGTCCCGGTCCGGCGGCCGAGGGTCAGAGCGGTGGAGGGCGGCGAGGTCCCCTTGGAGACGTGGGACTGCTTCCAGCAGGTCGACCTGCTGTCCGAGCGGGCGGTGACCGCGATGTTGGCGGGGGTGTCGACCCGGAACTACGCGTCGGTGGCGTTGGAGGACGTCGGGGACGTGGCGGCCGGTTCGACGTCGAAGTCTGCGGTGTCGCGCCGGTTCGTGACCGCGACGGCCGCCCGGTTGGCGGAGCTGCGTGACCGGCCGCTCGGGGACCGCCGTTGGCTGGTGGTCTACGCCGATGGCTTCGATCTGGGCGGTCAGACGATGGTCGCCGCGCTCGGCGTCGACGCCGAGGGGAACAAGGTCCCCCTTGGCGTGGTCCAGGGCAGCACCGAGAACGCGACGGTGTGCGCTGAGCTGCTCTCCCACGCCAAAGAACGCGGCCTGGACGCATCCGCAGGTCTGTTGTTCGTGCTCGATGGCGGCAAAGGCCTGCACGCCGCGGTGCGCCGCGTCTTCGACGGCCAGCCCTACGCGGTCGCCCGTTGCCGGCAGCACAAGGAACGCAACGTCTGTGACTACCTGCCCGAAGCGGAACGGCCGTGGCTGCGCCGCCAGCTCCGCGCCGCGTGGGCGAACCCCGAGCACCGAGAAGCGAACGCCGCGCTCGAAGCGCTCGCCCGCCACCTCGACAGCCGCTACCCCGACGCCGCCCGCTCCCTGCGAGAAGGCCTGGCCGAGACCGTCACCATCACCCGGCTCGGCGTGACCGGGACCCTGGCCCGGACCCTGGCCACCACGAACCCGATGGAATCCACCATCGAGATCGTCCGCAACCACGCCCGCAACGTGAAGAACTGGGCGCCACCGCGTGGGCCCAGCCCCCACGGCCGGCCCGCGGACATGCGCCTGCGCTGGGCCGCAGCCGGCATCCTCGCCGCCGAAGCCCAATACCGCAGAGTCAAGGGATACCGGCAACTACCACTACTCGCCGAAACCCTGAAACTCCAATCCAACATCACCCACCAACAAACGAACATCGCATAAGATCACCCAAGGGCCACCCCGGAAGTTCCACGGAACTCGGGACATCCTCGGTGGGCACCTGACAGCCCCTCACGACACAGCGTGACGGGTGGACCCAGAGAGGGGGTCAATTTTCAACCGTTGAAAAGGGGTCAGATTTCGGCCGTTGTTGACACACCGAGCCTGACCGCGCCCGGTTGACCAGACAGGCGAACTACTCGCCAGGCGCCTGCGGTGTTCGCGGTGGTCGCGAACCGGTGGGCGGATCCTCGAGGGTCTCGCTGAGTGCCGGTGTACGCCTGGCCGCACCGTTCAGCGGTCGTCGCTAGGGTCCGGCGATGGCTGATCCCACCCCACTCGCCGGTCGCGTCGCTTTCGTCACCGGGGCATCCCGGGGCATCGGGCGGGCCATCGCCCTGGCCTTGGCCGATGCCGGCGCCGATGTGGCCGTGGCCGACCTGCACCCGGCTCGTTTCGATGGTGAGCGCTACTACAGGTTGCGCTCCCGGGTATCGGGGCCCGAGGAGGACCAGTCCACCGTGGAGGCCATCGAGGCCCTGGGGCGTCTGGCCATCGAGGTGCAGGTCGACGTGGCCGACGTGGCCTCGGTCGACGCCGCCGCCCAGCGGTGCCGGGACGAGCTCGGTTCGCCCGATGTGTTGGTGAACAACGCAGGCATCGTCAACAACATCGCCTCGATCACCCGCATGGACCCCGCCGACTGGGACCACG
>JBBRCL010000111.1:0-2444 GCA_038204895.1 Actinomycetales bacterium | reverse complement strand
TCTGCTTGGTCCGGTACCCGTCGCTCATCTCGAGAGCACCGTCAGCGATCAGGTCGCCGATCGAAATCCTCATGTGCTCACCCACGGACTCGCCCCAGCTGGTAGCGCACGACCTTCTCCAGCCGCGCGGACTCATCGAAGGCGGCCAGCAGCTCGTCCTGGAGCCGTTCGATCTTCTGCTCGAGCGGCTCGCCGTCGTCCTCCACCTCCGCCGCCCCGACGTACCGGCCGGGCGCCAGCGCATAGTCGGCGGCCTTGATCTCGGCCAGGGTGGCCGACCTGCAGAAGCCCGGGACGTCGTCGTACGTGCGGCCTGCCTCGACCGCGGAGAGTGTGCCGCGCCAGGCGTGGAACGTGCCGGCGATCGTCGCGATGTCCTCGTCGGACAGTGCGCGCTCGGCGCGGTCCACCATGTAGCCGAGGTTGCGGGCGTCGATGAAGAGCACCTGGCCGGTCCGGTCCACCGATCCACGCGGCCCGGCGGTCTTGTCCTTGGCGAAGAACCACACGCACACCGGGATCCCCGTGGAGCGGAAGAGCTGGGTGGGCAGGGCCACCATGCAGGAGACGAGGTCGGCCTCGACGATGCGCGCCCGGATGTCCCCTTCACCACCGGAGCTGGTGGACATGGACCCGTTGGCCATCACCACGCCGGCCGACCCGCCAGGGGCGAGCTTGGACAGGATGTGCTGGATCCAGGCGTAGTTGGCGTTGGTGGCCGGGGGGACGCCGTACTTCCAGCGAGGGTCGGTCTCCGACCGGGCCCACTCCTTGATGTTGAAGGGCGGGTTGGCCAGGACGTAGTCCATCGGGACGTCCGGGTGGATGTCCCGGGCGAACGTGTCCTGCCACCGGGAACCGAGGTTGGCGTTGAGCCCGTGCACGGCCAGGTTCATCTTCGCCATGCGCCAGGTGCGTTCGTTCGACTCCTCGCCGAACACGGAGATCGCCTGCAGGTCGGCGTTGTGGCGCTCGAGGAACTGCTCGGTCTGGACGAACATGCCCCCCGAGCCGCAGCACGGGTCGTACACCCGGCCCGAGTACGGCTCGAGCACCTCGACCAGCACCCGGACCACGCCGCGGGGGGTGTAGAACTCCCCGCCCCGCTTGCCCTCGGCGGCGGCGAAGTTGCCGAGGAAGTACTCGTACACCTCACCGAGCAGGTCGCGGGCCTTCGTCTGCCCGTTGCCCGTGAACCGCGCGTCGTTGAACAGGTCGATCAGCTCGCCCAGGCGCCGCTGGTCGACGTTGTCCCGGTTGAAGATGCGCGGCAGCGTCCCGACCAGGCTCGGGTTCGAGCCCATGATGTGGTCCATCGCGCCGTCGACGAGCTCACCGATCGTCTGCGCGGGCTGGCCCGTCGCGGGCTGGGTGCCCTTGGCGTTCTGCGCCAGGTGGCGCCAGCGCGCCGACGTCGGGACCCAGAACACGCCGTGGCCGGTGTACTCGTCACGGTCGTCGATCAGGCCGTCGATCTGGTCGTCGCGCAGCCCCTCCGCGGTCAGCTCGGTGCGGATCTGCTCACGGCGCTCGTCGAACGCGTCGGACACGTACTTGAGGAAGACCAGGCCCAAGATCACGTCCTTGTACTGGGACGCATCCATCGACCCCCGGAGCCGGTCCGCCGCCTTCCAGAGCGTGTCCTTGAGCTCCTTCATGGTCATCGGCGCAGACGGGTCCGTGGCCTTCTTCCTGGGGGGCATGCGTCAGCCTTCCTGTTCCGGGTGGGCATCATCAGGTTCGGTGGAGGGGTTGAGCGCGAGGGCGCCCGTGCTGACGCCCTCGATCAACGTGCTGGCAAGGGCCGCGAGGGCGTCGCGTCGGTCCGCCGCGTCGCGGCGGGCCGCCTCAGCCTGGCGGAGCGCCGACTCCAGGGCCGGCGCCTGGGCGGGTGGCACGAGCCGCACCGGCCAGGTGCGCCAGCCGCCCGCTCCGGGTGTGGCGCGGATCGCGTGCGCCACGACCTCAGGGGTCAGGCCGGGCTCCACGTCCCGGTCGATCCGCAGGATCCGGGCCGGGGTGAGCACCGCCGAGAAGCCGTCGACGTCCACGACCGCGCCCACGGCCGGCGTCGTGCAGAAGACGACGTCACCCGGCTCGGTGTAGCGGCCCGACGGGTACCGGACGCTGAAGGTGAGGCGGTCCACGCGACGGTCGCCCCGGCGTCGGGCACCGAGCAGCTCATCCGTGCCGATCACCGGTACGTTCCCGTCAACGCCCAGATCGCTTGCGTCCATCCGGTTCCCGGCGATCGCCCGTACCGCGGTGCGCTCGACCAGCCGGCCGAGCGTGGCGGCGTGCACGCGGCCGTGCTCGCGTTGGACGACGTCCAGCGCGATGCCAGGCGGTGGCGCCGTGGCGACCGAGGCCAGACGCTGCACCTCCATCGCCAGCTCGACCGGGCTCCGGCGCGGCCGCTGTGCAGGCGGCGTCACCGCCACCAG
>JBBRCL010000110.1:0-2585 GCA_038204895.1 Actinomycetales bacterium | reverse complement strand
GGCGCTGCTCCTCTGGCGTGCGCTGGCGACGACCACCGCCATTCGCCGGCCCTGGGCCTGGGTGCTGGCGCTGGCGCTGACGGTCCTCTACGCGATCACGGACGAGCGCCACCAGGGCGGCGTGGCCGGGCGCACGGCCTCGGCCGTGGACGTGGGCATCGACGCGGCGGGGGCGCGAGCATGCCGCTCGTCCTGAAGCCCGGCCATTCTGAGGCGGGGCGTAAACCCGGATCCACGTGTGCCCTGCCAAGGGCTCGATCACCAGCGGGTGGAAGTCCCGCCGGGGCAACTGCCAGGAAGCCCCGTAGCAAGTGGCCGGCGTCGGGCGAGATCCCGGCGTCGAAGCGCCATGTTCATGCCTCGTTTCGGAGGTGGCAACCGGATAGGCCGCAGCATCACGCGAAGACTGCCGCATCGAAAGGGTAAGCAGGGAGTGGCGAGCCTCGGTGGATTTGGCGAAGCCAGCAGCCGGGCGTTTAGAACCTGGAGCGCGCCCGGCACTCCCCGGTGTAGGGGTCGTGGCATGTCCGGAAGGTGGTCGAGTCAACAGGGGAGGCCCTCCTGCCCGCCGTGACCCTGGTCGGGGACACGGCAGCGCGCCGTCGTATAAGGCGAGAGCCGAAATCGGCGGCGGGGCAGAGGGAGTCGGAGCCCGGCATAGTACCGCTGACCCGCAGGACAACACAACCTGCGGTGAGGGAAGGCTGGGCACTTCGGTCGTGCTGGACGCGGAGTCACGGATGAGGGCATGGCAGACGCCAACCACCCCATAGACAAAGTCCGCCACCTCCAACGCCAGCTCTATCTCGCGGCCAAGCGGTCACGCCAGCGGCGCTTCCACGCCCTGTACGACAGGATCGCCCGGCCCGATGTCCTCGTGCGTGCCTGGGAGCAGGTGCGCGCCAACCGCGGTGCCGCCGGCATCGACGGCCAGACGATCGCCGAGGTCGAGACCTATGGCGTGGCCCGGATGCTCGACGAGCTGCGGCTGCAACTGGTGACCCACCGCTATCGGCCGGCGCCGGTGCGGCGGGTGTACATCCCCAAGGCGGATGGCGTGAGCCAGCGGCCGCTCGGGATTCCGCGGGTCCGTGACCGTGTCCTCCAGGCCGCCGCGCGGCTGGTCCTGGAACCTGTCTTCGAGGCGTCGTTCAAGTCGTTCTCGTACGGGTTCCGGCCGAAGCGCTCGGCCCGCCAGGCCGTTGACGCGGTGAGGAACACGATCGAGGCCGGGCATCCCTGGGTGGTCGAACTCGACATCCGCGCCTTCTTCGACACGGTTGACCATGAGCTGCTCTTGAGGCTGGTGGCCCGACGCGTCTCCGACCGGCGGGTTCAGAAGCTCATCAGGCAGTGGCTGGTGGCCGGGGTGCGCGAGGATGGCGTGGTGCGTCGGTCCGTGATTGGGGTGCCCCAGGGCGGGGTGATCTCACCCCTGCTCGCCAACGTCTACCTCCATGCGCTCGATGCGCTGTGGGAGGCGGAGGCGGCACACCTGGGCACGATGGTCCGCTATGCCGATGACCTGGTCGTGCTCTGCTCGACCGAGGCCCAGGCGCGGGCGGCCCACGGGTGGTTGGTCGCCACCCTTGCTCGCCTCAAGCTCGCCGCTCATCCGGACAAGACCCGGGTGGTCGGTCTGACCGATGGCAGCGAGGGGTTCGACTTCCTCGGCTTTCACTTCCGGCGGACACCGATGGTCCGGCGCCCCGGGCGCCGGGCGACGAAGACCTGGCCCAGCCAGCGGGCGCGAGCGTCCATCCGGGCCAAGGTCAGGGCGGTGACCGCCCCGCGAAGCCGGCTCCACCTGCCAGTTGAGGAGATCGTCACCGAGCTGAACCCCATCCTGCGGGGTTGGGGCGCGTATTTCAGGCGGGCTGGCAATGCCCGTCAGATGTCCCAGATCGACCATTACGTGCGGCTTCGGGTCGCTCTGTTCGCCAGCAAGAAGCGGCGTCGCCGGGGCATCTCGCCCTGGCAGCTCTGTCGCGATCCGGGCTGGTGGCAGGGTCTCGGGCTGTACCGACTGTCCGGGGCATCTCCGCCTGCGTGATCGTGAATGCCCGAGAAGTAGAGACCGTCGGAGAGCCGGATGAGGGAGAACCTCATGTCCGGTTCGATGAGGGGCGGCTGGAACCGGAGTTCCGAGGCTCAAGACGACCTACGCGCCGGTGGGGAACCGCCGGGTCACGCTCGTCGGCCCACCGGAGCCACCGCGCCAGCCGCCTACTCTACCGAAGTTCCCGCGGACCGGGCCGGTTGACGGTCGGGACGGACACCGAGCAGGCTGACGGGGCGGTCGCGCTGGGACTTGACCGCCGTGGAGCAGGTGCGCACGGGCCAAGCCGGTCGATCGAGAGCCGTGAACCCGCTCGCGGGCACGCTCCCGCCAGCCCCAGAGCGTCGGCGGTGCCCGAGCGGACGGTCAGGCGAGGAGCGGGAGGGCCCGGAACCGCGCGAGCGCAAGGGTGAACTCGATCGCCCAGGGCCGGCGCGCCGGCAGATGGAGCGTGAGCCGGCGCGCCGAGCGGGTCAGCCGACCGACGAGGCCGAACAGCCGCCGGCGGAGGGTCTTGGTCGTGACG
>JBBRCL010000109.1:0-2930 GCA_038204895.1 Actinomycetales bacterium | reverse complement strand
AGTCGGCGCCGGTGATCCGCGAGTCCGGCGGCGACCGCTCGTCCGTCACCGGCGGCACCAAGGTGCTGTCAGACCGGGTGGTCATTGAGATCACCAGCAAGCCGGGCGAGACCTTCATCGACCGGATGATCGCGCTGGTGGAAGGCGCCTCGCGGCAGAAGACGCCGAACGAGATCGCACTCACGATCCTGCTCTCGGGACTGACGATCATTTTCCTGCTGGCGGTCGTCACGCTACAGCCGTTCGCCATCTATAGTGGCGCGCCGGTGGCGATTCCCATCCTGATTGCGCTGCTCGTCTGCCTCATCCCGACCACCATTGGCGGACTTCTGTCGGCCATCGGTATCGCCGGCATGGATCGCATGATCCAGCAGAATGTGATCGCGATGAGTGGTCGGGCCGTAGAAGCGGCGGGCGACGTCAACACGCTGCTGCTCGACAAGACCGGCACCATCACGCTCGGCAACCGACAGTCCAGCGACCTCGTGCCGTTGGACGGGGTCGGTGCCGACGAGCTGGCCGACGCCGCCCAGCTCTCGTCGCTCGCGGACGAGACGCCCGAGGGTCGCTCGATCGTCGTGTTCGCCAAGGAGCACTACGGCCTGCGCGAACGGCACGAGGGCGAGCTGGGCCACGCCCACTTCGTCCCGTTCACCGCGCAGACCCGCATGAGTGGCGTCGACCTCGACGACGGGCGGCAGATCCGCAAGGGTGCGGCGTCGGCGGTCGTCGCCTGGGTCCGGGACAACGGAGGCACCATGCCGCACCAGGCCGGGGAGGTCGTGGACGACATCTCCGCATCCGGTGGCACGCCGCTGGTCGTCGGTGCGATGGACGCGACCGGCACCGCACGGGTCCTCGGCGTCATCCACCTCAAGGACGTCGTCAAGGAGGGCATGCGGAGCCGGTTCGACGAGCTGCGGCGGATGGGGATCCGGACGGTGATGATCACCGGCGACAACCCGCTCACCGCGCGCGCCATCGCCGACGAGGCCGGGGTCGACGACTTCCTCGCGGAGGCAACCCCGGAGGACAAGATGGCGCTGATCCGCCGCGAGCAGGAGGGCGGGAAGCTGGTGGCGATGACCGGCGACGGCACGAACGATGCACCGGCCCTGGCGCAGGCCGACGTCGGCGTGGCCATGAACACGGGGACGTCCGCGGCCAAGGAAGCCGGCAACATGGTCGACCTCGACTCCGACCCGACGAAGCTCATCGAGATCGTCGAGATCGGCAAGCAGCTGCTCATCACCCGCGGGTCGCTGACCACCTTCTCGATCGCCAACGACGTCGCGAAGTACTTCGCCATCATCCCGGCGATGTTCGTCGCGGTGTTCCCGGGCCTGCACGTGCTCAACATCATGGGGCTGCACAGCCCCGAGTCGGCGATCCTGTCCGCCGTCATCTTCAACGCGCTGGTCATCGTGGCGCTGATCCCGCTCGCCCTGCGCGGCGTTCGGTACACCCCGAGCAGTGCCTCGGCCATGCTCCGCCGGAACCTGTACGTCTACGGGCTCGGCGGCCTGGTGGCGCCGTTCGTCGGCATCAAGCTCATCGACGTGTTCGTCCAGTTCCTGCCCGGGATCCGGTGACAGCCATGTCCGACCTCGCCACTCCGCTGCGGCAGTACTGGGCGGCACTGCGCGTGCTGCTGGTGCTGACCGCCGTCCTCGGGATCCTCTACCCGCTGGCCGTCTTCACCGTGACGCAGCTGGCCTTCCCGGCCAAGGCTGACGGCTCCCTCGTGTCGTCCGGCGGTCGAGTGGTCGGGTCCAGCTTGATCGGTCAGTCCTTCGCCGACGCCAGCGGTCGCCCCCTGCCGCAGTGGTTCCAGCCCCGACCGTCCGCGGCCGGTGCGGGGTACGACCCGACGTCGAGCGGCGCCTCGAACCTCGGCCCGAACAGCTCCACCCTGGTCAAGGCCGTGGACAGCCGCCGGCGGGCGGCCGCCGCGTTCGACGGTGTCGACGCCGCGGGTGTGCCGCCCGACGCCTTGACCGCGTCCGGGTCGGGCCTGGACCCCGACATCAGCCCTGCCTACGCGTACGAACAGGTCACGCGCGTCGCCACCGCCCGCGGGCTCGATCCCGCCGCCGTGCGCGGGCTGGTGGACCCCCAGCTGCACGGGCGCGATCTCGGCATCCTGGGCGAGCCGACCGTGAACGTACTGGACCTGAACCTGGCGCTCCTGCGAATGCAGGGCTGACCGGCGGAGGACACTGACGGCATGGCACGCGGACGGCTGCGGATCTATCTCGGGGCGGCCCCCGGGGTGGGCAAGACGTACGCCATGCTCAGCGAGGGGCACCGCCGCCTCGATCGGGGCACCGACGTGGTGGTCGGGTTCGTGGAGGACCACGGACGCGCACTGACCAGGGCGCTCGTCGACGGGTTGGAGGTGGTCCCCCGCAGGGAGATCGCCCACCGCGGCGCCAGGTTCACCGAGATGGACCTGGCGGCCGTCCTGGCCCGGGCGCCGCAGGTCGCCCTCGTCGACGAGCTCGCGCACACCAACGTGCCCGGCAGCCGCAACGCCAAGCGGGCCCAGGACGTGGCCGAGCTCCAGGCCGCCGGCATCGACGTGATCACCACCGTCAACGTGCAGCACCTCGAGTCCCTCAATGACGAGGTCGAGGCGATCACCGGGGTGCGGCAGCTGGAGACCGTCTCGGACGCGGTGGTGCGTGAGGCCGACCAGATCCAGCTCGTCGACATGAGCCCTGATGCCCTGCGCCGCCGCCTGGCCCACGGCAACGTCTACCGCGCCGAGCAGATCGACGCCTCCCTCGCCTCCTACTTCCGCATCGGAAACCTGACCGCGCTGCGCGAGCTGGCCCTGCTGTGGGTGGCCGACCGAGTCGACGAGGGGCTGGAGCGCTACCGGGCCGAGCACGGCATCGAGCAGCCCTGGCCGGCCCGCGAGCGCATCG
>JBBRCL010000108.1:0-3220 GCA_038204895.1 Actinomycetales bacterium | reverse complement strand
GGGTCCCAGGCGATCAGCACATTGCCGAGGTCGAAGACGACGGCGTCGACCGGAGCCTGCTTGAGGCCCGGGTCACCCACCTCGGCGTCGCCTGCGGGCTGGGGGTCGGAAAGTCGGGGGTGGGACGAAGCAGCCATGCCGGGAACTTTACCGACGTGCCCGCGGTCTCAGTGCCCGGCGTCGCCACCAACCGCTCAGCGGACCGCTCGGCCAGCCGCTCAGCTGAACCCATCGGTCGGGTCGACCCGAACACTGACTGCAGTCTTGTCCTTGCGAGCACTGCGCAAGGCCTTCATGTGCGTCAGGGCAGCCGTCAACGCGGGGCCGTCAGCCAGGGCGGTCCGCAGTAGTAGCTGGATGCGGGGTTGGTCGTCAGCCCCGTCGGTCCCCGGGGTCGCGACCCCCGCTGATCCCCCAGACCCCCCAGATCCCCCGGATCCTCCTGATCCGGGCGACGGCGTCCAGGGCAGCGGGCCGAGGCGTTCAACCTCTGGACCGAGCCCGGCCAGGTCGACCGCCTGCTGAACCGCCGCACGCGGCCCGACCAGCTGCGCCATACGGACCGTCGGAGGCAAGGAGAGCTCGGCCCTCTCGGCCAGCTCGCGAGCGACAAACCAGGCCGGGTCCCACCGCACCAGCGCCTCGACGGCAGGCAGCGTTGTGTGCATCGGGGCCCCGCACAGGACCACGACTCCCCCGTCGGTGGCGCTCCTCGTCAGTGCCGCTGCGGCCATCCACCGGCGTAGAGCCTCCTCCGAGCTGTCCAGCGTCGGCCGGTCCAGGGATGCCCATGCGTCGAGCAACAGCGTTGCGGCGTAACCATTCTCGGCAACGGGCTCGGCCCCGGGAGTGCAGATGACCAGGCCCGGCTTTGACGAGACCGAGGAAACCACGTCGCCCACACCGGAGGTGTGGACCGGCACTCCGGGGAAAGCGCGACCCAGCTCCTCAGCAGTGCGTCGGGCACCCACCACGCTCGACCGCACTGTCCGGCCACCACAGCTGGCGCACTCGAAACCGGCCGCGGCTGTTCCACACCACCCACAGATCGGCATCGCGTCGCCGGCGCTCATCGACAACCGCCCGTGGCAGCGGGCACATCTGGCCGGTTCGCGACAGGTCTGACAGGACAGCGATGGGAGATAACCCCGACGCGGAACCTGGATCAGCACCGGCCCATGCTCAAGCGCGGCCTTGGCCGCCCGCCACGCGGCCGAGGGCAGGTGCCCGTAGGCGGACGCACCATCACGCTCGACATCCGTGCCCTCACCGGCAACCACGACACGAGGCGCGGCCCGGCGACGCGTGACCGGGCCCGCCTCGACCGACCGCAGCTCGCCGGACTCGACCCACTGTTGAACCGATGTCGTCCGCGTGAACCCGCCGCTGAGCAACGCTGCCCGCTCGAGCCTTGCGCGGGTGCGCAGAACCTCGCGGACCTGCGGGTAGGGCGAGCGCTGTTCGACGAGAACGTCATCCCCGTCATCCCACCACACCACCAGCCCCAGGTCGTGGACGGGCGCGAACATCGCCGCCCGCGTTCCCACGACGCACCGCACGTGGCCGCGAAGCACCTTCAGCCATGCCGTATAGCGCGCCTGTGGACCCTGCCCCGCCGTGAGGCGAACGTGCTGACCAGCCCCCAGCAACACCTGCAGCGCGGCGTCGACGCGGTCGACATCGCGGTAGTCGGGAACCACGATCAGAGCACCACGGCCGGCGGCCAGCGAGGTCGCGGCGGCCACCGCGACGGCAGCTGGCCAGTCCGCCTCCGACCGCTGCCCGGGAAGGGCAAGCCACGACGCCGCCGGTGCGTCGCCGCCCGAGATCCGCCGCAGGAACGAGGCCCCTGCCGGGTAGCTCGACCAGGGCCCTGGCTCTGGCGCTGTCACCGCCCGGCCAGCCGCCATCCCATCGTCGGCTATCGCCAGATCCGGTGACGTCGACGCCGTCATCGGCAGGTTCCTCTCCGCGGTCGCGTGCCGCGGCGGGACGGCGAGGCGGACCACATCACCCAGCGTCCCGGCATAGCGGCCGGCAATCTCGCTCGAGAGCGCGAGCACCGCCGTGGTGAGAACTGCCTCGGGACTGACCACCTTGCGAAGGGGTGCGAGAGTCCCCTCGTGCTCGGCCGTAGCAGCCCTTGCGAGGACGAAACCGTCGACGTCCTGCCCGGCGAAGCGCACCTTCACCCGCGCCCCAGGCACCGCGAGGTCGGCCATCGAGGTGGGCACGAGGTATTCGAACGGACGGTCCAGGTGTGGCAGCCCCACGTCGACCAGGACGAGCGCCACCGGGTCGACAGCCGCTGCCTCCATCACCGGGGGCAGCACCCGCGAGCGCCCGCGCGGTGAAGCGACGGCACGAACGAGCGCGAGCTGTTCGCTTACCCGGTCGGTCCCCTCGCGCTGCATAACCCAAGGTCTACCGCACGACACCGACGAGCAACTCACCGCAGCCATCCGGAGGGCGAAGTATGCCGTCGCCCACCATGCGACAGGAGAAGGAGGAGGAATGGCTCTTCAGCCTGAAACGGCAGCCCTCAGCTGCTCGATGCGGTCGGTGCGCTCCCAGGTGAAGCCGCCCTCGACGCCATCGGCGCTCAGCCGGCCGAAGTGGCCGTATGCGGCGGTCGCGGTGTAGATCGGGCGCAGCAGATCGAGCTCGGCAATGATCGCGCCGGGACGCAGGTCGAACACCTTGGTGATCGCGTTCTGGATCTTGTCCGCGGACACGGTCTCTGTGCCGAAGGTCTCGACGTACAGACCGACCGGCTGGGCCTTGCCGATGGCATAGGCAACCTGCACTTCGCAGCGACGGGCCAGTCCCGCAGCAACGATGTTCTTCGCCACCCAGCGCATCGCGTAGGCCCCCGAACGGTCCACCTTGCTCGGGTCCTTGCCGGAGAACGCGCCGCCGCCATGCCGGGCCATGCCGCCATAGGTGTCGACGATGATCTTGCGTCCGGTACGACCGGCGTCGCCCATCGGGCCACCAATCTCGAAGCGGCCGGTCGGGTTGATCAGCATCCGGTAGTCGGAGATGTCCAGAACCGTGCCGGAGGCGGCGAGCTCGTCCAGGACGGGCTTGATCACCTGGTTCTCCATGTCCGGCTGGAGCAGGCCCTCGAGCGAGACGTCGGCGGCGTGCTGGGTCGACAGGACGACGGTGTCGAGCTTGACCGCCTTGTCCCCGGCATAGGAGATGGTGACCTGGGTCT
>JBBRCL010000107.1:0-3239 GCA_038204895.1 Actinomycetales bacterium | reverse complement strand
CACCCTCAAAGGCGCACAAGACTTCGCCGCCATCCGCTCCTACACCGCCACCGCCGCCAAGCACGCCATCCCCCTGCTCAACGCGCTCACCCGCCTGACGAACGAAGACCCCTGGTACCCCGCCACAACCTGACCAGTTACAACCGGGGAATCAGCGATGACGTTGGTGACGAGTCCGGGCCGTGTCCGAGCAGGCCCGGCCCGACCCAGGAGGCAACGTGAACATCTTTGCGGCAGTACTCGCCAAGCTGGCGGCGCTGAGTATCCCTGCCAAGGCGACGGCCCTCGGCATCGCTGTGGCCCTCGGTGCTACCGGCGGGGTCGTCGTGCAAGCGACGGTCGGTCAGCCGGAGCCAGAGGCCGGGACCGTCGTCACCGATCCGATCGGGGAGGCCCCCGAGGCGGCAGCCTTCGGGCAGTCGGTCGCCGAGAACGCGCGTAACGGCGGCGAGGTCGTCCCCGACCCGGCGGACGCCGACCGCGTCCGTGACCAGGCCCGGTTGCAGGACCAGGACCAGGTCCGGTTGCAGGACCAGGACCAGGACCAGGTCCAGCTGCAGATCCACACGCCGGGATCAGCCGATCCGCAGCAGGCCCAGAGAGCGGTCGGGCGCCCGTAGCACCGCACGGACGCGCCCCGGACCTGCTGGAGACCGCGGGTCCGGGGCGTTGTCACGCCTGGCGGTCGATCGTGCGGACGGCCGGGTCGGGCTCAGTCCCGGCCGCGGAACTAGTCCAGCGCCGCCAGCACCGCGCCGGCGAAGCCGTCGCGCCCGTGCTCGGCGTCGAGCATCTCCACCGTGGTCGGCCGGACGACGATGTAGCCCATCCGGTCGCGATACGCGGCGTAGTACCGCTGCCGGAGGGGGATCTGCCTAAGGTGCCGCAGCTGGTCGAGGAGCGCCCGCGGCGCGAGGTAGTACCGGAGCGCGACGCGGACCAGGGCTCGCGGTGGCATCCAGCCGTGGACGCACCGGGCAGGGCCGGTCACCCGCAGCCGGGGTGCGGCGGGCCAGCCCCGCTCGCCACCGAACACCAGGGTGGCGTGCGGGTTCGCGATGACGTTCCGGCCGGTCCACGACCGGGGGCCGGTGGTGATGAACACCTCGTCGCCGCACCAGACGTAATGGATGGGCGTCAGGAACGGGCGCGATCGCGCCGACACCGTGCCCACCAGCACCGTCCAGGACCGGCGGAGGATCCGCAGTCCCTCCCGCGGCAGCGGGCTGCCGGTTCCACTACTCATCGTCGGCCTCTCGCAGCTGCCCGTAGTCCCACGCGACGGTCCTGCCGGGCTCGAGGCGGAACCAGGGGAGCGGGTCTCCGCCTTCTCGCCCGGAGTCGTGCGGTGCGGGGATCGCCCGCAGCACGCCACGGATCGCGAGAGCGCGCAGCTCGAACCAGTACTGCCCGTCGTCGCGCACCAGGTGGACCTCGCGGCCGTCGAGCCCGCGGGCGCCGCCAGGTACGGCGACGAGCTGCTGTCCGCCGACGCGGCGGGTGACGACCGGCACCACCTCGGCACGGTTCCCGTCGACGAAGGCGAGGTGAGCGCGGGGCGCGTCGTCGACCAGGTCGGCCACCGCCGACGGCTCGACGTCCCGGACGACCCGTCGGGCGGGCCGGTCTGTGGTGGGCACCCGACCAGTCTGCCCGACGCCGTTCCGGCGGCGAGCCAGGGACGGACGTGACGGCTCCCTCAGGTCGGTCCGGCAACCACGCCGTTGCCGCCGACGGGGTGCCCCGGCGGCACCGCCGTCTAGGGTGGCGGTGTGCAGCCTGGATGTCGTGCCCGATGACGCAGCCCGCCGTGCCGCCGCCCCTTGTCCGCTTGCCGGACGGGACCGTCAAGCAGGTGTCGCCGCTCACCGGCACCGTCGTGTGGACCGTCCCGGGACGGGCGCACCGCCCGCTGTCGGTGCCGACACCGGATCCGCACCCGATCGACCCCGCCGCCGACGGCCGGCACTGCGCGTTCTGCTCCGGGCGCCACCTGGAGACGCCCCCGGAGAAGTCACGCGTCGTCGTCGGGCCGGACGGCGCGGCGGTGCTGCGCGACCTCTCCGCCGAGCAGCTCACCGACACCGTCGCCGAGCTCCGCCGCATCCCGAACCTGTTCGAGATCGTCTCGGTGGACTACTGGCGGGCGAACCACGGCTACCGGGTGCCGGACGAGGTGCGGGCGCGGGCGGCGACCTACCTGGCGACCCCGCTGGGCCGGGACCACGTGCTCGCCATCCTGCGTCGGCGGCTGGCGTCGCAGGGCGTGTCCGACGACGAGTGGACCGCCGTCCCGGAGGCGTCGCGGCTCGAGCGCGCCGTCGACCTGTTCGCCGGGACGCACGACGTGGTGGTCGCCCGGCGGCATTTCGTCGACGGCGCGACGCAGGACGACCAGCTCGCCGGCTCCGGGACGCTCACCATCGCCGAGCACCGCCGCTACGTCGGGTTCACCGTCGACACCATGCGCGACCTGTACGCCGCCCAGCCGCACGCCCGGTACGTCTCGGTGTTCCAGAACTGGCTCCATCCGGCCGGGGCGTCCTTCGACCACCTGCACAAGCAGCTGGTCGCGATCGACGAGCACGGTCCCCGCACCGACCGCGTGCTGGCGCGCCTGCACCAGGACCCACAGGTCTTCGCCGGGGTCCTCGAGCACGCCTTCGCGAACCGCCTGGTCGTCGCCCAGGACGCCCGCGCCGTCGCGGTGGCCGGGGTCGGCTACCGGTACCCCTCGCTCGAGGTCTGGTCGGCCAGCCCGGACCGACTGCCCTGGGAGCACGACGACGACGAGGTCGGCGGGGTCTCGGACCTGCTGCACGCGCTGCACACCGCCTCCGGCACGGCGGTGCCGACCAACGAGGAGTGGCACCACCGCCCGCCCGGTATCGCCGAACCCATGCCGTGGCAGATCGTGCTCAAGTGGCGGGTGTCCACCCTCGCCGGCTTCGAGGGCGGGACGAAGATCAACGTGAACACCCTCGACCCCGCGACTCTGCGTGAGCGGGTGGTCGCCGAGCTGCACCGGCTCCGCGACGCCGGTGCGGTGGCCAGCATGCGGATCGGTGACGAGTGCCGGCCGGGGGCGCAGCAGGGCGTCTAGTGTCGCGGGTCGTAAGTTGTTTTCTGGTGTGGTGACGGTTTCGCGTGGCTGATGATCTCGTCGGCGTTCTTGGTCCAGATGAATGGGTGGGCGCGTTCGTTCCAGCCGTCGATGTAGGTCCCGATGGCGGCCTCGA
>JBBRCL010000106.1:0-4178 GCA_038204895.1 Actinomycetales bacterium | reverse complement strand
GCCAACGCGAGCAGGCCCTCGCCCATGTCCTGGGCGATGTCGGCCATCACCACGCTCACCTGCTCGGGAACAGCCAGCTCGAGCGCGTCACGCACACCGGCGTTCTTCCTCTGATACTCCTTGTTCACGGTGGTCCCCTGTCTCTTCGGGTCGTCTTGGCGGACGCCCAACACCTACCCCACGGCAGGCGTCAGGTGGGGGACCGCCACCTCAAGTTCCACGAGACCCGGGACAACCTCGATCGCCATCCTTGTGACGGCGTCCCTGTTCGTCCTCGCCCTCGTGCTGCCGTTCCCCAAGGGTCGGCACCCAAAGGACGGCTCATGAGCACCGACACCGTGCGCGGCGATCAAGCGCCGCCCACGTCCTGGATCGGGCGTCTGCGCGGTCGGCTCGAGCGCACGTTGCCCTACGAGAAGCTCCTGCCCGAGACGCAGCCCGCGTACGTGGCCTCCTGGATATACGTGTTCGGTGTCCTCACGCTCGCCGCGCTCGCCATGATCGTCCTGTCCGGGTCCGTACTGGCCTTCGAGGGTCCGTCGTGGTACCACACCTCCAGAACCGGTCTGTTCGTCAACAGCCTGCACTTCTGGTCGGTCCAGCTCTTCTTCTTGTTCATGGTCGTCCACCTGTCAGGGAAGTTCTGGATGGCGGCGTGGCGCGGCGCGCGGGCCAAGACCTGGATCACCGGCGTGGTGGCCTTCGTCGTATCTGTCGGCGCCGGCCTGTCCGGCTACACGCTGCAGACCAACTTCGACTCGCAGTGGATCGCGTTCGAGGCCAAGGACGGCCTCAACGCGGTGGGGATCGGGGCCTGGTTCAACGTGGCGAACCTCGGCCAGGTCATGCTGGTCCACGTGTTCCTGGTGCCCGCCGTGCTCGTGGTCCTCGTTGCGGTCCACGTCCTGCTCGTTCGGATCCACGGGGTCGTGCCGCCGATCGACGCCGCCAAGGTCGACGCCCCTGCGGCGCGACATGGCCGAGGTTCGGGGGAGGTGGGCTGATGCTTGCACGGACGCGCCAGGACATGCTCGAGCGAGAGCCTTGGACCGGCCCGACGAGTCGCTACGACATCATCAAGGAGGGCGCGATCGCCACGGTGGTCGTGGCGGTCCTCACCGTGCTGCTCGCCGCGGTGTTCAGCTCGCCGGACGAGCCGGCGCTGACCTTCAGGGGTTGGGCGAACGCGATGCCGGACGACTTCTACAACGTCACGGTGGCCGAGCTCGCGGGGACGTCGGAGTCGGCCACATACGGACCCCCGTACAACAACGGCGGCGACGGCCAGGTCCTTGGCCCGCTCATGCCACAGAAGTGGGTGGGCATCAACCAGCCGATCGACCCGGCCAACGACTTCGTCATCACTCCGCTGCAGACGCAGCAGCAGCCCGAAGACGTCGCGGCGGCCCTGACGCGGTGGACGTCCGCGAGTGCCGACGAGCGGGCTGCGTGGGCCACCGCCTATGACACGGCGATCAACGACCCGGCGGGTGCCGACGGCGATGCGACCAAGGTGCCACCCGGCGCCTACGGGCCGGTGCCCGCACTCGCGGACGGTCTGCTCGCGATGGCGACGTCGGGCGCGCTCGACGGCGTGTTCGCAGCACCCGGCCAGTTCTACAACACGGACACGACCAAGCAGATCCTGTTCCTCGGGGACGGGGGTTACCTCGACGCCGCGGGTACCGCCAACCACCTCCAGGGCAACCAGTGGGGCATGATGAACGAGACCGGCAACTACCCGGGCCAGCAGTGGCTCGCGCCGTTCTCGGTGTGGTATCAGCTGCCGATCTTCAACAGCGAGGCGGAGAGCGGGTTCGCCGCGACGCTCACAGCCAATGGCGACATCTACATCATGTCGATCATCGGCGTGCTGACCCTTCTGGTGATCCTGCTGCCGTTCATCCCCGGGCTGCGGTCCATCCCCCGACTGATCCCTGTCCACAAGCTGATCTGGCGGGACTACTACAAGAAGCGGTCCTGATCCACGCTCGAAGGACCACCGCCCGACGCGACATTAGACTCGCGCCGTGGCCCGGATCTTGAGCGAAGACATCGCAACCGTCCGGGAGCGCGCGCACATCGAGGACATCGTCGGCGAGCACGTCACGCTCAAGCCGGCCGGCGTCGGGTCCATGAAGGGCCTGTGCCCGTTCCACGACGAGCGCACACCCTCCTTCCACGTCCGCCCGCCGGTGGGCCTGTGGCACTGCTTCGGCTGCAGCGAGGGCGGCGACGTCATCTCGTTCGTGCAGAAGATCGACGGGCTCGGGTTCAGCGAGGCGGTCGAGCACTTGGCCGGCCGGGTGGGCGTCCAGCTGCGCTACGAGGAGGGTGGCCCGTCCCGGCCCGGGGAAGAGGTCGGGCGGCGTCAGCGGCTGCTCGAGGCTCACCGGCACGCAGCTGCGTTCTACGCCGAGCAGCTGGCCACCCCGGCGGCCGCCGTCGGACGGGCGTTCCTGGCCGAGCGCGGCTTCGACCGGGCCGCTGCCGACCAGTTCGGGGTCGGCTTCGCCCCGCAGGGCTGGGACGCCCTGCTGCGCCATCTGCGTGGCAAGGGCTTCACCGAACCCGAGCTGACGGCCTCGGGGCTGATGAGCCAGGGCAACCGCGGGTTGTACGACAGGTTTCGCGGCCGGTTGGTGTGGCCGATCCGGGACGTCACCGGCGACGTCCTCGGCTTCGGGGCGCGCCGGCTGCTCGAGGACGACAACGGGCCCAAGTACCTGAACAGCCCCGAGACCCCGCTCTACAAGAAGACCCAGGTGCTCTACGGGATCGACCTGGCCAAGCGGGAGATCGCCAAGCGGCGCCAGGTCGTCGTGGTCGAGGGGTACACCGACGTGATGGCCGCGCACCTGTCCGGTGTGCCGACGGCCGTCGCGACCTGCGGCACGGCGTTCGGGTCGGACCACGCGCGGGTGCTCCGCCGCCTGCTGGGGGACACCTCCGTCGGCGCCGGGGTGCAGCTGGCCTCCGGGACGTCGGTCGGCGGGGAGATCGTCTTTACCTTCGACGGTGACGAGGCCGGCCAGAAGGCCGCGTTGCGCGCCTTCGGCGAGGACCAGCGGTTTTACGCGCAGACGTTCGTTGCCGTCGAGCCCGGGGGGATGGACCCGTGCGAGCTGCGGCAGGCCAACGGGCCGGACGCGGTCCGCGCCCTGGTGGCCGGGCGGCAGCCGCTCTTCGAGTTCGTCATCCGGTCGACCCTTGCCACGCACGACCTGGACACCGCGGAGGGCCGGGTGGCCGCCCTGCGCGCATCCGCACCGATCGTCGCGCAGATCCGGGATGCGGCCCTGCGCCCCGAGTACGCCCGGATGCTGGCGGGCTGGCTCGGGATGGAGTTCGACGCCGTCCGGCAGGCGGTGACCTCCGCCTCGCGCGCGTTGGGCTCGGGTTCCGGTGGGCCGGGTGGGCGTGACGGCGGGCGATCCGGCGAGCCGGTCGTGCCGGGACCGCAGCGCGACGAGCGGGGAGCGGGTCGCGAGGGTCGTGCAGGCGGTCCGTCCCAGGGTGGGCCGCAGGGCCCATCGCGCGGCCGGCCGGACGGGCCGGACCGGGCGGATCCCGTCGCCCGGCTGCAGCGGAACGTCCTGGAGGCGGTGCTCCAGCACCCGGGGATGGTCGATGCCGCGGTCTTCGACGCCCTGCCCGCGGAGGCCTTCTCCGTCCCTGCCCTGCGCGCCGTGCACGAGGCGATCCGGGCGGCCGGCGGCGCGGGGGCCGTCGCCGAGGCCGGCGGCGAGAACGCGTGGCTGGAGCGGGTGCGCGAGGAGGCCGCCGGACCGGTCAGTGGGCTGGTGACCGAGCTGGCCGTCACGCCGCTGCCGGAGGACCGGCCGGACGCGCTGGAGGACTACGTGCGCGGCATCGTCGGTGGGTTGGTGGACCTGGGGCTCACCCGGCAGGTCGCCGACGCCCGCGGGCGACTGCAGCGGATGGACCACGAGAAGGACGCCGACGCCTACCAGGCCGCGTTCGCCGAGCTGGTGGCGCTGGAGGGCCGGCGGAGGGCGCTGCGGTCGCGGGACTGAGCCTCGATCCACCGGTCGGGTTTCTGAGGGCATCTGATCGGGTTCTGTCGGTGTGATTGTGGTTTCGGGCGTGGTGGTGCTGCCGGTCTGTCCGGGTCTTCCACGTTGGGTCCTGGGTTGCGCCGCTGGGGCTGGGTGTTC
>JBBRCL010000105.1:0-4510 GCA_038204895.1 Actinomycetales bacterium | reverse complement strand
ATACCGGGCCACCGCCCCGAGGCAGGCGACTGGCGGTCAGGAGGGCGCGGGATGCTCGTCCAGCCGGCGATGACGGCCCTGGCCGACGAACCGTCCCCGGTCGGGACGGACCCGGTGATCGGGACGGACCCGGTGATCGGGACGGACCCGGTGATCGGGACGGACCCGGCGGTCGGACCGGGCACCCGGGCCGTCATCGCGGGGCTGCTCGTGCTGACCGCCATGCGCGTCGACCTGTACGCCGGCGTCAGCCTCGGCACGGTCGTGGGCATTGCGCTGGCACCCGCGTGGCTGCCCCGCGTCCGGCGCTTCTCCGGCGGAGCCGTGTTCGGTGGGATCGTCGCGACGTGCCTTGCCTCGGGCGTCTGGCTCACCGCACTCGCATCGGCCGACCACGCGATCGTGGAACGACAGGTGTGGTCCTGGACCGCCCTCATGGCCGGCCTCGTGACGACGGTCGGTGCGATCCTCTGGGCGCGCACCGTGTTCGCGGACGCCACGGTCGCGGTGCTCTTCGGGATCGGCATGGTCGCCGAGATCTCGCCGTCCGACCTCGCCCTGGCGAACCCCTGGAAGTCGGCTCTGTCGATACCGCTCACCGTCCTGCTGCTCGCCCTCGCCTGGATGCTCCGCAAGCGGTGGCTCGAGGTCCTCTTCGCCCTGCTCCTCGCCGCGGTCTCGGCGGCCAACGACAGCCGTTCGCACTTCGCCATGCTGCTGATGGCGACGGCCTTCGTCGTCTGGCAGGCGTGGTTCCGTGGCGGGCGCCGCAGAGGCTCGGCCTGGCGAGCCGTCGTCGTCATCGCCGGCCTCGGGTGGGCCGTCTACAGCATGGGCCAGGCGCTGGTCCTCGACGGCTATCTCGGTGAGGAGACCCAGGCCCGCAGCGCGGCCCAGGCCGAGGCAGCCGGGTCCATCCTGCTGGGTGGGCGGCCGGAGATCGGCGCGACCGCCGCCCTCATGGCAGAACGGCCCGTGGGCCTCGGCATCGGCACGCGCCCGACGGTCCAGGAGATCCTCGTCGCCAAGGCAGGCATGACCCTGCTCGGCTACGACCCCAACAACGGGTATGTCGAGCGGTACATGTTCGGCGAGCTCGTCGAGCTCCACTCGATCATCGGCGACGCCTGGGCCCTCTTCGGCATCCCAGGTCTCGTGCTCTCCGGGTTCGTCGCCTGGACACTGCTCCGCCGTGCGAGTACCGGGTTGGCCGCACGCGACCTGAGCGCGCTCATGGCCGTGCTCGTCATCCGCATCTCCTGGGACCTCTTGTTCGGCCCCCTCTACAGCTCCCTGGCGATCCTGGCGCTCGCCGTCGGCCTCTCCCTGCGCCGGAGAACGACCAGCAGAGACCGCGAGGACCCCGTACCGCTGGGTAGCGCCGGTCGCCGCTAGTCGCCGCGGGAGACGGTGACGGCTGAGCTATCGGTGAAGGTGTTGCCCGTGACGGTTGCGGCGGCCCTGGTGGTCTCGACCATGATGATCGCGCACCGGCTGAGCCGCTGGCCGGTACCGAAGACGCTGTCGGTGATCGACAGCCCCGGCGGCGGCCCGTAGGACTTCTCCGCGACGTTGATCGTGCACGCACCGTTGTCGGCCCGGTTGGCCCGGAAGGTGAACCCGACTACCGACCCGCGGTCCTGGGTGATCATCACCGCAGAGTTCGTCCCACCCTCCAGGGTGCTGTTGACGACCTGGATGTTCGCGCCGATGGACACCTGGACGTTGTCGTCGTGGGACTCCAGGTTGGTGGCATCGGCCGGGTAGTACAGGTTGCCGTGCAGGTAGGAGCTGTCCACGGTCACGTTGTCACCGGTGATCTTGACCTGGTCGACCACCGTGTGGATGTCCACCCGTCGCAGGGTGAAGCCCATCCCCACGATCCCGTCGACGAACCGTGAGGGCGCCTGGGCGTAGATCTCGCTGTCCTCGATCAGCAGGTTGGTGCCCGCACCGGCGTCGCTCTGCACCAGGGACATCGCCGAGGTCAGAGGCGTCGCCGGGCCGCGGATGATCGAGTTGCGGATCACCACGTTCGCAGCCCTGACCCGCACGAAACCACGCACGTCCAGGCCATCGATCACCGTGCCGGCCACCGTGATCGTCAGATCACCGTCATGCACCGTCAGACTCGTCCCGCTCGGGACACCCACCGACGCCGCACCGACGGACCCTGCGGGAGCGGGCGGAGGTGCGGGAGCGGGTGCAGGTGCAGGAGCGGGCTCAGGTGCCTCGGCCACGCTCGGGTCGGCGGCGGGGCTCGGAGCCGCCGCCGGGGCAGCCGGTGCCGCCTCGGGGTACTCGGTCAGGCCGGCCGCCGGGAGCGGGGACGAACCCACCCCGGCTCCGGCTCCGAGGGACGCCCACAGTGAGGCGCCCGGGAGCGCCGGCCGCGCGACGCCGTCGAACGTCCGCGACGTGGCGGCGTCCCGGGTGGCAGGGTCGTACAGCCACGCCGCGGCCTCCGCCGCCTGCCCGCCGGAGCCGGTGAGCGTGGCCGCGGACGGCACGACCCCGAGCGCGGTGGTCACTGCGAGGATGCCGACCGAGCGCAGCCCGGCCCTCGGCACGCCTCGGCGAAGGAGGCGGGCTCGGGTGGTCGGCGCCCGGTCGGCGCGGTGTGCATGTCGACGTCGAGAGGCCATTGCGCCTGAGAGTAGCCCAAACGGGTGATGGGCGGGCCTGGACGACCCCTGACAAAGCCGTGCACACCGGGCCCGCACCCGTCGCTCCCGGCGACGGGCCCTACGCTGTCGCTGACGAGATTCAGCGGCAGGGAGGGGCTCCAGGCGGTGCACACGTCCCGCGCCGTACCCCCGGCCGCGCCCGACGGCAGCCCTCGAACACCCGTCGCACGAACGGCCACCCTCGTCGGGCTCGTCGGGGCGGCTCTCGTCGCGCTGGGCTCGACGGGCCCCTCACTGTGGACCGACGAGGCAGCGACGATCTCCGCCTCGACCCGCAGCCTCGGGGACCTCTGGCGGATGGCCGGCACCATCGACGCGGTGCACACCACGTACTACCTGGTGATGCATGCCTGGACGGCGGCCTTCGGCACGAGTGAGCTCGCGCTGAGGTCGGTGAGCGCCATCGCCGTCGGCGTCGCCGCCGCTGGGACGTACGTTCTCGCGACGCGCCTGGTCTCGGCCCGCCTTGGCCTGTGGGCCGCCGCGGTCTTCCTGCTGCTGCCGCGGGTCACCTGGATGGGGATCGAGGCGAGGCCGTTCGCACTGGCAACGGCCGCTGGTGTGTGGGCGACAGTCGTCCTGAGCATCGCGCTCGAGCGGCGCAGGACGCCATGGTGGACGGCATACGCGGCGCTCGTCGCCACGACTGTCCTGCTCAACCTGTACCTGGTGCTGCTGGTCCTTGCCCATGCGGTGACAGTGTGGCTCTCGAGGCCGCAGCGAGCTCGCATCCTCGTCTCCTGGGCGGTGTCCGCGGGAGCAGGCCTCGCCGTGACAACACCCATGATCCTGGTCGCGCTGGGGCAGCAGGGACAGATCGGCGAGAACCACCCGGGGTTCGTCGGGCTCGCCCGGAACGTCGTCGTCAACCAGTGGTTCCTCGGCGAGACGCCAACGATCTTCTCGCGGACTCTCGTGACCGCCCAGCCCGCACTGTCCTGGGAGTCCGCGTGGCGGCCCGCCTCGGTCGCGCTAGCCGCGGTGGCGCTCGCCGTGGCGGGTCACGCGGGCTACCGCGCGCTGCGCCGTCGCCCGCGACCAGCGCCGGCCCTCGAGCTGCTGCGGTGGGCGGGCCCGTGGATCGTGGTCCCCACGCTCGTCCTGACGACCTACGCGCTCGTCTCGAGCACCTACAGCCCCCGCTACCTCGCTTTCGCGTCGCCCGCGGTCGCGATCGTCATCGCCGCTGCACTCCTGTTCCTTCGCCGCACCTGGGTACGAACGACGACAGCGGTCCTGCTCGTGGTGCTGGCCGTGCCCGTCGTGCTGTCGCAGCGCACGGAGAACGCCAAGAGCGGAGCGGACTGGCGCCAGGTCGCACGCTACATCGACGACCAGGCGGCGCCCGGCGACGGCATCTACTTCGCCCCGCGCTACCCGAGCGGAACCGGTGAGGAGCGGCTGACGACCCGTGGGATCGCCGCGGCCTACCCGGCCCCGTTCCGTGAACTCGTCGACCTGACCATCGAGCGGACGCCCGCCGAGTCCGGTGACCTCACAGGCCGCTCCGGGCCCCTGTCCGCCTCGGCGCACCGGATCGAACTCGTGGATCGGGTCTGGGTGGTGCGCCGGCACGACTACCCCGAGTCTGCGCGGCTGGCCGACGACGCGCTTCTCACGTCAGCGGGCTTCGTGCGAACCGACGACTGGCAGGGACCTCTCGACGAGGTCGTCACCTTCTCCCGGCCCTAGCGGGAGTTTCCCGGCTAGTTGGATGTTGGTGACCGGGCGTTTGGCCGGGCACCTGGTCTGACCTGCGGTTTCTCGGCGTGTCGGCGAGCGTTTGGCCCCGAAAAAGTGTATGACCTAATGTATGGCAAGTT
>JBBRCL010000104.1:0-4557 GCA_038204895.1 Actinomycetales bacterium | reverse complement strand
CGCAGTCCGAGGGCGGGACCGAGCCGACGAAGCCCAGCCCGGATGCGGCCAGGTGGGCGAAGTTGGCCGCCGAGTTCTGTCCGGCGTCGAAGACCACCGTGATCTGCGCGGCTGCGGGTGTGCCGGTGCGCTGGGCCAGGGGAGGTTGTCCCGGTCGTCGTGGAATTTGAGGTGGTGGTCCCCCGCCTGATGCCTGCCGTGGGGTAGGTGTTGGGCGACCGCCAAGTCGACCCGACCAGAACAGGGGACCGCTGTGAAGACCGTACCGAGCAGTGTGCAGATCGTGACGCAGGACCAGGCCGTGGGTGTGTGCGGCCTGCCACAGGAGGTCAGTCTCGCGCTGGCCGACATCGCCGGCGTGGCCCGGGAGGGGTTGCTGGCGATGAGTGTCGCCGCGGGTATGGCGGTGATGCAGGCCATGCTCGAGGCCGAGGTCACCGCCGTGACGGGGCCCAAGGGCCGCCACAACCCTGAGCGGGTGGCGGTGCGCCACGGCACCGGGAAGGGCTCGGTGACCCTGGGCGGTCGGCGGGTCGAAGTGAGCAGGCCGCGGGCCCGGACCGTGGATGGGCACGAGGTGCCGCTGGAGGCGTATGCCCAGTTCGCCGCGCAGGACCTGCTCGGGCAGGTGGTGCTGGAGCGGATGCTCGCCGGGGTCGCGACCCGCCGGCACGCCCGGATAGCCGAGCCGCTCGGCGAGGACGTGCTCGAGGGCGCACGCTCGACGGGCCGCTCGGCAGTCTCGCGGCAGTTCGTGAAGCAGACCGAGACTGCGCTGGCCGAGCTGCTGGCCCGGGACCTGTCCGAGCAGGACATCAAGGTGCTGATGCTCGACGGGGAGCACATGGCCGGCCGGTGCGTGATCGTCGCCCTGGCGATCACCGGGGACGGGCGCAAGCTGCCGGTCGGGCTGTGGGACGGTGCCACGGAGAACAAGACCGTGGTGCGGTCGATGCTCGCCGATCTGGTCAGTCGTGGCCTGTCGGCCGAGAACGGGCTCCTGGTCGTCATCGACGGCGCGAAGGCCCTGCGCGCGGCAGTAGGCGAGGTGTTCGGCGACCTCGCCGTGGTGCAGCGCTGCACCCTGCACAAGCGCAGGAACGTCGCCGACCACCTGCCGGACAAGGAGAAGGCCTGGGTCGACGCCAAGCTCGTCAAGGCGTTCAACCACCCTGACCCCGAGCTCGGGCTGCGCAACGCCAAGCACCTCGCCGGGCTGCTCGAGCAGGCCCACCCCGGGGCCGCCGCCAGCCTGCGGGAGGGCCTGGAGGAGATGTTCACCATCTCCCGCCTGGGCATCGACGGGCGGCTGGCCAAGACCCTGGTCACGTCCAACCCGGTCGAGTCGATGATCTCCATCGCCAGGACCACCAACCGGAACGTGACCCGCTGGCGCGACGGGCACATGGTGCTGCGCTGGACCGCCGCCGGGATGCTCAACGCCGAACGATCCTTCCGCAGGATCAAGGGCTACAAGCAGATGCCCCAACTCGTCGCAGCACTGCACCGGCACGCCCACCCCGAGACAACCACGGCCACGGCCACCGAAACTGTCGGAGCCGCCGCGTAGTGTTCACCCCGGATCGTCACCCAAGTTCCACACGACTCGGGACATGCTCTCGGTGGAGGTCACCCACCGCGGATAGGGTCGGCACGACCGCGCGGATACCGCGGCAGGAACGACCACGAGACGAGGCACGAATGCTGGTGGTGCACGGCTTGTGGTCTGTGCGACGGGGCCTGGTCGTTTGGGCCGAGGACTCCGAACCCCGGGTCACGAGCCCGAGTCAGTCGGTCCGTGGCGCCCGCCGGCACCCGTTCGCCGCCGCCGCCGGCGATATCGCCGACGCGCTGCTCGGGGTCGCCATGGGCACGGAAGCCACCGCGACCCTGCTCCTGCCGTCCGCCCGCCGCTCCCCCTTGGACTCTCCCGAGCTGGTCCGCCTGCAGCCTCGACGCGAGGCCCACCCGGCACTGCTGCTCCCGTGGACGGTGCCGGTGGTTTGCGTCAACCCGGAGACGGCCCTCACCGTCCTCGAGCTGCCCGTCGCCGATGCGCGCTACGGCGCCTCGATGCACTACCTGGCCGAGGTCGCCGCCGTGGCCCGTGACCTCGCCGAACGCGGCCGGGTCTTGCCGGCCATCGAGCAGGGCGCCGACGACGAGCCACCGTCCGCCCGGTGGAGGCCGATCCTCCAGGGCCCTGACGTCGTGGCCGTGAACGCGCTGTCGGCTGCCATGCCTCCGGTGTGCCGCGCCGAGGCGGCCGGACCAGGAGGCTCCACGGGCCAGCGCCCCACTGAGCTGGTCGACCACGCGCTCGCCGCGCTGACGGACGCCGCGGCGCGCAGCCGACTCTCCGGAACCGGACTCCTGCCGCGTCGCCGCGGCCGGCCCCCCAGGCACCAGCCGGCCGTCGAGGCGTGGCTCACGGCACTCACGGCGCCCGACGCGCGGTTCGAGGCCGGGATCGACGAGGTGGCGGAGCTCGCCGACGCTCTCGCGCCGTGGGCGGCGTTCGGCGCCGGCCCGGTCGGTCCGGCGCGGCTGACCTTCCGCCTCGCCGAACCTGAACCGGAGCCCGCCGAGGAGCCCTCAGGGTGGCGGCTCGAGTTCTGGCTCCAGTCGCTGGACGACCCCAGCCTGCTCGTGCCGGCCGAGCAGGTGTGGGCCGGCGGCGACGGGCTCGGCCGCTGGATGAGCCGCCCGGACGAGCTGATGCTCGCCGAGCTCGGGCGCGCGAGCACGGTCTACCCGGCGCTGGCAGGCGCCCTGCGTACCTCGCACCCGGAAGCGCTCGACCTCGACGCCGACGCCACCTACGACTTCTTGACCGCCCGGGCCGCCGTCCTCGACCAGGCCGGGTTCGGCGTGCTCCTGCCGTCCTGGTGGTCGGACCGGCGCCGCCTGGGCCTGCGCGGCTCGGCCACGCCGCAGGACAAGGCCGTCACGGGCGGGCGGTTCAGCCGGGAGACCCTCGTCGACTTCGAGTGGCGGCTCGCGGTCGGCGACGACCAGCTCACCGACGACGAGCTCGCCGCGCTCGCCGCCACCAAGGCCCCGCTCGTGCGCCTGCGCGGGCAGTGGGTGGCCGTCGACCCCGACCATCTGCGCCGCGGCCTGGAGTTTCTTGCCCGTCCGTCGGAGCGTCCCACCACGGCCGGCGAGGTCATCGCCCTCGCCGCTAGTCACCCCGACGACCTCGACACGCCACTGCCGGTCATTGCAGTCCAGGCCGACGGGCCGCTCGGCGACCTGCTCGACGGGTCGGCCGAGCGGGCACTGCGACCGCTCGCCACGCCCGACGGCTTCCAGGCGGACCTGCGCCCCTACCAGAGCCGCGGCCTGTCCTGGCTGGCGTTCCTCTCCGACCTCGGGCTGGGCGCCTGCCTCGCCGACGACATGGGCCTGGGCAAGACGATCCAGCTCCTCGCGCTCGAGGCCCACCACCGCTGCGAGCACCCCGACGCCCGGCCCACGCTGCTGCTGTGCCCGATGTCCCTGGTCGGCAACTGGCAGCGCGAGACCGCCCGGTTCGCGCCGCACCTGCGGACCTACGCCCACCACGGACCCGCCCGCCTCCACGGAGCCGACCTGGAGCAGCACCTCGAGGCCGCCGACCTCGTCCTCACCACCTACGCCACGGCGACGCGCGACGTCGACGAGCTCGCGGCGTACGGCTGGGAGCGGCTCGTCCTCGACGAGGCGCAGGCGGTCAAGAACAGCCTGTCCCGCGCCGCCCGCGCGGTCCGCCGGCTCCAGGCCGGCCACCGGGTCGCGTTGACCGGCACCCCGATGGAGAACCGACTCTCGGACCTATGGTCGATCATGGACGTCCTCAACCCCGGCATCCTCGGCTCCGCCGAGAGGTTCCGGGCCCGGTACGCGGTCCCCATCGAACGCCACGGCGAGACCGAACCCGCACAGCGCCTCCGCTCGATCACCCGCCCGTACCTGCTGCGCCGGGTCAAGACCGACCCGAGCGTCATCGACGACCTCCCGGAGAAGATCGAGATCACGCAGCACTACCGGCTCACGACCGAGCAGGCCTCGCTCTACCAGTCGGTCGTCGACGAGATGATGCGACGGATCGAGACGAGCACCGGCATCGAACGCCGCGGCAACGTCCTCGCCGCGATGACCAAGCTCAAGCAGGTGTGCAACCACCCTGCCCAGCTGCTCCACGACCGGTCCCCCATCGGGCGACGGTCCGGAAAGGTCACCCGCCTGGAGGAGATCGTCGAAGAGATCCTCGCCGAGGGCGACAAGGCGCTGCTGTTCACCCAGTACACCGACTTCGGCGAGATGCTCCTGCCACACCTGTCCGCCCGGTTCGACACCGACGTGCTCTACCTGCACGGCGGGACCCCGAAGAAGCGCCGGGACGAGATGGTCGCCCGGTTCCAGTCGGACGGCGGTCCCTCGCTGTTCCTCCTCTCGCTCAAGGCCGGCGGCACCGGGCTCAACCTCACCGCCGCCAACCACGTCATCCACCTGGACAGGTGGTGGAACCCCGCCGTGGAGGACCAGGCCACCGACCGCGCGTTCCGGATCGGG
>JBBRCL010000103.1:0-4668 GCA_038204895.1 Actinomycetales bacterium | reverse complement strand
CACGCTGCGGTCCACGAACGCGATCGAGTCGATGATCGGGATCTGCCGTGAGCACGCCAAGAACGTCAAGCACTGGCGCGACGGGAAGATGGCGATGCGCTGGTGCGCCGCCGGGATGATCGAGGCCAGCAGGCAGTTCCGCCGCGTCAACGGCCACCTGCACATCCCCGCCCTACGCGCCGCCCTCGAACAGCACGTCGCCCTCGAACAGCATGTCGGCGAGCGGGATGTCAGCCCCGAGCGTCAAGATGAGAACGTGAACGCAGCCTGATGATCATCGGGCCGCCACCGAAGTTCCACGGAACTCGGGACAACCTCTGGCGATCAGGTTGGGGACCGAGACCGAGACCCAACCCCACGTCAGGTAGACGGGAACGTCGGCGAGCACCTGTTGTGCGACGTGCATGAACGGCCCCAATCCTCGACGGGGTGAAGCGCCTTCATCGGAAACGTACGCCCGGCCATCGAGGTGCGCACCCGGGTCTTCGCGGAGGCCTCAGGCCCTCTTCATCAGCCGTGCCGCGGCGCGCGCACCAGGCGGACGTGCCACTCAGCGGCGCTCACGTCCGTCAGGGAAGCCACCTGGTCCACCACGACGCGCAGCCGGGCCGCGTCGTCGGGGGCGGCCGCCCAGTCGGCGGCGAACGGCGGTTCCAGCAGGTCCGGCCCACGCTCGGCCAGCACCCCCACCAGATCGGCGATCATCTGGCGTTGCCGCAGGTGCAGCGGCTCGGACTCCCGCGGTGCCATCACGTAGGTCACCGCGAGCCCCTTGAGCACCAGGATCTCCGCAACCGTCGCCTCGGGCACCGCCAGGTCGGCGGCATACCGGGTGAGCGGACCGGGCCCGTGTCGCTCGCGCGTGGCATCGATCGCTGCGCCGCAGAACCGGCCGATCAGCTCGCTGGTGAGGTCCTTGAGCGCCGCAAGGGCCCCGCGCGACCCGTCGTGGCCCCGCGCCCACGACGACGTCCCCGGCAGCCGCAGCATTGCTTCCTCGAGCGCGTCGTCCGGCACCACGAGGCCGTACCAGGCGTGCACCTGACCGGCCACCCGCGCGCGTTCGTCCCCGTCGTCGAGCACCGACAGGTCCAGCCGCGCGCCGACGATGGCGTCCTCGACGTCGTGCACGGAGTACGACACGTCGTCGGCCAGGTCCATCACCTGGGCCTCGACGCAGCGGACCCCCGGCGACGCCCCGGCTCGCACCCAGTCGAAGCTCGGCAGGTCGTCGGCGTACACCCCAAACTTGCCCGACGGCGTCCCGTCCGCACGCGCCGGCGCGTCAGCCGCGGTCCAGGGGTACTTGATCGAGGCGTCCAGGCTGGCCCGGGTCAGGTTCAGCCCCGCGCCGAGGCCGGTGTCCGGGTCGGTGACCTTCGGCTCGAGACGCGTGAGCAGCCGGAACGTCTGCGCGTTCCCCTCGAACCCCCCGGTGTCCCGGCTCAGCTCGGCCAGCGCCCGCTCGCCGTTGTGCCCGTAGGGCGGGTGGCCCAGGTCGTGGGCGAGGCAGGCCGTGTCGACCACGTCGGGGTCGCAACCCAGAGCACGGGCCAGGTCGCGGCCCACCTGGGCCACCTCGAGGGTGTGCGTGAGCCGGGTCCGCACGAAGTCGTCGCTGGCCGGCACGAGCACCTGGGTCTTGGCCCCCAGACGGCGCAGCGCCGCCGAGTGCACCAGGCGGGCGCGGTCGCGCTCGAACGGCGTGCGGTGCTGGCTCTTGGCACGTTCCGGCACCCGCCGGCCGCTGTCGGCCTCGGTGTACCCGTCCACCCTCAGGTCTGGCACGACGCCACCCTAGCCACCGCCAGCATCGGCGCTGCGCCGCGGCCCCGGATCCCCACGAGGTCGTCCTCCAGACGCGAGGTCGTGCTGTGCACAGGACGACCACGCGCGCCGAGGACGACCTCGGGCAGGAAGAGAACGGGACAGCGAGTCAGGCCAACCGCCAGACGCCGCCCGTCACCCCTTGACCGACCCTGCGGTCAGGCCGCCGACGATGTACTTCTGCAGGAAGAGGAAGAGCGCGAGCACCGGCACAGCGGCGATCACGGCACCGGCGGTGAACAGCCCCCAGTTGGCGTCGAGCAGGGACGACACCCAGCCGTACAGCCCGACCGCGACGGTCCAGTTGCTCTCGGACTGCAGGATGATCCGGGCGATGATGAACTCGCCGAACGTGCTGATGAACGACAGCAGGCCGACCACCGCGAGGATGGGTGACACCAGCCGCAGGATGATCGTCCAGTAGATCTGGGTGTGGGTCGCGCCGTCGATCTTCGCGGCCTCGTCGAGCTCACGCGGGACCGTGTTGAAGAACCCGAACATGAGGAACGTGTTCACCCCGAGGGAACCGCCCAGGTACACGCAGATCAGGGCGATCTTGGAGTTCAGCCCGAGCGCGGGTACCACGTTGCCGAGCCCCAGCAGCAGCAGGAAGATCGCGACGAACGCCAGGATCTGCGGGAACATCTGGATGATCAGCAGCGACGTGAGCCCCAGCCGCCGACCGGAGAACCGGAAGCGGGAGAACGCGTAGGCCGCGGCCGCACCCATCAGCACCGTGCCGATCCCGGTCGTGATCGCGATGACGAGCGAGTTGCCCATCCAGGTCCAGAAGTACGTGTCGCCGAGGTCGGAGAAGTTGACGGTGCTGACAGCCCCGAAGAGCCGGTTCGACCCGGTGAGCGTGCCGTTCTCGCTCAGCGCTGCCGAGATGACGTAGACCAGCGGGAACCCGGCGTACACGACGGCGATCACGCCCACCACGTGACGCCAGCCGATCTCGGCGATCCATCGCCGCCGGCTCATCCGGTTGCGGGTCACCATGACGGGTGCCGGCGTGCCCTGCGCGGTGGGCGAGGTCGAGGCCATGTCAGCTCAGCTCCTCGAGCTTGCGGGTCTGGCGGAAGGCCAGCGCCGAGATGGTCGCCACGATGAGGAAGACGACGATGGACAGGGCGCTGGCGAGGCCGTAGTTCTTCGGCGCATTGCCGTCGATGCCGGAGACGGAATACACCATCGAGATCAGGATGTCGGTGTGCCCGAGGGGCACCGACGCGTCCTCGAACCGCGGCCCCCCTCCAGTGAGCATGTAGACCAGCGTGAAGTTGTTGAAGTTGAACGCGAACGAGGAGATCAGCAACGGGGCTGTGGCGACGAGCAGCAGGGGCATCACCACCGACCGCCAGGTGCGGAACCTGCCCGCCCCGTCGATCTTGGCGGCCTCCAGCACGTCACCGGGGATCGCCTGCAGGGCACCAGTGGTGATCAGGAACATGTACGGGAACCCGAGCCACAGGTTCACCCCGAGCAACGAGAGCTTGGCCAGCCAGGGGTCGGTGAGCCAGCCGATCTGTGCGCCCCCGAGCAGCACGTCGTTGATGAACCCGAACCGCCGGTTGAGCAGGCCGGACCACAGCAGCGCGGCCAGGAACCCGGGGATGGCGTACGGCAGGATCATCAAGGTCCGGTAGACCTTTCGGCCGCGGACGCGCGGGTCGTTGAAGACCATGGCAAGGAAGAGCCCGAGCAGGAACGTCGTGACGACCGACAGGATCGCGAAGGCGAAGGTCCAGAGCAGGATCTTGCCGAACGGGTTGGCGTAGCGGGAGTCACCGAAGGCGGTGGCGAAGTTCCTCAGGCCGATCGAGACCCGCCAACCGACGCCGAGCCGTGCGCCGTCCTGGGCCTCGAACTGGCCGTTGGCGTTGGGCTGATAGACGGTCCCGGTCGAGATGTCCGTCATGGTGTCGGCCGTTGCGTCGTACTCCAGGACCGACCGGTACACGTAGCCGTTCCGGGCGTCCTGGGTGCGGATCGAGCCGTCCTCCGGGTTGTCGGAGACCGGCACCCGAAGGTTGGTGACCTCGGCCTGGCGCGCCAGGATCGTCGGCCGGTCCAGCAGGTCGTAGCCGGGTACCTGGGCGATCACGCCGTCCTGCACGATCGCGTCGCCAACCGTCTGCAGCGGCTGATCTGCCGTGCCCACCCGAACGTCGCCGCCCTCGAGCACCGCGAAGGCGAGCGTCCCGCCGTCGGACAGCACGGCCAACGGGTAGGCCGCGCTACCCTCCACCCTGCGCTCGTTCTGGATCAGCAGGGCCTCGATCGCGTCGCCCTTTGTCGAGTTGTGCCCGTCGCCGTAGTTGGTGAACGCCACGTACCCGGTGAACAGCACGACGTACACCTGGTAGACGAGCAGGAACGCCAGCCCGGGGAGGACGTACTTCATCGGCATGGCGCGCTTGGAGAAGTACACGTAGTTGGCCGCGACCAGCAGGCCGACCATCGACCACATGATCCCGTAGGACTTCTCGGTCAAGGCCGAGAGGACGACGTACCCGCCCAGGGCGTCGACCAGGGCGACCAGCGCCAACTTGATCAGGAATCCGCGGCCGAAGTTCCTCGCGTGCGCTGTCCGCCCGCGCGGCGGTTCCTCGTCACCACTCACGACAACCAGTGACTGCCCCACCTGCGATGAGCTCATCGATGACCTCGCCGTCGCCGTCGCTGCTCGGACACTACTGCCCGGGGGTTCCGGGCGCTCGGACGGCCGGAGACCGGCCCGCCGTCATGCACGTGGCGGGGGGGCCGGGGGGGCCGGGGGGCGCCCCCCCCCCCGCGGTGCCGGGCGGGCGGGGGCGGGGGCCCCCCCGCGGTGGGGGG
>JBBRCL010000102.1:0-5113 GCA_038204895.1 Actinomycetales bacterium | reverse complement strand
GACCAGATCCGGCGGATACACCCGCGTCAGAACACCGACCGACACCAGATCCGACAGCCGACGATCCGACTCAGGCTTGCGCCAACCACCACGAGGCATGCCACCAAACTACACCCCTGTCATCTTAACTGAACGGTATTGTGACTAACCCGGATCTTTCATCGGGTGGCTGAGGTCGGCAGAGCGGTCGTCGTCGGCGTGGCTTGAGAGTGATTCTGGCGGGTGGGTGTGACAAGGTGCCCCGGTGTTGTGCGGGGTGGGCGCTGGTTCCATGGTCCGGGGGTCGTGCGGGGTCGTGGGGACGGGTTTGCGGACCTCAGCCGGGGGCGAGGGCGGCCAGGCGGCCCAGCCCGGTCAGGGTCAGGCCGGCCCAGGGTGATCGGGTGGACAGGTGCAGCCAGACCCGTCGTCCGCTGCGGGCCAGGGTCGCGCCGATGGTGAAGATCCGGTAGCGCAGTTTCTTGGGCTCCCAGCGGCGCGCAGCGTCGGTCTCGGTGTTGCTGAACGCGAGCATCTGCATCCAGGCGGTGATCTCGGCTGCGAGGGCCACGACGGCGCACCAGATGCGGTTGGCGGCGAAGGAGGCCAGGTTGACAAGGCCAGTGTCCTTGGCGACCCGGATCCGGTCTTCGCAGCGTGCCCGGCGCCGGTGGCGCAGCTCCAGGTCGGGCAGCTGCCCGCGACCGGTGTTGGTCGCGAACGCGGTGATCCGCATCCCGTCGACGTCGCCGAATCGCGGCTGGGCTCCGGGGTGGGGTCGTTCCTTGCGGACGATGACCCGCATCCCGGCCGGCCAGCCGGTCAGGTCCATCAGGTCGGTGAGCTCGGCGACCCACGCGCCGTCGCGCACCTGGTCGTGGGCGTCATACGCCTCGGTCCACACGTGCTCGGGGATGCGCCCAAGCAGGTCAGGGGTGTTCTCGGGCAGGGTGAACCCGACCGAGTAGGCCAGCCGGCGGCGCGTGAGCCAGTCCAGGACCTCAGTGGGTGGACCCGGCCCCGTCGATCCGCACCAGCACCTGCTTGCCGCGCCGGGCCCCGGGCAGCTGACGCAACGCGGCGGTGATCACCTCGATGTGGTCGGCGGCGGTGTTCGACCCGGCGTTGCCCGGGCGCAGGCGGATCGCCAACGGTTCACCGGTCCCAGCGGCGCCGTGGTCGACGAACGCGCACAACGGGTGGAACCCGAAGCCCTTCTTGAACGTCGGCCGGGCGTTCTCCTTCTCGCTGTGCGAGGTGACCAGGGTGGCGTCGACATCGACGACCAGCGGCTGGCGGGCATCGGCCTCGTGGTCCGGGGCGTGGGTCCCGGCCGCAGCCCAGACCCGGGAGCGGGCCGCAGCACGCGCCCGGTCGATGACGGGCAGGACCTCCTCGACGTCCGCGGCCAGATGCGCGATCGTGCGCGATGCCGTCGGGTCCGAGGCGACGCGCCCGAAGACCGCCGGCTCAGCGCGGACCACCGCCAGGTCCGAGCAGGTGTCCCCACCCAACGCCAGAGTCAGGGCGAGGTCGAGCAGCACCTTGGCCGGGTCGTGCACCGCCGTAGCGGACCGCCACGGCGCGAGCGCCGCGCTCAGCCCGGTGTCCAGACCGGCGGCCTTGACCGTGGAGGTCAACAGCACCCCACCGGCCTGACCGACCGCCGACCCGCCCGCCGCATCGACGCTGGGCCGTGGGTAGAACCCGGTAGTCTTCTTCATCTGGAAGGTGCTCTTCGGACTGGCTGACGTGGACCTTAGACAAGTCATATCATCCCAGGTCAGGGGCACTTTTCACGTCACCGGCACGCTACCGCCATGAAATCTCCGGGCTGGACTGATCCGACCGACTGGCGATGTCAAGGCCGGGCGCCCGGTTCCAGATCACGGAACGATCACGGATCTCCAGGAAGAGGCACTGATGGAGCTGCAGCCGCTCTTGCACGACCTGCTCGTGGCGACGATGGCGCCTACCCAGGCCTGGTCCGCAGCCGACGGCCAGGTGCGAGAAACCGGGGCCCACGGCTACTACCACGGTGACGTGCGCATCTTGTCGCGCGCCGTAGTCACGGCCGATGGCCTCGAACCGGAGGCGATCGCCTCCGGCCCGTCCGGGCCGGGAGCGGTCGAGGTGGTGGCGCTGCTCCGCGGGGTCGACGAGCCGGGTGCGGACCCGACCGCCCAGCTACGACGCGTGCGGCAAGTCCGCCCGGGGGAGGTCCGCGAGCGCCTTGAGCTGACGTGCGCGACTCGCGAGCCAGTCGCGGTGTCGATCGAGGTGGCCTTTGCCTGCGACCTGGCGGACATGAAGCAGGTGAGGCATGGGCGCCGGGTCGCGGCGTTGCCTGCACGAACCGTCGGGACCGACGGCGTCGCGTGGTGCGACGACGCCGGGACGAGCGTGACTCTCCGAGGTCCGGATGCGCAACTCGACGCCGGCGACCCACGCGCACCGCGCCTGAGCTGGCGGGCGATGGTCCTCCCCGGGTCCGCCACGGTCCTGGAGTGGGAGGTCTTGGCCGCGGCGGCGACCGGTGTCGTCGGACCGCCGGCCACGCCTCGACCCGAGTGGTCCGTGCCCTGGGTCGAGAGCGACGACCGCCGCCTGTCGGTGTTGCTCGACCGTGCGCTTGAGGACCTCGCTAGCCTGCGCATGAGCGCCAGCTTCGCGCCGGACGACACGTTCCTCGCTGCTGGGGCCCCATGGTTCTTCACGCTGTTCGGCCGCGATGCCCTGTGGGCCGCGCGCATGCTGCTGCCGCTGGGGACCGACCTCGCTGCCGGGACGTTGCGTGCGCTCGCCGCGCGTCAGGGCGAGGTGGTCGACGAGGACGCTGCGGAGCAGCCGGGCAAGATCCTTCACGAGGTTCGGAACAAGGCCCTCGACCTCGGCGAGGGCGACCGAGTCCTCCCGCCCATCTACTACGGCACGGTGGACGCGACCCCGCTGTGGGTATGCCTCCTGCACGACGCCTGGCGCTGGGGCCTCGCGCCCGACCAGGTCGAGTCCCTGCTGCCAGCCATGGAACGGGCTCTGGCCTGGATGACCGATTACGGGGACGCCGACGGCGACGGGTTCCTGGAGTACGCAGACACCACCGGCCGCGGCTTGGCCAATCAGGGCTGGAAGGATTCCGGCGACTCGGTGCAGTGGCGGGACGGGACACTCGCTGTTGGTCCCATCGCGCTGTGCGAGGTCCAGGGCTACGCGCATGAGGCTGCGCTGGCCGGCGCGGCCCTGCTCGACGCCTTCGGCCGGCCCGGTGCCGAGCGGTGGCGCAGCTGGGCCGCTGATCTCGCGAGGCGGTTCCGGGCCAGCTTCTGGGTCGAGGACGCGCGCGGCAGGTACCCGGCGATCGCGCTGGATGCTGACAAGCGTCCGGTGGACGCGCTGACGAGCAACATCGGACACCTCCTCGGCAGCGGCTTGCTCGACTCCGAGGAGGAACGCACCGTGGCCGACCGGCTCGCTGCCCCCGACATGGACTCCGGGTACGGGTTGCGCACCATGTCCTCGACCTCGGGCGGCTACTGGCCGCTGCGGTACCACGGTGGCTCGGTGTGGGCGCACGACACAGCGATCGCGATCGCCGGCCTGTCGCGCAGCGGCCACACCGAGGTGGCAGCGCAGCTGGCGGAAGGGTTGCTCGCTGCCGGCGAGGCCGTGGGCTATCGGATGCCCGAGCTGTACTCCGGAGCCGCACGTGGCAGCGTCCCCACGGTCGTGCCGTACCCCGCGGCGTGCCGGCCGCAGGCGTGGTCCGCGGCGGCCGCCGTATCGGTGCTGGCCGCCGCGCTGGGCCTGAAGCCGGACGTGCCGAACGGGCTGCTGCGGCTCGAGCCGCCGACACCGTCGCTGGTCGGCGCCGTCCGTGCCGCCGGCTTGACGCTTGCCGGGCGCCCACTGACGGTTCAGATCGATGCGCACGGCACCGTGGTCGACGTCGACGTCGCCGCGGACGTCAGGGTGCGGCTCGCCGGCGAGGCCGTGGGGTGAGGAGCACCGTGGCGTGAGGCCCCACGACGCGCGGGCGAGCCCCGCAACCTACAGTGGAGCCCGCGATCCGGCGTGGCCAGCCCGCCCGTCGGCGTCGCCACATCAGAGACGGGACACGTCATGGGCCTGCTCACCCGTCTCGAGTCGCCGGCGGACGTCCGGCGGCCCACCGCCCGACAGATCGACGAGCTGGCCGCCGAGATCCGCGACTTCCTCGTGCAGTCCGTCTCGCGCACGGGCGGTCAGCTGGGCCTGAACCTCGGGGTCGTGGAGCTCACGATCGCGATGCACCGGATCTTCGACTTGCCGCACGACTCGATCGTCTTCGACACCGGCCACAAGGCCTAGGAGACTGCTGAAGAACCCGTGTTCTCGCGCGCGGTGGGCGGCGGGCGGAGCGCCACGGTGGCCGTCTTGCGGCGTGTGGAGTCAGCACTCGGGGTGCGACACGCGGCTCGTCCGCCCGCCTGAGCCCATCGTGGGCGGTGCCGGAGGCGTTGTCCCGGCTCCGGGCCCGCCCCGGCCGTCAGGCCATAGTCCAAGTGCCGTCATGGACGCTCAAGCCGAGGTTGAGCAGTCGGCGCAGGTTGAGGGCCGCGACGCGGTGGTGCAGCCAGGCGTTGTTCTTCGCGGTCCCGCGGTAGGGCACTCGACGGGCGCCTCTGGTGAGCCAGGCGATGGAGCGTTCGACCATGGGTCGGTGTCGGCGGTAGTCGGCCTGGAACTGCGGGTCGCGGGCTTGCCGGCGGTGTTCGCGTCGGATCTGGTCGTGCTCGCCGATGACGAGCTTGCGTCCCCTGGCTGAGGTCGTGCAGCGGGCGCGCAACGGGCAGGTGGCGCAGATCGCGCCGAACGTGGCGCGTCCTTGATCGCTGATCATGCGGGTGGTCCCGGCGGGGCAGGTGACGGTCCGTGCGGTGTGGTCGACGGTGAAGTCGTCGATGGTGAACCCGCCGGTTACGGGTCGCTGGATCGGCATCGGCTTGATCAGGGCGACCTGTTGCCTCATGTCAATACCTCCGCGGGGGCTATGACGTTGCCTCATCTGGTTTCCTCCGCCAGCCGGGTTGGTTCCAGGTGCTGTTGACGGGGGGTCTGGACCGTGGTGCCTTCTTGGCCTGGGCGAGGGTCTCGA
>JBBRCL010000101.1:0-5287 GCA_038204895.1 Actinomycetales bacterium | reverse complement strand
CTGCCGCTGACTCATCGAAAGACCCATCCGCCGGGCGTACCCCGACCAACCGCCCCATCATCAGCGACACCCCGGACAAGCGGAGGTTCCCGAACGAGGCAACGTATCGACCCACGCGGAGATCTCTCATGAGTCAACGCGACTCCTTTGGTCGACTCCCCCGCTTACGTAGACTGCCAGGCATGTCACTCACGCACGCGCCGAAGGGCACGCTCGAGCCCGGGGCCATCAGCCCGATCAGGAGTGTGCCTGCGCAGATCGAGCGCCCCGAGTACGTCGGCAAGGACCGCGAGGCGCGGTTCACCGGCTCGGAGGTCAAGGACGCCGAGACCGTCGAGCGGATCCGGGTCGCCTCCCGGATCGCAGCCCAGGCGCTCGCCGAGGTAGGCCGCCACGTCGCCCCAGGGGTCACCACCGACGACTTGGACCGGGTGGGTCACGAGTTCCTCTGCGACAACGGGGCGTACCCGTCGACCCTGCACTACCAGCCGCACCCGGAGCAGGTGCCGTTCACCAAGTCCCTGTGCACCTCGGTCAACGAGGTGATCTGCCACGGGATCCCGGACTCGACGGTGCTGCGGGACGGCGACATCGTCGACGTCGACATCACCGCGTACCTCAACGGGGTGCACGGCGACACCAACGCCACGTTCGGCGTCGGCGAGCTCGACGAGGAGTCCCGCCTGCTCGTCGAACGGACCCACGAGGCGATGATCCGCGGGATCAGGGCCGTGGCTCCGGGGCGGCAGGTCAACGTGATCGGACGGGTGATCGAGAAGTACGCCGCCCGGTTCGGCTACGGAGTGGTGCGGGACTTCACCGGTCATGGCGTCGGCGAGTCGTTCCACTCCGGCCTGGTGGTCCCGCACTACGACTCGGCGCCGCTGCATGCCACTGTCATCGAGCCGGGGATGGTCTTCACCATCGAGCCCATGATCAACCTCGGCACCTACGAGTGGGACATCTGGGACGACGGCTGGACCGTCGTCACCCGTGACCGGATGCGCAGCGCGCAGTTCGAGCACACCCTTGTAGTGACCGAGACCGGAGCGGAGATCCTGACCCTGCCATGAGCCACACCAAGCACCGGCCCGCACCGACCGTCGGGTTCGGCATCGACATCGGCGGCAGCGGGATCAAGGGTGCGCCGGTCGACCTGGCCACCGGAGAGTTCCTCGCCGACCGGTTGCGGATCCCGACCCCTCAGCCCTCCACGCCGTCAGCGGTCGCTGCGACGGTGGCCGAGCTCGTCTCGGCCTTCGACCTGCCACCCGAGTCGCGGATCGGGGTGACCTTCCCAACGGTGATCCAGCACGGAGTGGCCCGGACGGCTGCGAACGTCGACGACGCCTGGATCGGCGCCAATGTGTCGTCGGTGCTGGCCGCGGCAACGGGCCGGAAGGTCCTGACGGTGAACGACGCCGACGCCGCCGGCTACGCCGAGGCACTGTACGGTGCGGCGCGCGGCAACGGCGGCGTGGTGTTCGTCGTCACCCTTGGCACCGGCATCGGGACCTGCCTGGTGGTCGACGGGCGACTCGTGCCGAACATCGAGCTGGGCCACGTCGAGGTCGACGGGTACGACGCCGAGCTCCGCGCCTCCGACGCCGCGCGGGAGCGTGACGACCTGGACTGGGAACAGTGGGCGGAGCGTCTGCAGCGGTACTTCCGGGTGGTCGAGGACCTGGTCTGGCCCGACCTGATCGTGGTCGGCGGCGGGGTGAGCAAGAAGCACGCGCAGTTCCTGCCCCTGCTCGACCTGCGGACCCGCATCGTGCCTGCCGCTCTGCGCAACGCGGCCGGGATCGTCGGCGCCGCGGCCCTGGCCGCTGGCGACGGCGCGGGCGGCTGAGGCACGTCGTGGCCAGGCGACGCAAGGAACGGCCGCCCTTCTCCGGCGGGATCGCGTTCGGCGAGCTGATCGCCATCTTCCAGCCCGGCGTCGAGCACCTGGTCGAGGAGCGGGAGCGCAAGCGCACCGATCTCGTGGTGCCGGGCGATGCGGACGACGACTGGGAGATCGACCTCGACGGCCGGGTGGCGACGCTGGCGAGGTCCCAGCCGGAGAGCGCAACCCCCAACGCGGACGCTGGTGATGCGGAGAGCGCAGCGTCCGGGGATCCCGTCGCCGCCATGAGGCTCACGCAGGTCGCGCCCGGTGTGTGGACCGCAACGGCCGCCACCTGGGCTACCCTCACCACTGTCGTCGTCGCCGACGACGGCGCCTGCCTGGTCGTGGATCCCGGGATCACCGTCCAGGAGGTCGGCGCCCTCGCCGCGGAGATCGGCTCACGTGGGTGGCGACCCGTTGCCGGCTTCTCCACCCACCCGCACTGGGACCATGTGCTGTGGGCGCCTGCCCTGGGCGACGTGCCCCGGTGGGCGACCGCGGCGGCCGCCCGCACAGCCGGCGAGAGCCGCTCACAGATCCTTGCCGAGGCCGACGCCGACGCTCCGGGCCACGACCACCGGTTCACGGCCGTCCTGACCCCCCGGCCCGACGGCGCAGGTGAACTGCCATGGGACGGACCCCGAGCCGTCGTCGTGCCCTACCGGGCGCACTGCCCCGGCAGCGCGGCGCTCCTGCTGCCTGGCGCCGGAGTGCTGATCGCAGGGGACATGTTCTCCGACACCGAGGTGCCGTTCCTCGACCTGGACGCACCCGACCCAGTGGGCGACCACCACACGGCGCTGAATCGCCTGCAGAGCGTGGCCGACCGGCACGGTGTCGGGGTGCTGGTTCCCGGCCATGGGTCGGTGACCGACGCGGCCGGGCTGCGTCGGCGGCTGGCGGCCGACCGGGCCTACCTGAACGCCCTGGTGGCCGGTGCATCGATGACCGATCCGCGCCTGGCCGACCCCTGGGTGGCCGGCGAGCACGAACGCCAGGTGATCTGGGCCGGTGGCGGCCGGAGGATCGGCTGAGACTGGCGGCTCGCGCTTGACCGCGCAGCTCTGAGCCAAGCCTCGTGGGCCGGGCGGATGAGTCGGCCGGTACGCCGGGTTCTGGTGAGCCCGTCGACGGTCCTCGATGGCCCTTGATGGGTGGCGACGGTTTCGCCCGCTGACCTGCATAGATGCCCCCGAGGCGGTGATGGTGTCCGTTGGCAGATGATGGCCTTTGCTGATCCTCTTGCGGACTCTCGGCGGACTCGCGGCGGGCGGGCGCGGCGACGGGCAGACGCCCCATGAGCGGCAGATCCGGATGCCCTGGCTCGCGCGGAAGGACTCGTCAGGCCAACGGGACGACGCGGGTGTTCAGATCGGTAAGGTCGTCGAGCTGCAACTCGGTTGTGCTCTCTGGCAGGCCGATTTCCGGCCACTCCACGGTGAGCGTCAGTCGGCGGTCCACGGGCAACTCGTCGACCCAGTAGCTCGCGACGAGCTGGAACTGGCCAGCACTTCCTGATCGTTCCACCTGAGAGTCGTCGGCCGTCCCGGTCCTTCGGCTCGTGCTGACCATGAGACGGAACCGCGGCTGCTGCGCTTCCTGATCGTTGAAGCTCAGCGCCCCCGCGAGGTCGGCCGAAGGCCCGCGCGCCTCAAGTACGAGTGGCAGGTGAAGCCCATGCGGGTGCGCCAAGACGCACCGAATCCCTACCGCCACATCGCCGGAGCGCGCGAGCAAGGCGGGGCCGTGGACGACGGCGCCTAGTTCGACGGGCAAGGGGCGGTAAGGCCAGGGCTGCTCATGCATCGCACCAGTATGAAGCTGCGCGGCGTGCTGCCACCCGGAGCGCACGCCGGGGCCAGGCCGTGCGCCGTGTCAGCGGCATGACCGTGCGTCTTCTGGACCCTGCCGAGCACCACTTCCACTCTGGACCGAGCATAACGCGGCGCGTTATGCTCGGTCGGTGATCAGGTCGTTCCGGGACTCCACGACCGAGCGACTGTGGTCACGCCGCAGGACCGGCAAGCTCGACCCGCGAATCGAGCGAACCGCCCTGCGCAAGCTCGTGATGCTCGACGCGGCCGAGACCTTGGACGACCTGAGGATCCCGCCCGGGAACCGACTCGAGGCCCTCAAGGCCGACCGTGCCGGGCAGCACAGCATCCGCATCAACGACCAGTGGCGGATCTGCTTCGTGTGGACCGCCGCTGGGCCAGAAGACGTCGAGATCGTCGACTACCACTGAACGGAGGAACGCCCATGGCTGACATCGCCCCCATCCACCCCGGTGAGGTGCTCCTGGAGGAGTTCCTCGAGCCCCTCGGCGTCACCCAGCACCGCCTGGCCATCGCGATCGGTGTGCCTCCTCGGCGCATCAACGAGATCGTGCACGCCAAGCGGCGCATCACCGCCGACACCGCCCTGCGCCTGGCCCGCTTCTTCGGCACCACCGACCGGTTCTGGCTCAACCTGCAGACCCGCCACGACCTGGAGAGCGAGAAGGACCACCTCGGCGCAACGCTGGACGACATCCAGCCGCTCCAGAGCGCTTGACGTCGCGGTGCCGCCGTGCCGGACAGCGGCAGATGCGTACACCCGCGAGTGCAGGACGCTGAGATGATTCCCGCATGGAGGCAGTCCTCATCGGCGCGGGTGACAAGTCGCTGCAGCTGATCCCCGACGGCGACCAGGCAGTCCCTCCTGAGTACCTGCTCGCAGAGCTTCGCAGCGGTGACCTCAGAGCGGTCAAGCGCATCTACTGCGGATACGCCACGGGGTTCCATGACCTGGCCACCTTTTTCGCGAACCTCGCTGCCGGCTGGCGAGGGTGGGACGGCGAGCGGTCGTGGGAGTCGGTCGAGGGTGACCTGCGCCTCGATGCGCGACACGACGGCCACGTCCAACTGCGCGTGACCCTACGCGCCGACGGGTCGGGCTGGGGCAACAACGGGTGGACGGCGATTGCCGAGCTGACGCTCGATCCCGGGGAGCAGGTTTCGGTTGTCGCCGCCGACTTGGCGAGCCTGACAACCAACTCGATTTGATCGCGGGTCCCGGACACCGGCAAGAGCAGGAGCTGGCAGTTGGCGCTGGCAGCCGCAGCATCGGACGGCGGCATGACCGCTCACCGGGGACGGTAGGCCTCGCTTCGGTGGTCGATGCGCACGACGACGACTTCGCGGCGGTCCTCGTTGATCCGGTAGAGCACCCGGTAGGTTCCACGCCGGGCGGAGTGGATGCCCAAGAGCTCACCGCGGAGGTTGTCCCGGGTCTCGTGGAACTTGAGGTGGCGGTCCCCCACCTGACGCCTGCCGTGGGGTAGGTGTTGGGCGTCCGCCAAGACGACCCGAAGAGACAGGGGACCACCGTGAACAAGGAGTATCAGAGGAAGAACGC
>JBBRCL010000100.1:0-5311 GCA_038204895.1 Actinomycetales bacterium | reverse complement strand
CGCCGCCGCGCCCCCCCCCCCCCCCGCCCGCCCGCGCGGCGCCCCCCGGACCACCGGGGCACCGGGCCACCGGGGCACCGGGGCGGCCCGGCGTCACACCGGTAGCCGCGCCCGGAGCTCGTTGCCCATCAGCCGCCGGGTCGCCACCAGGTGGATGGTGAACAGCACCGAGATCGACTCGGCCGCGAGCAGTCCGATCAGGACCAGCACCTGGGCGGCGCCGGCCTGCACCGGCGACCCATTCCCCAGCAGCACCCCGACGAACGCCCCCGGCAGGGTGACCAGGCCGACGGTGCGGGTCTGGTCCAGCGGCGGGAGCAGAGCCAGGGCCGCCGACGGGCGGGCCACCTCGAGCGCCGAGGCCCGCGGGCCGAGCCCGAGCGACAACGCCGCCTCGTACTGGCCGGCCCGGACGCCGAGCTCCTCGAGCATCCGCCGGCCCGCGAGGGTGGTGGCCGTCATGGTGTTGCCGACCACGATCCCCGCGATCGGCAGGATGCTCTCCGGCTTCCACGGCACCGTCCCGGTGGCCAGGATCAGCCCGACCACCGGCACCGTGCCGGCCAGCACGGGCACCGCTGCCCAGAGCCGGCCCAGCGGCAGCGACATCCGCCGGGTCGAGGTCACCGTCGCGACCGCGGCCATCATCCCGATGTAGGCGAACGTCAGGGCGATGGACCGGAACACGACAACGATCAGCGCGGACACGATGGCGAGCTGCACCACCGCTCGTGCGGATGCGGACACCATGGCGGCCCGCAGCGGCAGGCCCGCGAGCCAGACGGCCGCCACCGCGATCAGGACCAGCACGACGAGGACGACCGCCAGTATCGGCGTGGGCGTCACCACGGCCGGCCTCGCAGCACCTCGGCGATCGTGTCCACCGCAGGCCGCATCCGGCCGAACGACAGCGCGTACAACCGGTCGCCTCCTCCGTAGGGGTCGAGCACGTCGTCGTCCCGGCGATCGGGCGGCACCTGCCCCCGCTGAGCCGCTGCCAGCGGGATCAGCGCCGTGAGCCGTTCAGCGGGCGAGCCCTCCGGCAGGGCGTCGGCCCCGACGGCCGCGGCGAACCGGGCGAACTCCCGGAGCGTGAACGTGCGCCGCACGGCCGACGGGACCAGCTCGACGACCAGCCCGCGGTGGGCCCGCGTGAGCGCCAGGACGAGCGCGGCGTCATCCACCATCGCGGCGGTCAGCTGCCTGGCCGCGAACCCCCTGCCGTGCGCTCCGGCGTCCGCCAGCAGCGCGGCCATGGCTGCGGAGATCGGTTCGCCGACGACGGCCCGCACCCCCGCGCTCGCCACCCGCACCCCGGCGTCCGGGCCGAGCGCATGCGCCAGCAGACGTTCGACGGCGGGGGAGCGGCAGATGTTCCCGGTGCACACCGCCAGGACCGTGAGGGGCTGTCCGGACTCGGCGGGTTCCACGACCGCAAGTCTGCTGCCAGTGAGCGTCGAGCAGCCACCGACCCACGGCCTGGGGCCCGTGCGGGCCGAACTCCGGTGACGCAAGATCGGGCAGATCGGTGCAGAACGGACAGCCGCGCGTTTGTCCGACGCCGATAGGCTGCCCCTCTGGACGGGGACCGGCTATCCAAGGAGGGCGCGTGGGTCACGATCGCGGTCGCGGCGGCCCCGGCGCCAAGCACGTCACGTCCACGCCTCGCCGTCGGTCCCGTCGCGGGCGTCTGCTCGGGGTCCTCGCCGCCGTCATGCTCGTGCTCGTCGCCTGGGCGGTCTCGCTCGGCGTCGGCGCCGCGCGGGCCCGGGCCGAGCTCGTTTCCGCATCCGGACTCGTCACCACACTGCAGGACCAGGTGCTCGAGGGAGACCGGATGGGCGCCGCCGCGACGCTGGGCGCCCTCCAGGCGCACTCCGCGGCCGCGCGTGAGGCCACCAGCGGCCTGCACTGGAGGCTGGCCGCCCACATCCCGTGGGTCGGCCCCAACATCGAGGCCGCCCGTGTGGTGGCCGAGGTCGTCGACGACCTGTCCACCTCCGCCCTGCCCGCTCTGATGCAGGCCACCGAGGTCGTCGACCCGGCGGCCCTCGTCCCGGTGGACGGCCGGGTGGACGTCGCTGCGCTGCAGGAGGCTGCCCCGACCGTCGTGGCCGCCGCCGCGGTAGTCAGTGACGCGCTCGCCCGCCTCGACGCACTGGAGACCGAGCAGCTCTGGTCGGCGGTCGCCGGGCCGCTGGCCATGGTGCGCACCGAGGTCGCCGACGTCGCGGCCACGACGGCGACCGCTTCCCGGGCGGTGCAGCTGCTGCCGCCGATGCTCGGTGCGGACGGCCCGCGCAGCTACCTGCTCCTGGTGCAGAACAACGCCGAGGTCCGTGCGACGGGTGGGATCCCCGGTTCGATGATCCTGCTGCAGGCGGAGGACGGCGTCGTGCAGATCGTCGACCACCGCTCCGCTGGATCGCTCGGTGACCTGGCGGCCCCCGTGCTCCCGCTGACGGACACCGAGATGTCCCTGTTCGGCGTTGACCTCGCAGCGGACATGCGTGACGTGACGTTCACCCCTGACTTCCCGCGCAGCGCGGAGATCGCCCAGGCGATCTGGGCGCAGCAGGTGGGGGCCGACGTGAACGGCGTCGTGTCGGTCGACCCCGGAGCGCTCGCCCTGCTGCTCGACGACACCGGCCCGGTGCCGCTGCCGGCCGGCGCGGTCTCCGATGAGGTGGGCGGGCAGCTTACGGCCGAGAACGCGGTGACCGTCCTGCTCAACACCGTGTACCTGCTCACCCCGGACCCGGCGGTGCAGGACGCGTTCTTCGCCGAGACGGCCTCGTCCGCCCTCGGCGCGCTGCTGGCCGGTCAGGGCGAGCCCGCGGCCGCCGTCGACGCGCTGGCCGAGGCCGCCCGGCAGGGGCGCCTGATGGTGTGGTCGGCCCATGCCGAGGAGCAGGCGTTGCTCGACGACACCGTGCTCGGTGGCCGGCTGCGCGGCGACGCGGGTGGTTCGCCGGTGATCGGCGTGTTCCTCAACGACGGCAGCCAGGCGAAGATGAGCTTCTACCTGGAGACGACCATCGCGGTCGAGCACCAGGACTGCCTGCCGGACGGCTCCCGCACCGTTGATGTGGCGATCACCCTGGCGAACATGGTGCCGCCCGACGTCGCGGCCCTCCCTGCGTACGTGACCGGCGGCGGAACCGTTGTGCCGGTCGGCGAGGTGCGGACCAACGTGCTGATCTACGCCCCCACCGACGGCCGGGTGGAGGACGTGCAGGTCGAGGGCCAGGACCCGGGCGTCACATCGCAGGTCCACGACGGCCTGGCGGTGGTCGGCCGGACGACCCAGCTGGCACCGGGCGAATCCGTGACGATCCACGCGCAGGTCACGACCGGGTCGAGGTTCGGCGGGCCGCTGCTGCTGCGCAGCACACCGATGGCAAAGGGTGAGACGTCGGTCCCCGTGATGCCGGTGTGCTCATGACCGGGGGTCGGCCCCGCCGACGCTCCGCCGCAGAAGCGGCTGGAATGTCCCCGCGGCCGCGGTCGCGCATCACCTACCCTGAGTGCCATGTCTGAGGAACCGCAGGAGGCTCGTCCTCCCGCCCCGTCAGCGCCTGCTCGCCGGAGATGGCCGTGGATCACCGCTGGAATCGGGCTGGTCGTGGTGGGCGCGGCCATCGCGATCACTGTCGTGCTCCCGGCCCGGCTGGACAGCAACATCGAGCGGATCGGTGACCCTTTCGCCGAGCTCCCCACCCGGCCTCCGGTGGTCACACCGTCGCCCGACGTGTCAGAGGAGCCGGCGGTGTCGGAGGAGCCGGAGGAGCTGCTTCCGCTGAACCTGCTCGTTCTTGGCACGGACAGCCGGATCTCGGCCGGCGACCCGAGCAGCTGGGTGCAGGGGGCGCAACGGACCGACGTGATGATGCTGGTGCACCTGCCGGCTGACCGGTCCTCCGTCCAGGTGATGTCCATCCCCCGGGACTCCTGGGTGGCCATCCCCGGCCACGGCGACGCGAAGATCAACGCGGCCTACTCCTGGGGCGGCCCGACGCTGATGATCCAGACGGTCGAGCAGCTCACCGGGGTGCGGATCGACCACATCGCCCTTACCGACTTCAACTCCTTCGTCGGCATCACGGACGCCCTTGGCGGTGTCCAGATCACCCTGCAGACGGCGCTCCATCGGGGCGACGTCGCGCTGCCGCCGGGGGAGTACCTGATGACTGGCGAGCAGGCGCTGGCGTACGTCCGCGAGCGGTACAGCCTGCGTCGGGGCGACTTCGACCGGGTGCAGCGCCAGCAGGCCTGGATGCGCGCCATCCTGGTCAGGGTCCGCACCGAGGACGTGCTGAACCGGCCGGCCCTGGCCTACGACTTCCTGGACGCGGTCAGCAGGTCGATCACGGTCGATGACGCCTTCACCCGTGCGGCGATGCAGGACCTGCTCTTGCAGATCAAGGACATCCCATCGGGTCATGTCACGTTCATGACGGTCCCGGTGTCGGGTACCGGCACCAGCGCCGACGGGCAGAGCATCGTGCTGCTGGACCGGCCCGCATTTGACGAGCTGATGACGGCCGTACGGGAGGATCGGGTGCTCGGCTACCTGGCCGAGCACGAGGCCGATGTCGACCTGCTGCCGGCTGTGGCGCCCTGACCCTCAGCCGGGAGCGTGCCGCGGCGGCCAGGATCGCGCTGCCTGCTGACCCGCGGTGGGACGCAGCCCCGCAGGGGGCTGCGTCCCACCCGGCCGTCACGGCAGCAGGTAGTACTCGTCGCTGGCGATGATGGCCGCGATCACCGTCTCGTACCGGGCGCCGGTCTGGAGTGCCCTGACCCATGCTTGCCGACTGACCGGGTCCGGAGCGCGAGTCACCCGGGTGTGAACTGACGATTGACGACCCTATGCGGCGGTTCTTGTGGGGATCTTGGGCCGAATGGGTGACATTCTGTGCCGATGGGCCGGGTTTAATCGCTGCAGCGGGCATGCCCGGGTGGGTATGTCGCGTCAGCACCTTCTTGACACACCGGGCGGGGCACTCGCGCACGGACCGGGGAGCGACTGAAGCCGTGACGCGGGCCATGGGGCGGGGCGGCAGAGACCCCCATCGCGACCGGGACGACCCTGTTCCGGCGATGGAAGGCGGCGGGCCTACGGCCTCCCGATCCCCCGGTAGGTCCAGCCTGTGGCGCGCCAACGCATCGGGTCCAGCGCGTTGCGGGCGTCGATGATGTGGCGCCGAGCAACGTGCCTGCCGACCTCCTCGGGATCCAGTCCCAGGTACTCGGGCCACTCGGTCAGCAGGAGCACGACGTCGGCCCCCGCCACGGCCAGCAGCACGTC
>JBBRCL010000099.1:0-5498 GCA_038204895.1 Actinomycetales bacterium | reverse complement strand
CCGCTGACTCATCGAAAGACCCATCCGCCGGGCGTACCCCGACCAACCGCCCCACCATCAGCGACACCCCGGACAAGCGGAGGTTCCCGAACGAGGCAACGTATCGACCCACGCGGAGATCTCTCATGAGTCAACGCGGCGTTTTGACCCCCCGCACGGCGCGCAGGTACTCTGGGATGTCGTTGTGCGTCCCGGTACCGGCGCGCCCGCGCGCTGTCCGCCGCGGACCACGTCGACACCCGACGCACCCGCCCCCCCGTGAGGGGTCGAGGACCCATCAGCTACACGAGACAGAGGCTACGACCGTGCGCACGTACACCCCGAAGCCCGGCGAGATCGAGGCGACCTGGCACGTGATCGACGCCACCGACGTCGTCCTGGGCCGGCTCGCCGCTCAGGTCGCCACTCTGCTCCGTGGCAAGCACAAGGCCACCTTCGCCCCGCACGTCGACGGGGGTGACTTCGTCATCGTGATCAATGCCGCCAAGGTCGCGCTGACCGGCAACAAGCGTGAGACCAAGATGGCCTACCGGCACTCCGGCTACCCGGGCGGGCTGCGGGCCACCCCGATCGGCGAGCTGCTCGACAAGCGTCCGGAGCGCGTCGTGGAGACGGCTGTACGGGGGATGCTGCCGAAGACGACGCTCGCCCGCGGCCAGATGAACAAGCTCAAGGTCTACGCCGGCCCCGAGCACCCGCACGCGGCGCAGAAGCCCCAGCCCTTCGAGATCACCCAGGTCGCTCAGTAGCCTCGGCTGCTGACCGACCACCACACAGGACGCGAGGAACCAGTGGCCGAGACCACCGTCGAGACCGACGCCGAGACCGACGTCGCGGGCGACGAGACGCCCACCAGCTACACCTCCGAGACGGCTGCTCCGGCAGGCCGCGGTCAGAGCCTGACGGCACCTGGCCAGGCACTGGGGCGTCGCAAGGAGGCCGTCGCCCGCGTGCGGCTCATCCCCGGCACGGGGCAGTGGCGCATCAACGGGCGCACCCTTGAGGACTACTTCCCCAACAAGGTGCACCAGCAGATCGTGAACAGCCCGCTGAAGCTCGTCGACGTCGAGGGCCGCTTCGACGTGGTCGCCCGGATCAACGGCGGCGGCATCACCGGCCAGGCCGGCGCCCTGCGCCTGGGCGTCGCCCGGGCCCTCAACCTGATCGACGAGGAGCACAACCGCGCGGCGCTGAAGAAGGCCGGTTTCCTCACTCGCGACCCGCGCGTCGTCGAGCGCAAGAAGGCCGGCCTGAAGAAGGCCCGCAAGGCACCGCAGTACTCCAAGCGCTGACCGCGCTCACTGGGACCCGCCCGACGGCCCCGATGGCTCGCCATCGGGGCCGCGGCCGTTCCCGGCCCTGATGAGTCCGGCCCGCACTGGGGGCGACGCGGGGAGTCGGGTGTGGAACAGTCGGTGCACGACTTCGGGTGCGGAACAGTCGGTGCACGACTGAGGAGGTCCGGATGGGGCGCTTGTTCGGTACCGACGGGGTACGTGGTGTTGCCAACCGCGAGGTGACTGCCGAGCTGGCGCTCGACGTGTCGGTCGCCGCGGCGCACGTGCTCGGCGCCTCGGGCGCCTTCGCCGGGCATCGGCCGCGTGCCGTGGTCGGGCGCGACCCGCGATCCTCGGGGGAGTTCCTGTCCGCAGCTGTCGTCGCCGGCCTGGCCAGTGCGGGCGTCGATGTCGTTGACGTCGGTGTGCTGCCGACCCCCGGCGTCGCCTACCTGACCGGGGCGCTCGGCGTCGACCTGGGCGTGATGCTCTCGGCGTCGCACAACCCCATGCCGGACAACGGCATCAAGTTCTTCGCCCGCGGCGGGCACAAGCTGCCGGACGACGTCGAGGACGCCATCGAGCAGCGGATGGGCGAGCCATGGGACCGGCCGATCGGGGCCGACGTCGGCCGGGTCACCGCCGACCCCGGCATCGCCGAGGAGCTGTACATCGCCCACCTGGTGCAGACCCTGCCGGAATCGGTCGCGGGCCCAGGTCTTGCCGGGCTGCGGATCGCGGTGGACTGCGCCAACGGGGCGGCCAGCAACGTCGGGCCGATCGCGCTGCGCGCGGCCGGGGCCGACGTCGTCGTGATCAATGCCTCCCCGGACGGTCGCAACATCAATGACCACTGCGGCTCCACCCATTTGGAACCGCTGAGGGCCGCCGTTGTCGCCTCGGGCGCGGACCTCGGGGTGGCTTTCGACGGGGACGCCGACCGGTGCCTGGCGATCGACAGCACCGGCGGAATGGTCGACGGTGACCAGATCATGGGCATCCTGGCCATCGCGCTGCGCGACCGCGGCGAGCTGGCCCACGACACCCTCGTGACCACCGTGATGAGCAACCTCGGCCTGACGCTGGCGATGACGGAGGTCGGCATCCGCACGGTCCAGACGGCTGTCGGCGACCGGTACGTGCTGGAGGCCATGCGCAACGGCGGGTTCGGGCTGGGCGGGGAGCAGTCCGGCCATCTGGTGATCGCGCGGCACGCGACCACCGGCGACGGCGTGCTGACGGCGCTCCAGCTGGGTGCCAGGATCACCGAGACCGGCAAGAGCCTTGCCGAGCTGGCCGTTGGCGTGGCCCGGTTGCCGCAGGTCCTGGTCAACGTCGCCGGCGTCGACCGTACCCGGGCGGACACCGACGAGGGCGTGCTCGAGGCCGTTCTCGCGGCGGAGACCACCTTGGGGGCGTCCGGGCGGGTCCTGCTGCGACCGTCCGGCACCGAGCCGGTGGTTCGCGTGATGGTCGAGGCCACCGAGCACGAGGTGGCCGAGCGGGTGGCCAAGGCGCTCGCCATGGTGGTCCAGGAGCGACTGGCCCTGTGAGCCCGGGCGCCGCGACCCTGCGGGAGCAGGTGGAGCGCCTGCTCAGCCGGCCGGCGCCGTGGCCGATCGTCGTCGCGGGCGCCCCGGTCCTGCGCCGGCCCGCGGTGCCCTATCACCCAGACCTGGACGACCTGCTGGCGGCACTGGTCGCCGGGATGCGGCTGACCATGCGGGAGGCACCGGGGGTCGGGTTGGCGGCCCCCCAGATCGGCCTCGGCCTCGCGCTCGCGGTGCTGGAGGACCCGGGGGCCATCGACGACGACGTCGCGCGTGTCCGGGAGCGTCCGCCGACGCCGTTCCGCGTCCTGGTCAACCCGGCGTACGCCCAGGTGGGCCAGGACCGGGTCGGGTTCTACGAGGGTTGCCTCAGTGTCCCGGGTTGGCAGGCTGTCACCCCCCGCTGGCGCACGGTGCGGCTGACCGCGACCGACGAGAGCGGCGCCGCCGTCGACGAGGTGCTGACCGGGTGGCCGGCCCGCATCGTCCAGCACGAGACCGACCACCTGGTGGGTCGGCTGTACCTGGACCAGGCCCACCTGCGGTCCCTGACCGCCGACCGGCACGTCGCCCCGTGGACGATGGACGCGTCACCCGAGCGCGCAGCGGCGCTTCTCGGCTTCGACCTGCCCTGAGCGGCCCGGTGTCGCCCGGCGGCGCCCTTCGGGGTGCGTTGGGGGTGATCCCCATACCACCGGGCCGCGAGCGTGCCTTACCGTGGCAGTAGAAGCAGCGGCGGACGACGCTGCTCCTCATGAGCATGGAGCTGGTGCGCGTGACTGACCTGATCAGCGCGGTGAGCGACTGGGCGGTGGCTCTGGCCGGGACGCCATGGGTGTTCCTGGCCCTGTACGCGTTCACCACGATCGACGGGTTCTTCCCGCCCATCCCCAGCGAGTCCGTGATCATCGCGCTCGCGGCACTGTTCGTCTCGTCCAGCTCCCCGGACTTCTGGATCCTCGGCGCCGTCGCGGCGGCCGGAGCGTTCACCGGCGACCAGATCGCCTACTCCATCGGGAAGCACGTACCGATCCGGCGTCTGGGGTTCATGCGGGGCGAGCGTTCCCAGAAGGCCATCACGTGGGCCGAGAGTGCGCTCGAGCACCGGGGTGGGTCCTTCATCATCGCGGCTCGCTACATCCCCGTCGGCCGGGTCGCCGTCAACATGACGGCGGGCACGACTGGCTTCTCCCGGATCCGGTTCACCGGGCTCGCGGCGATCGCCGCGATCAGCTGGTCGATCTACTCGGTCGCGCTGGGCATCGGAGCCGGCGTGTGGCTGAAGGGTCGTCCTTTGCTCGCGGCGGCCATCGGCGTCGCGGGTGGCCTGCTGCTCGGGGTGATCGTCGACCAGATCCTGTCCTGGTTCGGGCGTCGCCGGGGGCGAGGAGCCGGCGGCACCGTCCAGGACGGCGTCGCCGACACCCTGACCGAGCCCGCCGTCGCGACGGAGGTGGGTGCCGTCGTCGCAACAGCGGACCCGGAGTCCCTGTCGATGGCAGGCGAGTCGACGTCCGCCTGAGGCGACGCCGCAGCGCTCAGAGCCTGCGCATCAGAGCTTGCGCAGCCGCACCCGCTGCAGCGCATGATCGGAGCCCTTGCGCAGCACGAGGGTCGCGCGACCCCTCGTGGGCAGGATGTTCTGCTCCAGGTTCGGGGCGTTGATGGTGTCCCAGATCTGCCCGGCCCGCTGCACCGCCTCTTCGTCGCTCAGGGTGGCGAACTGGCGGAAGAACGACGCGGGCTGGGCGAACGCCGTCTCGCGCAGGGACAGGAAGCGGTCGACGTACCACTGGCGGACGTCGGAGGTCCGGGCGTCGACGTAGATCGAGAAGTCGAAGAAGTCCCGGACGGCACGGCTGGCGTCGCCGACGGCCTTCGCGCGGGCCGGCTGCAGCACGTTGAGGCCCTCGACGATGAGCACGTCGGGCCGGTTCACCACCACATGCTCGCCCTGCACGATGTCGTAGGTCAGGTGCGAGTACACGGGGGCTGTCACCTGCTCGTCGCCCGACTTGATCGCGGAGAGGAACCGCAGCAGGGCCCGCTGGTCGTAGGACTCGGGGAACCCCTTGCGCTCCATCAGCCCGCGGCGTTCGAGCTCGGTGTTGGGGTGCAAGAACCCGTCGGTGGTGATCAGCTCCACCCGTGGGGTCTCCGGCCACCGGGCCAGCAGCTCGCGAAGCACGCGCGCCGTCGTGGACTTGCCCACCGCGACGGACCCGGCGATCCCGATCACGTACGGGGTGCGGGCCGCCCGCTCACCCAGGAAGGTCGTCGTCGCGGCGTGCAGCCGACCCGTCGCCTCGACATAGAGGTTGAGCAGCCGGGACAGCGGCCGGTAGACGGCGTCCACCTCCGACAGGTCGATCGGGTCGCCAAGGCCGCGCAGGCGCACGACGTCCTCGTCGGTCAGCGGAAGGGGGGTGGCGGCCGACAACCGGCTCCAGGCCTCACGGTCCAGGTCGACGTACGGTGTCGGGGTCTCTGCCACGGGAGCAGTCTGCCGGACACCCCGCCCGCAGGGCCAGGACTCCTGACATGGCGTCATTTTTCGTGTGTGGTCAGGGGTGGGTTTTGACTTCGTAGCGTAGGACGAGGTCGGTGCCGGGGTAGCGGGTCTGGGTGGCGGTCAGGTGCTCAGACAGCTCGGCGATGGCGGTGGTGGCGC
>JBBRCL010000098.1:0-5511 GCA_038204895.1 Actinomycetales bacterium | reverse complement strand
CGACCGCCGCGATCGCCGAACTCTGTGAGCACCTCACCGCCGCCCGCGCCACCTACCCCGGCACCAGCCACACCCTGCGCTACGAGATCAAAACCCGACCCTGACACCACAGAAAATATGGCGCCCTGTCAGGAGCCCTGGGTCTACGTCGATGCCGTGCCGGTCCGGGTGGACGACTCTGGAGACGTCGTCTCCGTCGGCCTGCTGCTCCGGCTCGGGACGGACGGCCTGATGACCCGCGCGCTGGTCTCCGGCCGCGTGCTGCACCACGAGCGCGTGCGCGATGCGTTGCTGCGGCACATCGAGAAGGACCTGGGCCCGATGGCGCTCCCCCAGATCCCGGCCTCACCCCAGCCGTTCACCGTGGCCGAGTACTTCCCGACGCCCGGCGTGACGCCGTTCCACGACCCGCGCCAGCACGCCGTCTCGCTCGCCTACGTGGTGCCCGTCGCCGGCGACTGCCTGCCGCAGCAGGACGCCCTCGACCTCGCCTGGCTGACGCCGGAGGAGGCGTGCGCCGAGACCGCGTCCGTCGAGATGACCGGCGGCCAGGACGTCCTGCTGCGCCAGGCCATGGCACACGTCGGCCGGCTGCCCTGATCACGCGGGGCCGCCCCGCGGGCGCTCGAGCAGACGTACCGGAGCGACGACGGAACGGCGTGCGCGGCCCGGCGCGCTACGCCGTCACGGCGTGCTTGGCGCTACCGCCGTCCGCGGAGTCCGCGCCGCCGGGGCGCTCCCGCTCCGACCGCTTCTTCGCCTGCTTCTGCGCCCGCTCCAGCGACTCCTGGCGCGCCCGCTCGTTCTCCTCGCCCAGCTCCGCCGCCACCTCGTCGTCCCGGGTGAGGTTCTCGCCGGTCTCCGGGTCGAACAGGTGTATCCGGGTCGGGTCGAACCAGAGCTCGGCCGTGTCACCGTCCCGGACCCGGCTCGTCGCATCGAGCGAGACGACCAGCTGGGTGCGCATGCCCTCACCGTCGAGATCGCGGTCCAGCTCGTCGAGCCGTTCGCGCACCTTCTCGTCGGCCTCGAAGGGGACGTAGGCGTACAACTCGTTGCCGAGCCATTCGGTGACGTCGACGTCCGCCTCGAACGTCACGCCGGTGTCCTTCTTCCGCGAGTCCATCACGCCGGTGTCCTCGAAGTGCTCGGGGCGCAGGCCCGCGATCACCAGCTCGCGGTCTCCGATGCGCTCGCGCATCCGGTCCGTCATCTCGACGTCCACGAAGGGCATCGAGAGCGTGGCGCCCTTCACCTTGCCCGGCATGAAGTTCATCGGCGGCGACCCGATGAAGCCGGCCACGAACAGGTTGACCGGCTGCTCGTACAACTCCCGGGGGCTGGCGACCTGCTGCAGCTCGCCCTTCTTCAGCACCGCCACCCGGTCGCCGAGCGTCATGGCCTCCATCTGGTCGTGGGTGACGTAGATCGTCGTGGTGCCGAGCCGGCGCTGCATCCGCGCGATCTCGGTGCGCATCTGGCCGCGCAGCTTGGCGTCCAGGTTGGACAGCGGCTCGTCGAACAGGAACGCATCGGCGTCGCGCACGATCGCGCGGCCCATCGCGACGCGCTGACGCTGCCCGCCGGACAAGAGCGCCGGCTTGCGGTCCAGGTGCTCGTCGAGCTCCAGGAGCTCCGAGGCGCGATGCACCTTCTCGTTGACCTCGTCGTCGGAGAACTGCCCGCGCTTCAGGCGCAGCGGGAACGCGATGTTCTCGAACACCGACAGGTGCGGGTAGAGCGCATAGTTCTGGAACACCATCGCCACGTTCCGCTCACGGGGTGCCTGGGGGTTGACCCGCTTGCCCCCGATCAGCAGGTCGCCGTCGGTGATGTCCTCCAGTCCGACGACCATCCGCAGCAGGGTCGACTTGCCGCAGCCGGACGGGCCGACCAGGATCATGAACTCCCCGTCGGCGATGTCCAGGCTGATGTCCTTGACGGCCTCGAAGCCGTCGCCGTAGACCTTGACGAGATTCTTCAACTCGATCGCAGCCATCTGCGCATCCCTTCAGCAGGGTCCCGGCGGGCCTCAGCCCTTGACGGCACCGTTGGTCAGGCCGGCGACGATCCGGCGTTGGAAGATCAGGACGAGGACCACCACGGGGATCGTCACGATGATGGCGGCCGCCGAGATGGCGCCCGTGGGTTGCACGAACTGCGACTCGCCGGTGAAGAAGGACAGCGCCGCGGGCACCGGCCGGGCCGCCGAGGTCGACGTCAGCGAGATGCCGTAGACGAAGTCGTTCCACGCGATGAAGAAGCTGATGATCGCGGTGGTGAACACCCCGGGTGCGGCGAGCGGCACGATCACCTTGCGGAAGGCCTGCCAGTTGGTCGCGCCGTCCACCTGGGCGGCCTGCTCCATCTCCCACGGGATCTCGCGGAAGAAGGCCGACATGGTCCAGATGCTCAAGGGGAGCGTCAGCGACAGGTACGGGATGATCAGGCCCGGCCACGTGTCGTACAGCCCGATGTTGCGCCACAGGTTGAACAGCGGCGTGACGATGGACACTACGGGGAAGATCGCCACCGCGAGCGCGGAGGTGAGGATGAGCCTCTTGCCCGGGAAGTCCAGCCGCGCGATCGCGTAGGCCGCGAACATGGCCAGGACCACCGCGATCAGCGTGGCGATCAGCGAGATGCCGATCGAGTTGCGCAGGGCCGGCACGAACAGGTCGGCTGCGGACCCGCCGGGCAGGATCTGCGCGTAGTTCTCCGTGGACCACGTGGTGGGCAGGAACTGCCCGTTGTTCAGCCCGGCGGGCGACTTGAACGACAGGGACAGCAACCACGCCACGGGGAACAGGCAGTAGCCGATGATCAGCAGACCGCCGAGGATCCACCCGACGCGGGCTCTGGTCGACAAGTGGGCCATCATTCGCCTCCTCGGACCGACGACAGATCCACTCGGAACAGCTTGATGAAGCTGAGGCTGATCAGGATCACGGACAGGAACAGCAGCACCGAGATCGCGGAGCCGAGCCCCACCTCGAGCCGCTGGATGGTCTGCCGGTAGGCCAGCAGCGACACCGTCTCGGTGCCCTGCGCCCCGGCGGTCATGATGAACACGTTGTCGAAGATGCGGAACGCGTCGAGCGTGCGGAACAGGACGGCCACCATGATCGCGGCCTTCATGTTCGGCACTGTGACCTTGTAGAGCCGTTGCCACGCCGTGGCGCCGTCCACCTTGGCTGCCTCGAGCAGGTCCTCCGGGACCTGGGCGAGGCCCGCCAGCAGCAGCAGCGAGATGAACGGGGTCGTCTTCCAGATCTCCGACATGATGATGACGAACAGCGAGGTGCCGAAGCCGCCGAACCAGTCCGTGGTCGTGGTGATTCCGGGCAGCCAGTCGAACCACGGGTTGACGAACCCGGAGTCGATCGCGAACGCGTACTGCCAACCGAAGGCCGACACCACGGTGATGATCGAGTACGGGATGAGGATCGCCGTGCGGAGGATCGGCCGCAGCCGGGTGAGGGCGCGGTGCATCACCATGGCCAGCGCGAACCCGAGGACGACCTCCACCACCACGGTGATCGCCGTGATCAGCAGCGTGACCAGCACGGCCCGCCACCAGATCCAGTCGCTGAGCACCACGGCGTAGTTGCCGAGACCGATGAACGCGCGGTCGTCCGGCGTGGTGAGTCGGTAGTCGAACAGCGAGTCCCACGTCGCCTGCAGGATCGGGTAGAGCGTGACCAGGAGCATGACCACGAAGGCCGGCCCCGCGAGCCTCCACCCCAGCCGCGTCTCCGAACGCTGCCGATCGGTGACCTCGCGCTTGGCCTTCTTTCCGACCGGGTCGCCGCCGTCGGCGCGGCCGGTGCGCCGAGCCGCCGATCCGCTCTCCGCGCCCGTGTGCGGTGGTTGCTTCGACAGCGTGCTCACAGGAGCACCTCCTTGTTCAGCACCGCGCGGATCAACTTTGCGGCCTGCCCCGGCGCCGTGTCGGGCACCACGCTCGACGGCGGGTGATAGGTCCGCTGCAGGGACTCGGACACCTCGTTGTAGAACGGGGTCTGCGGGCGCGGGACGGCCTGCTGCAGCGAGCCGAGGATCGCGGAGTACATCGGGAACTGCTCCTGCACCGCGGGGTCGTCATACGACTCGATCGCCGCCGACGGGTTCCCGGAAAAGAGCATGTACTCGGTCATCGACTCCGGGGTCGTGAGGCAGGACGCAGCCTCGAGCGCTGCGTCGGGGTAGTCGGTGTAGACACCGATGCCGAGCACGATTCCCCCCAGCGGCGGCGCCGCCTCGATGTCGGCCACCGTGCGCGGGTAGACGGTCCATCCGATGTCGTCGACCACCGCTTGGTCCAGCGTGCCGCCCTCGGCCTCGCCCGCGGCCGCCTGCCAGACGTAGGGCCAGTTGACCATGAAGCCGCCGGAATCGGACTGGAACAGTGCCCGGGCCTCCTCCTCCTCGGCGGTGGACACCGCCGGTCCGGCCACGCCCGCATCCATCAGGTTCGCGATGACCGCCGCGCCCTCCTGGGCGCCCGGTTCCTCCAGGCCGATCTTGAGGTCTTCCACGGGCGCCTCGGGGTTCTCGAGGATCGAGACACCCCCGCCCTCGGTCAGGGCGTTGATCCACACCGTGTAGCCCTCGTACCGGTTGGCCTGGACGGCGATCGTCGTGTCGGTCTGTTCGGCGGCGTCGATGATCTGCTGCCAGGTCCACGGCTGCTCCGGATCGAGGCCCGCCTCCTCGACCACCGAGGTGCGGTACCAGAGCAGCTGGGTGTTGGCCCAGAAGGGGATCCCGACCAGCTCGTCCCCCCACGTCGCGGCCGTGACCAGCGGGTCGACGACGCCGTCGGTGAGCTCCTTCGCGCGGTCCTGCGGGATGCCCAGCAGGAAGTTGGCCTCCGCGAACTCGGGGACGAACGGCGGGTCGATGCTCATCAGGTCGATCGAGGCGTCCTTGGCCGCCAACCGGCGGACCAGTTGTTCGCGCTGGGCGGTCGCGCTGTTCGGCAGGAGCGACGTGGTGATCGTGTAGGCGCCGGCCGCCTGCTCGGTGCACTTCTTGGCCAGCTCGGCCTGTCCGCCGTTGTCCGGGTTGATGTACCAGGTGAGGTTCGGCGTGCCTCCGCTGTCACCGGCACAGGCGGTCAGTCCGGACGCCACCAACGCCGCGGCGCCCGCGGCGGCCCATCCTCGAATCCTTCGCGTATGCCCCACGCCGGCCTCCCCGATGAGACGTCGATCGTCGACCTCTTCCGTCTGGAGTACTCCTATCGGACGGCCTTCGCCACTCGAACGAGGGTCCAGATGCCGCCTCGCGCACCGCGGATGGCGACCGGTCCGGCGGCGGGCCCCGTGCCGCGCCGGACCCGCGCCGCTCCGGACCTCGGAACGGCTCCCTAGACGGTATGGAGTGCCCGGTCGCTGACCGGTTGCGGGCCGGGGCCTCACTCACACAGTCTCGTGGGTTACCGAGCGAAGTCCCTCGCTCGGTCTATCCGACATGTGTGGGAGGCCCCGGTGTTTGTCGAGCGTACGA
>JBBRCL010000097.1:0-5545 GCA_038204895.1 Actinomycetales bacterium | reverse complement strand
CCTCCGACGCGTCGGCCACCAGATGATCAAGACCACCCGGAAGGGCTGGCATGTTGCTGCTCACGAAACTGTCTCCTGTCGCGCCCTCACGGGTGGCCCGGGGCTCCGGGGTGTCTCAACACAGCCTGACAGGGAGGGGCCGCGTCGCCGGTTGTTCTGTGAAAGACGCACGCGCAAGTGAGCGATCACCCGCAGGGGGCGCCTTGCACACGTCGGTTTTCGACCGGGTCACCCAGCGCTACGGCAAGCGGGTCGTCGTCGATGACCTAACGTTCGCTGTGCAACCGGGACGGGTCACGGGACCGCAACCACCTTCGCGTCCTCACCGACGTGCTCGCGGTGCCACAGCGGCGCGTCAACGAGCTGCTCGACCTCGTGGAGCTCGGCCACGCCGCCGACCGGAAGGTCGGCACCTACTCCCTCGGGATGCGCCAACGCCTGTCGATCGCGGCCGCGCTGCTCGGCGACCCGCCGGTGCTGGTTCTCGACGAACCGGGCAACGGCCTGGACCCGCAGGGCATCCGCTGGCTACGCGAGCTGCTCCGCGCCCGCGCAGCGGTGGGCCACACCACCTTCGTGTCGAGGCACCTGCTCGCCGCCGCGGTCGTGCCCGCTCGCCGTGCGACACGCCTCGATGTGCTGGCCTCGGTAGCCGAGGCCTGAAGGTCGCCACGGCCGGGACCGCCCCCGCCGCGGCAGAAGTCCGGAGGTCGACATGGCGAACGTGACAGAGCGCGAGAACAAGCCGGAGAAGAAGGCCGCTTCGCGGCCGCAGATGGGCAACGCCGCGAGCCCGGTGTATGCCCTCGGGATGCTCGGTGCGCTGGTCCATTACTGGCGCAAGGCTGACGCTGGGCCGGATCATGCGCGCGCCGTCGGCAAGGCCCTGATCTGGCCGGCGTTCGTGGTGCACGACCTGCTTGAGCACCTCGAAGACTGAACGCCTCGAAGTGGCAGGACGCCATCGGGCCGCCCGCGGTGATGCGCAGCTCGTCGGAACGGGCCCGAAGCCGCTCACCCTGCCCGACGAAGCGAGCGTGATCGGCAGGGGGGCCGCCGCGCTCACGAGTCGCCCCAGGGCCAGCGGCAGACTGGCGGCCCGTACCAAGACCGTGGGAGTGCAAGCGTGTACGAGCAAAAGTCCTGACAGTGCGAGACAACAGGTTCTAAGCCTGGATCCGTGGATCTGATGGCTGCGTGATCTTGATCGTGGGTGATCGGTCACTGGCCGGGGCCGGGCGTGTGGAACTTGCTGGTCTGCCCAGCTTTTCCACGTGTTGGTCTCCGGTCGGCGCCGTGTGCGGCGGGTGGTCGGCGGTCAGGCAGCGACGGGTGGACCGGTGGCGGGTGTGAACACGTTGGTCCACAGCACGGTCCACTGCTGGGCCCAGGGCCAGTGGGCGGGCAGGTGCAGCAGGAGGCGGCGTTGCGGTCGGGCCAGTCGGGCGGGCACCCCGACCAGTTGACGGCGCAGGGTCGCGCCACGGGCAGCGGCGTGGGTGTCGCTGGTGAGGGTGCCGGCGGCGCGCAGCAGGTTGTGGGTGATGACAGCGCAGATGGCCCACGCGCTGTTGGCCGCGAAACGGCCCGAGGGTAGGTGGGCCAGCGGTCCGTCGATCAGGTCGGCGAACACGGTCTCGATGATCGCGTGGCGACGGTGGGTGATGTCGGCCAGGGTGGTCGGCTCGGTGCTGTTGGTGAAGAACGGGTGGTGGCGCCAGACCTCGAACAGCTCGTCGGTGTTGGCTCGGTCCCGGACCCGGCGCACCACCAGCCGTGCGGTCACCGGGGCGGTGGTGGAGCCGAACGCGGTGAAGGCCACCTCGGCGACGGCCGAGTCGGAGATCAGCTCCCCGGTGTCCGGGTCGACCACCGCGCCCGGGTAGTGCACCGGGGTCCACGCCTCGTCGGGGATGGTGGCGATCGCGGCGTTGACCGCCGGGTTCTTGGCCAGCACCACGGAGAACCGCGCCCCGGCCTTCACGCACGCGCCGACGACCGCGCTGTTGCCGTAGGCCGAGTCGCCACGCACCAGGATCTCTCCGGTCGCGCCGGCGGCGCGGGCGGTGGCGATCGCCTCGCGGACCATCGACGCGGCGCCCTTCCCGGCGCCCGCCTTCCCGGCGCGCAGCCGGATCCCGGCCACCACCGGCGCCCCCGCGGCGGTGGAGATCGTGGTCGCCAACGGCGACAGCCCCCGGCGCAGCACCTGCCGCCCGGCGATCTTGGTGTGGCCGAAGCTGGCGCCCTGCTTCGCGTGGCCGAACACCGGGCGCAGCAGTGAATCGATGTCGACGAACGCCCGCTGTTCGATCCCGGGCAGCAGCCCACTGTGCGCCACCAGGCCGACCAGGTGCGCCCGCGCCACCGAGGCCAGCTGCAGAGCGTGACCGTGGGTGAACTCCCGCAGGAACTGCCCCAGCGTCGCCGGCGCGTACACCTGGGCGAACACCCGCGGCATCCCCCCGGCGCGGATCACGTCCAGATCGCCGATGCTGTCCGCCCCGGCGGCCATCCCGGCGATGATCGAGGTCAGCTTGCCGGCCGGGTTCACCCCCGCCGACCTCACCAGCGTCGCGTCGATCGCGACCTTGCCCGAGATCAGCTCCGACAGCCCAGCCCGCTCCGCCAACGCCATCACCGGCACCAGGCCGGCGCACGACACGAGGTTGCCGTCGTCGAACAGTGGCTGCGCTCGCGACCAGCCGTCAGGTAGTTTCACTGTCAGTGCCTTCTCGGATCGCGTGAATCAGGACGTCGACACTCCCGATTCTCCTGACCCAGAAGGCACTCTTTCGATCAACGCGCCGAAGGACGACCTACCGGTCCACGGATCGAGGCTAAGTCCAGCCGCCGTCAGTGCAGCTGGCTGGCGGCCTCCACGACGAGCCCGTCGAGCCCCTCCCCGCCCGCGGCCACCGCGGCCACCAGCTGGGCGCGCATCCGGGGGTCCCAGAAGCTGCGTACGTGCCCAGCGATGCCGGCGACCGCCTCGTCGTGCGGCAGGTGGGCGAACTGCGCGGCGATGTCGTCGGCCAGCCGCACCTCGGGGGCCGGCTCGCCCGGCTCGCCCGCCTCGCGACCATCGCCGTCGGCCGCAGGTCGGCGGTCTGACGTCTTGAGCGTGACCTCCACGGCGGTCACCTTGTACTCCGGGCAGTTCGTGGCCCAGTCGGAGTTCTCGGTGGTGACGACGTTCGTCCCCGTCACCGGGTGGTGGAAGGTCGTGTAGACGACGCCCACCGGCATCCGGTCAGCGATCCGCGCCCGCAGCGCGGTCTCCCCCACCCGCGAGGCCAGCAGCACCAGGTCGCCGTCCTCGACGCCTCGGACCTCGGCGTCGTGCGGGTGGATCTCGAGCAGGTCCTCCGGGTGCCAGCGCACGTTCGCGGTACGCCGGGTCTGTGCGCCCACGTTGTACTGGGTGAGGATCCGCCCGGTCGTGAGGAGGAGCGGGTAGCGCCGGGTCGAGCGCTCGGTGGTCGGCACGTACGGCGTCGGGAGAAGCTGGCCCTTGCCCCGCACGAACCGGTCCACGTGCATGATCCGGGTGCCCTCGGGAGCCTGCGCGTTGCACGGCCACTGCAGGCTGCCCACCCGGTCGAGGTGTTCGAAGGAGACGCCAGCGAAGGTGGGCGTGGTCAGCGCGATCTCGTCCATGATCTGGCTGGGGTGCTCGTAGCTCATCGGGTAGCCCATGGCCGCGGCGACCTCGCAGACGATCTCCCACTCGTGCTTGCCGGTCTTCGGCGCCATCACCGGCCGGACCCGGTTGATCCGGCGTTCGGCGTTGGTGAAGGTCCCGTCCTTCTCCAGGAACGACGTTCCGGGCAGGAACACGTGGGCCAGCTTCGAGGTCTCGTTGAGGAACAGGTCCTGGACGACGACCAGGTCCAACGACCCGAGTGCATGCAGCACGTGCTGGGTGTTCGGGTCGGACTGCGCGAGGTCCTCGCCCTGGATGTACAGGGCCCGGAAGCTGCCGTCGATGGCCGCGTCGAACATGTTCGGGATCCGCAGCCCCGGCTCGGCGGCCAGCTCACGGCCCCACAACGTCTCGAAGGTCCCCCGCACCGTGTCGTCCGACACGTGCCGGTACCCCGGCAGCTCGTGGGGGAACGAGCCCATGTCGCAGGACCCCTGCACGTTGTTCTGCCCGCGCAGCGGGTTGACCCCGACACCGTCACGGCCGATGTTGCCGGTCGCCATGGCCAGGTTGGCCATCCCGATCACCATGGTCGAGCCCTGGCTGTGCTCGGTCACGCCCAGGCCGTAGTAGATGGCCGCGTTGGGCGCGCTCCCGTACAGCCGCGCGGCGGCCCGCAGGTCGGCCGCGGGGACGCCGGTGACCTCCTCCAGCGCCTCCGGGCTGTTCTCCTCCCGGCGGATGAAGTCCATCCACTCCTGCGTCCCCTCGCAGCGCTCGGCCACGAAGGCGTCGTCCATCAGCCCCTCGGTGACGACAACGTGGGCCATCGCGTTGACGACGGCCACGTTGGTTCCGGGGCGCAGCTGGAGGTGGTGCGCCGCCTCGACGTGCGGCGAGCGGACCAGGTCGATGCGCCGCGGGTCCACGACGATCAGCTGAGCGCCCTGGCGCAGCCGGCGCTTCAGCCGGGAGGCGAAGACCGGGTGCCCGTCGGTCGGGTTGGCTCCGATGAGGACAACGACGTCGGCCTGGGCCACGCTGGCGAAGTCCTGGGTGCCCGCCGACGTCCCGAAGGTCTGCTTCAGCCCGTAGCCGGTCGGCGAGTGGCAGACCCGCGCGCAGGTGTCGACGTTGTTGTTGCCGAACGCCGCCCGGACCATCTTCTGGACGACGTAGACCTCCTCGTTCGTACAGCGGGACGACGTGATCCCGCCGATCGCGCCCACCCCGTGCACGGCCTGGATCTGCCGCAGCCGCTGCGCGGTGTAGCCGATGGCCTCGTCCCAGGAGACCTCGCGCCACGGGTCGGTGGTCCGCTCCCGGATCATCGGGGTGAGCACCCGCTCCTTGTGGGTGGCGTAGCTCCAGGCGAAGCGACCCTTCACGCAGGAGTGCCCCTCGTTCGCGCCACCACCGGAGTAGGGCACCATTCGGACCACCTGGTCGCCCCGGAGCTCGGCCTTGAACGAGCAGCCCACCCCGCAGTAGGCGCAGGTGGTGAGGACCGTCCTGGTCGGCATGCCGAGCTCGACCACCGACTTCTCCTGCAGCGTCGCGGTCGGGCAGGCCTGCACGCAGGCGCCGCAGGAGACGCAGTCGGAGGCAAGCGCATTATCGGTCTTCGCGCCGAAGGACACGCGGCTGTCCCAGCCCCGGCCTTCGATGGTGAGGGCGAAGGTGCCTTGCACTTCCTCGCACGCCCTGACGCAGCGGGAACACACGATACATTTCGCCGGGTCGTAGGTGAAATAGGGGTTCGAATCGTCCTTGGGCATCCATTGCGGGTTGGCTTCGCCGCTGGTGTTCTTTGGGCGGAAGTGGGTGTCGACAGCCTCGTAGCGCACGTCGCGCAGGCCGACGGCGCCGGCCATGTCCTGCAACTCGCAGTCGCCATTG
>JBBRCL010000096.1:0-5570 GCA_038204895.1 Actinomycetales bacterium | reverse complement strand
CATCCTGGCCGGCCTCCTGCTCACGGTCGCGGGCTCGCTCGGCTACTCGATCTGGCTCACTGCCACCACGCCCGGGGTGGCGTACTTCTCGACACTGACCAGGGCCTGGGAGTTCGCCGCCGGGGCGTTGCTCGCCTTCGCGGGAGCGAGCCGGCACCTGCATCGGACCCTGACCTGGCTCGGTGTGGCTGGCATCGGGACGGCCTGCATCTTCTTCGACGCGAGCACCCCGTTCCCGGGCATCGCGGCAGCGCTGCCGGTCGCCGGGGCGGTGTTGGTGATCTGGTCAGGACGCGGTTCGACGTTCGACCGGTTCGGTGCGCTGCCGCCGGTCGCCCTGCTCGGACGCGTCTCCTATGCCGCGTACCTCTGGCACTGGCCGCTGATCGTCCTGGTGCCGTACCTCACCCATCGATCGCTGGGCACGGTCGACAAAGTCGCCATCATCGCTGCCACGATCCTGCTGGCGTGGCTGTCGACCACGCTGGTCGAGGACCCGATCCGGTTTCGACCCCGGCTGCTCGGCCGGCGCCGCCCGCTCGTGGTGGCCACCTGGTGCGCAACGGCGATGGCCATCGTGATCGGGTTCTCAGCCGTCGCGGCGAACATGCAGGTGGTCCGCGAGAAGCAGGTCGCCACAGTTGCCACCAAGGTTGTTGCTGAGAAGCCGAACTGTCTCGGGGCGCAAGCCATGGACCCGGCGTTGGCACCGTGCGACAACCCGTTGCTGGCAGGCGTCCTGATCCCGGATCCCACCCAGGCCAAGATCGAGCAGAAGTACCGACCTGACTGCCTGGGCATGACGTCCGCCGGCGCGCCGAGGATCTGTCAGGTCGGTCCCGCGACGGGGTACAGCAAACGCATCCTCGCCGCCGGCGACTCGCACAACAACGTCCTGCTCGGCGTCTACCGCACCATCGCCGAGCACAACAACTGGCACATCGACGTTGCCAGCCACAACGGCTGCTACCTCACGACGGCCCGCAACATACCGTCCTCCGACGGGTCGGAGAGCGAGTGCGTTGCCTGGCGTGCCGCGGTGATGACTATCGCGAGGCAAGGCCGGTACGACGCGATCATCGTCACCCGTGCCCAACCGGTCATTCCCGATCCGGGTGAGACGATCGCGCAGGCGACGTTGCGCGGCCTTGTCGGCGCGTGGCGCCTGCTGCCAAACGTCCCGATCGTCGCGATCCGGGACAACCCGTGGATGAATGCGGACGTGCTGAGCTGTGTGGCCCAGCACCGGAACACCGCTGCCCAGGCATGCGCCGTGTCACGTTCGAAGGGACTGGCCATGTTCGATGGTCAGGCCGAGGCCGCCCTGCAGGTGCCGCGAGCGGTCGTGGTCGACGTGACCTCGTTCTACTGCACTGCGACGGTGTGCCCTCCGGTCATCGGTCACGTCCTCGTCTACAAAGATCGAACCCATCTCACCGCGTCGTTCGCGGAGACGCTGTCGCCGTATCTCGAACGGCAGGTCGTCGCAGCGTTGCGCTAGCCTCGCCCGTTCATGAGGCTCGGGGGATCGGCCGGGTGGGGGCGTGAGCGCGGGCGGAGGTCGCCGGCCGGTGCTGGGGGAGGCGGTGTGGCCGGGTGGGGCTGCGGTGCGGGTCTTGGAGGGTCCGCGTCAATCTGGGCTAGGGAGGACGCACGTGAGTGGCCGAGCGTGATCCCGGCCCCTGATGGAGCTGGGCCGGCTGGAGGAGCAGGTGTCCGCGGCCGTCGGGGTGTCCGTCGATCTGGTCCCGGAGGGCTCGCTTCGCCCGGCACCGCGAGAGCGGGCCATGGCCGAAGCGGTGGCACTGTGAGGAGGCCTCTGCTGAAGCAATGCCCGAGGAAGCGCTCACCCATGTCGAGGTCGTGGCCGACGACGGCACGGGGGAGCTGTCCGATCAGGGGACGATCGAGGCGATCTGCATGCGGCTGTCGGCTGGGATCGAGGCGCTGTCGGGATCCGTGAGGTCGACCCCGTGGCCCCTGGTCGAGGTCGATCTGCGCGCGGCGGTGGTAGCCAGCGGGAACGCCGCCCCGGCGTGTGGGAGGTTCGCGTCCCCGACGCGGTGGTGGTGCTCGCCGTTCGGTGATCGTCCACGGCAGCGCGGACGCCGCTGCTGCTGTCCGCCGCCGGCTGGTGCCCGACGCGGACGGTATGCCGTCGCCGGCCCTGATCACGCTGTCCGAGGCTTGCCGGTGTGGGCGTGCGGGTGGGGCTGGACCGAGCGACGGTTCGAAGAAGGGCGGGCAAGCGGCCCACCTGCCGGAGCTGCTGCGCATCCTGTCGGTGCTGGACGTGGCCCAGTGCCCTGGATGACCTGGCGATCCCGTCGTTTCGGACCCACCCGCTCAAGGGTGCCCTGGGGTCGGTGAGGCCGCGTCCCGGCTGGGGATCTCGCGGGTGGCCCTGAGCAGGGTCCTGCACGGGCACGCCCGGATCAGCCCGGACCTGGCCGTGCGCGTGCCGCACTCAGGTCGAGCGTTGGCCAGAGCTGCAGGTGCAACCGGAGCGCGTCATCGAGGTCGGCCATCACCCGCGCCAGCTGCGCCTCTTGCTCGGCACTGAGGTATCCGACGGTGCGGCTGAGCAGGCTCACCGGAGCCGTGATGACGTTGTCGAGTGAGCCCCCTCCAGTTCCGCTCCCACCAGCCAGATCGACTGCCTCAGGCTCAGCTGCTCATCGGAGATGCGCCGCCCTTGCGGCCACGACAGCGGGCCGCGAGTCAGGGAGTGACCACGGCGCGGCCGCGCAGCGTGCGGGCGTGCATCCGCTCGTAGAGCGTCGGGCCCTGGTCGAGGGTGAACGTCTCGGTCTCGACCGAGATCAGCCCGCTGCGTCCCAGCGCGAGGACCTCGTGGAGCTCGGGGATGCTGCCCCAGTAGGGCGCTCGCACGCTGACGTTGTAGGGCAGGGTGAAGAAGCCGACGGGCAGCGTGCCGCCGCCGATGCCGACGATGACGACGTCACCCTGGGCCTGCACGACCTTCGCCGACAGGGCGCAGGTGGACTCGGCCCCGACGAAGTCGAAGACGGCCGCCGCCCCGCGACCGCCGGTCACCTCCTGGATCTTCTCCACAGCCGACTCGTCGGAGGTGAAGGCGTGCGTGGCTCCCACCTGCGTCGCGAACTTGAGCTTGTCCTCGCCGAGGTCGAGCGCGATCACCTCGCATGCGGAGAGTGCGCGCAGGATCTGGATGCCGAGGTGGCCCAGTCCGCCGGCGCCGATCACCACCGCGGCCGTGCCCGGCACCAGCTTGGGCAGTACGGGCTTGATCGCGTGGTACGGGGTGAGGCCGGCATCGGTCAGGGGTGCGGCCGTGACGGGGTCGAGTCCCCGCAGTGGGACCAGGTGCCGGGAGTGGTCGACGAGCAGGTACTCGGCCATCGAGCCCGGCGCACCCAGTCCCGGAGGCCGGATGCCGAGCTCAGCTGCGCGCTCGCAGTACTGCTCCGCACCGGCGGCGCAGGTGCGACAGCGACCGCATCCCCACGCACCGTAGACCGCCACCTCGTCCCCGACGGCCACGCCGCTGGCATCGGAGCCCACCGCGTCGACGACCCCGACGCCCTCGTGGCCCAGCGTGAGCGGCAGGCTCATCCCCATGCCGATGAGGACCTCCTCGGGCTGGGACATGACGAACTCGTCGGAGTGACACGCCCCCGCCGCCGTGACCCGCAGGAGGACCTCGGTGCCGGTGGGGTGCGGGGTCGGCACGTCGACGATCTCGGGCGGTGCGCCGACGGTGGTGTACTGCAGGGCCTTCATGGGAACCTCCGGGGTGCGGGCTGGGCCGTCCTTCGAGCCTATGCCCGCGGCCACTCCCGCGACCGGGCGCCCCCTCTCCCGGCCGCGACACGGGCGGACGGCCGCTCCGCGGCAGGAGCGGGCGCATCTGATCCTGCAGCTCAGCCGGTTCGTCCGGCTGGGTGGACCATGGGTCCATGAGGAGGTCCGTGCCCGGCTACCCATCGCCTCCTGCCGTGTGTTTCGCCGTCGTCGACGGTGGGCGGGCCGTCCGCGACCTGGCCGCGATGTCGTGTCCTTGGCCCGACGGTCAAGATGGCGCGGTCGTGGAGGATCGCGTGCTCCGGACGGTTGCGTGGGATCCGGCGCGTTGGCCGCGCGGAGCCCCCAGCGATCTGACGGCTCAGGATCTCAATCGTCGGTTCTCGAGGCTGCGTCACGCCATCAGGGGCGCCCGCCGGCTACCTGGACAGCCTCCGCCCGACCTCACCCGTACGGACCATGAACAGGCATGGGTGGTGCTGCTGACCTCGGCCCCCGATGACGTGACGGTCCTCGCCCTCACCGAGGCGATGCGCGCGGAGATGGTTCCGGCTGAGGTCTACGGGCGTCGGGTCAGCGCCAAGGCCTTTGAGACCGCGATCCGACAGCACCACCCTCAGGTTCGGCACGCCGCAGCGCAGCTACGTTCAGCCGTCCACGGCGACTGCCGCCTGGCGCCGGGTCAACCCTGCGGGAGCGGAGATCAGCGCTGAGAACGCCGCGCGCTCCGCGGCAGGACGAAGCGTTGGTCGGCGGGGCTTGTCGATGTCGCGGCGGTGGCCAACGGCGAGGACCAGGACGAGGAGCGCGTCGTCGTGGCGCTCGTGACATGTACTGGCCGAGGCAGGCCCACCCCGACGATGCCGCCCGACGCCCCCTGGCCCACTGGTATGCCGCCCCGCATGATCGGGGGTGGCCCGAAACCGCGGAGATCGCCGAGGCTGACCGGCGGGCGCTGATCCCGGACGTCCTGGCGTCCCAGGGCCACGACAGCGACGTCGGGCTGCTTGCCGACCTCTTCATCGGCCTCGCCGACGGCGACCTGCCCGGCGGGGTCCTGGCGTGGAGTCTGGGCGCGCTCGAGCGGTTCCTGCTCGACCGGGTGCACCGCAGGACGATCCTTGACCCCGAGGATCTGGAGGCGTTTCCGGATGCGTTGGCCGGATGAGTCGTCTTCGCGCTCGCCCGGACGGGGCCGGCGCCGGAGCACATCGCCGAGGTGGTCGAGGCAGTGCGCGAGAACACCGGGGAGTTCCGTGACCCGGGGCTCCGTCGAACAGGGCAGGAGGGGCCGCCGAGTGGTGCGGTCCGGGGTGACCTGCGCCGTGGACCGGGCCGATCCACTCCAACTCCGGTCGCCGGCCCACAGCTGCTGATCGGCTCGTACGTGGCGCGGGAGGCGTTGGCGAGCTGGCGGATCGAGGGGCCGCAGGCCGTCGCCGGCGCGGGTGCTGCTGGCCGGCGCCCTCCCCGGTGGGGCTGCGCCGCAGCCCGGTCCGGGTGGGCTCGCCCGCTGACCGGCCGGACGCGGCGACGTTCGTGCCGCCGCTGCCCGAGCGCCTCGGGGAGCTGCTCGCGGACTGGCAGGAGTACGTCAACGCCTCGCGGCCGACCTCGACGCTGGTGCGGTGCGCGCTGAGGCATCGCCAGTTCGAGACCATCGACCCGTTCCTGGACGGCAACGACCGGATCGGCCGGCTGCTCATCGGGCTGCTCCTGCATCACCAGGGGGCTGACCGGGCCGCTGCAGTACCTGTCTGGGTGCCTCGGCGACGACAAAAGGC
>JBBRCL010000095.1:0-5635 GCA_038204895.1 Actinomycetales bacterium | reverse complement strand
CTGCCGCTGACTCATCGAAAGACCCATCCGCCGGGCGTACCCCGACCAACCGCCCCATCATCAGCGACACCCCGGACAAGCGGAGGTTCCCGAACGAGGCAACGTATCGACCCACGCGGAGATCTCTCATGAGTCAACGCGCTTCCTTGACATCTACCTCCAGCGCGACATCGCCGACGGGGTGCTCACCGAGAGCCAGGCCCAGGAGCTGATCGACGACCTGGTGATCAAGCTGCGGATCGTGCGCTTCTTGCGGACCCCGGAGTACGACGCCCTGTTCTCCGGTGACCCGACCTGGGTGACGGAGTCCATCGGCGGCATCGGCGAGGACGGTCGCCCGCTGGTGACCCGCACCTCGTTCCGGTTCCTGCAGACCCTGTACAACCTGGGTCCGGCTCCTGAGCCGAACCTGACGGTGCTCTGGAGCGACGCGCTGCCCGACGGGTTCAAGCGGTTCTGCGCGCAGGTGTCCATCGACACCTCGGCGATCCAGTACGAGTCGGACGAGCTGGTCCGCAGGCAGTGCGGCGACGACGCGGCGATCGCCTGCTGCGTCTCGGCCATGAGGGTCGGCAAGCAGATGCAGTTCTTCGGCGCGCGGGTCAACGTCGCCAAGGCGCTGCTCTACGCGATCAACGGTGGGCGGGACGAGATCAGCGGGCAGCAGGTCGCGCCGGTCAGGGCGCCGGTCCTCGGTGACGTGCTCGACTTCGACGAGGTCGTGGCGGCCTACGACCACCTGCTCGACTGGCTCGCCGAGACCTACGTCGACGCGCTGAACTGCATCCACTACATGCACGACAAGTACGCCTACGAGCGGATCGAGATGGCCCTGCACGACCGGGCGATCCTGCGGACGCTGGCTTGCGGCATCGCCGGCCTGTCGGTCGCCGCGGACTCCCTGTCGGCGATCAAGTACGCGACCGTGCGGCCGGTGCGGGATGAGACCGGGCTGGTCGTCGACTACCAGGTCGAGGGCGAGTACCCGACGTACGGCAACGACGACGACCGGGCGGACCAGATCGCGGTGGACCTGGTCCGCAGCTTCATGGCCAAGATCCGCAAGCAGTCGACCTACCGCAACGCGGTGCACACCCAGTCCGTGCTGACCATCACGTCGAACGTGGTGTACGGCAAGCACACCGGCAACACCCCCGACGGGCGCCGCAAGGGCGAGCCGTTCGCTCCCGGGGCCAACCCGATGAACGGGCGGGACAGCCACGGCATGCTGGCGAGCGCGCTGAGTGTGGCCAAGCTGCCGTACGAGGAGGCCCAGGACGGCATCTCGCTGACGTCGACGGTGGTTCCCTCCGGTCTGGGGCGCACGCGGGACGAGCAGGTGACGAACCTGGTCGGTCTGCTGGACGCCTACAACGTCTCCAGGGGCTTCCACCTCAACATCAACGTGCTCAACCGCGAGACGCTCGAGGACGCGATGGAGAACCCGGAGAAGTACCCGCAGCTGACCATCCGGGTTTCCGGCTACGCGGTGAACTTCACCAGGCTGAGCCGCGAACAGCAGCTCGACGTGCTCTCCCGCACGTTCCACGGCGGGCTCTGAGAATCATCGGAACGGGGGTGCGGCCGGTCCGCGCCCCCCCCCGTTCCGATGCCCGGGTGTGGCGAGCGCCACACCTCCTGACCTGCTCGTTCGGACATTCGTCCTATGACTTTGACCCTTGTGCCTCGCAGACTCGTGACATGAGCACGACGACGACGACGCAGGAGGTACCTACCCAGGTGGGCGCCCCGATCGTTGCGCTGTCGGGGCCCGTTGTCGGCGGCTCGACCGTCCGGACCGCCGCCGGCACGTCCGGCCTTGACCTGTCCGAGGTCGACCGCGCCGAGCGGATCGCCACGACCTGGTCCGGCGAGCTCGGCTCCGTGCACTCATGGGAGCTCGTCACCTCGGTCGACGGCCCGGGGACCCGGCTGACGGCCTTCCTAGCCGGCTGCCCGCTGCGCTGCCTGTACTGCCACAACCCCGACACCATCCAGATGCGCCGGGGCGAGCCGGTGCTCGCGACCGAGCTGCTCAACCGGGTCGCCCGGTACCGCGCCGTCTTCGGGGCGACCGGCGGCGGGTTGACCGTCTCCGGTGGTGAGCCGCTGATGCAGCCGGCGTTCGTCGCCCGACTGCTCCGGGGCGCCAAGGCAATGGGCCTCCACACCGCCCTCGACACCTCGGGCTTCCTCGGTGCGGTGTGCACCGACGCGATGCTCGACGACATCGACCTGGTGCTCCTTGACGTCAAGTCCGGGCTCCCGGACACATACCGCCGGGTCACCGGCCGGGATCTGCAGCCGACCTTGGACTTCGGTCGTCGGCTGGCCGCCCGCGGCATCCAGATCTGGGTGCGGTTCGTGCTGGTGCCCGGTCTGACCGACGACCCCGCGAACGTCGAAGCGGTCGCTGACTACGTCGCCGGACTCGCGACCGTCACGCGGGTCGAGGTGCTGCCGTTCCACCAGATGGGCCGGGACAAGTGGGCGTCCCTCGGCATGCGGTACGAGCTCGAGAACACCCCGGCGCCCAGCCCCGAGCTGGTGGAGCGGGTCCGCGACCAGTTCCGCTCGCGGGCGCTCGAGGTCTACTGAACGGGCGGGCTCGCCACACCAGGTGGATGGAACCGGTGACCGCGCGCGCTCCGCGTGTCCTGAGCGGTCCAGGTACGGCGTGATGCGGCCAAGGAAGCTACTGCGCAGCAGCAAGTGCCGCAGCGAGCGGCGCGGCGGTGAGGTCGATCTGCCACGCCCGCGCCCCACCGGCGGCCAGGAACTCGGCCACCGTCGCCGCGGTGACCGGCGTCGGAGGCGTCCAGCACAGACGCCGCAGGAGGTCGGGCTGCAGCAGGTTCTCGACCGGCACCCGGAGCGGTTCGGCGAGCACCCGGACGGTTGACCTGGCTACCACCAGCCGGGCTGCGGCGGCCGGGTCCCGATCGGCCCAGGAGCGCGGCGGAGGCGGGCCGTCGGACCGCGGGCCGCGAGGTGACGGCAGCTCGGCCTCGGGAAGCTCGAGCGCACGCCGGACGGCGTCGAACCAGAAGGCGGCTCGGCGTCGAGTGGCCTTGCCGGAGAACGGCTTGAGCGCGGTGAGCTCGGCCATGCTGCCCGGAAGGGCGAGGCCCGCGGCAACCAGCGCCGGGTCCGGAAGGACCCGGCCGGGAGAGATGTTCCGCGCCCGCGCGTCGGCGTCCCGGGCCTCCCACAGAGCCCGGATCACCGCCATCCCACGCCCCGTCCGGACCACGTGCAGGCCGGACGTGCGCCGCCACGGGTCGACGCGAGGCCCGGCCGGAATCGCATTGCGCACGGCCTCGAACTCCTGGCGCGCCCACTCGTCCTTGCCGGCATCGCGGAGTCGCTCGGCGAGCAGGTCGCGCAGCTCGACGAGCACCTCGACGTCAAGGGCGGCGTACCGGACCCAGTCCGAGGGCAGGGGTCGGGTGGACCAGTCGACGGCCGAGTGCTCCTTGGCCAGGCCAAGCCCCAGCATCTCGGCGACGGCGGCCGCGAGCCCTACCCGTTCCATGCCGAGCAGGCGCGCAGCCAGCTCGGTGTCGAAGACCGCGTCGGGGAGCATGCCCTGGTCCGCCAGGCCCGGCAGGTCCTGTGAGGCGGCGTGCAGCACCCACTCGGTCCCGCGCAGCGCGGCGGCCAGGCCGGACAGGTCGGGCAGGGCGATCGGGTCGATCACGGCCGTCCCGGCGCCCTGGCGACGGAGCTGCACCAGGTAGGTGCGCTGGCCGTAGCGGTAGCCCGACGCCCGCTCGGCGTCGATGGCGACGGGGCCGGTCCCGTTGGCGAACGCCTCGATCACCGCGGCGAGGGCCTCGGGCGTCTCGACGACATCGGGCACGCCGTCGGACGGCTCGGTGAGGGGGGTCACGACCGAGGCGTCGACCTCGGGGGCGTCGTCGGTGGCAGTGGTCGGCTCTGCCGTCGAGGGTTGAGGGGGCGGGGTTGGCTCAGTAGCGTCCCCGTGCGGCATGGGCCCAACGCTACGACCTCGGAGGCCCTGGGCATCGACCGACAGGCCAGGGCCGAGACGATCCCTCGCGGGACCGCCCTCGGGTCGAGCGCTTCGGGGATCTAGCGGAGCAGCTCGTGCCGGATGGCGAACGCCACCATCTCCGCCCGGTCACCCGTGCCGACCTTGCGTGAGATCCGGGCCAGGTGGCTCTTGACGGTGAGGGCGGACAGGGCCAGACGCTCACCGATCTCGCGGTTGGAGTTGCCGTCGGCCACCAGGCAGAGCACGCCCACCTCCCGCGCGGTGAGCGCCGGTGTCCCGGCGGGCACGCCGGCGGTACGGGCCATGATCCGGACCGCATGCGGCGGCTCAGCGGTGACGGCGCCACGGATGCCTCCACTCAGCAGGACGACGAGCTCGCGCCGGCCGGCCTTGCGGGTGAGCAGGACGGCGCGGGTGGAATCGCGGCGTCGCAGCGACCGAACCAGGGTTGCTGCCTCGCCGTCGGAGATCTCGGGGATGACCAGGCAGAGCGGGCTCTCGTCCGGCCCGCTCTGCCGAGGTGCGCCGGTCAACCGAGCGGCGACCTGCCGGGCACGCGGCAGGGCGGAGGTGCGGACCTGTTGGACGATCACGGGTCGCTCCGGTGTGGGCGGGGGACGCTGTCCCGGTGATATCGGCACAGCAGGGGTGGGCCTTGAGTGACTTGCCGCCCTCAGTGGTGACGGACCGGGCACGGCTGCCCGGCTGCGTGGTGCGGACGTGCGGCTCGGAGGCGAGCGGGCAGCTCAGCGCCGAGGCGTCAGTGCCGTGACGCCGTCCGGGAGCGGAGGTAGGCCGGCAGCCGTGCAGAGCACGGTCGCCCACGCAGCGAGGTGGTCACCCAGGTCTCCGTCGGGGGTCCAGGACCCGCGGATCTCGACCTCCACCTCGCTCGGACGCTCCGCGAGCGCCCCGAAGGGCTGCGAGACGACCCGCGTCACCGTGCCGCCGAGTGCGTGATGGTCGGTGTCCCGGAGCGCCTCCTCGACCCAGGTCCACGCGGCCTCGCAGAGCAGCGGGTCCGTGCCCACCTCGGCGTCCATGGCGGCCCGGATCAGGGTGACCACCCGGAAGACGCCCTGCCATGCCTCCTGGCCGGCGGGGTCGTGCAGCACGACGAAGTGCCCGGACGCCGGCTCGGTCTCCGCCAGGACGTCGTCCGGCGTCGCGACCTCTGCGCTGAGCGCAACCGCGTACGGGGCGATCCGAGCGGGCGCCGGGATCTCGCTCAGGTGCACCTCGGCGCGCAGCCGTCGGGCCGAGAGCGACTCCAGTGCGCGGACGAACGCCACCGGCACGTCGGGATCGTGCGTGATCACGCTCGCAGCGTACGGCCGCCGCCCGGCGCCGCCCGGCAGGGCACGCGGGCCGAGTCCGTTCCGACCCCACGCCATGCCGCGGGAGACGCCGCCGCCGGTCTGGGACGGTCCGAGCCGGCGCTCGGGTCCCGACTGATATGTAGGCCCGTCTTGTCACGGGGCAGGGCGAAGCGGCGCCCGGATGGCTTCTCGGGCGCCGCTTCTGTGGCCGGACCAGGCTGACGAGTCGGCGTGCGTGTCAGTACGCGACGGCGCGGTCAGACTGATATGCGCGGGTTGGTTACCGCAGGACGGGCTG
>JBBRCL010000094.1:0-5961 GCA_038204895.1 Actinomycetales bacterium | reverse complement strand
GACCGTCGGGTTGAGGGCCACCGGCACGCCACCCACCAGCTGCGCCCGTGATGGAGCGAGGCTAGGACAGCTCGATGGCCGCACGGTGTGGGCGGGCTGCACTGCGACTGTCGGCCAGACGCAGACTTCGATCGCCGACGGTCCGGCGACGACGGGCCACGACGGGCCACGACGGGCCACGACGTCACTGGACGTGTGCCGGAGTCACGCGGCTCGGGTGGCCCGGTGCGGTCGGGGTGCGCGCGTCGTGCCGCAGCCGGCGCACGGCAATCACGCTGAACCATACGAACGGCACCATCGAGGCGAGCGAGGCGATCAAGCCGACCGTCCCGAACGTCGCCGGCACCAGCATGAGGACGGCGCTGGCGAGGGCCGTGTTCGCGGCCGCGCGACCCCACACCCCCGTGGCGCGCAGCGCCCACCCGAACAGCCCGAGCGCTACCGCGCCGAGCCAGTAGGACGCCACGTAGGCCGTCCCCTCCATTTGCGCGAGGAGTGCCTCGACCGCCCCTACGGCGGCCGTGTGGGCCTCGCCCGTCGCGCCGTTCGCACCTGATGCGACGATGCCGAGCTCCACGCTGACGTTGCTGGTCAGGAAGAGCGCCAACGACATTGACGCGGCGGCCAACCCCGCGCCCGCAACCGCCGGTGCACTCGCGCGTAGGCGGAGCCACAGCGCTGCGTAGAGCGGGAAGACGACCACGAGCGTCAGCGCGTAGAGGCCGTCGGCGGCGATGAATCCCAGCACCGGGCTGTCGGCGTAGAGCGCCAGCCAGCCCTCGGGTTCGGTGGGAGGCGGGCGGAGGATCCAGACCGGGATCTGCGCCGCAGTCAACACGAGCATGGCCACGGTCGCCGCGGCGGCGATGCGATAGATGGTCGGCGCTGACTGCTGCACCGTTGTGGTAGCGATCATGTCGACTGGCTCCTTTGGTGGGTGGCTTCGGCGTCCAGTGCCCAGGTCACGGCGTCCCGCACCTGCTCACGAACGTCCTGAACGTCGACGGCCGCGCCGCTGACGGAGAGCAGCAGAGCGCCGTGGACGAGGTAGATGAGGCGCTGGGCGGTCCGCTCGACCCTTTCGGGCGCGAGCTCACCTGCGGCGACCAGTGCTGCGAACGCGGGTCCCCACAACGCCTGGAGCTCGGCCTCACCGGCGCGCACCGCTGGGTCCCTGCCAGCCGCACGAGCCGCCGAGGAGGACCCGAACAGCAGGTCGAAGGCGTGCGGCCGCTCGCAGAAGTACGAGGCGTAGGCCACGAACACATCGACGAGTTCGCCAGCGGTCTGCGGAGCGACGCCCCCCGCCGGGGAAAGGGTCGCCACCAGCGAGCTCTCGATGCTCTGGCGCGCTCCGGCGAGAAGCCCGTGTACGCCGTCGATGTGGTTGTAGAGCGAGGCGACCGAGTAGCCGGCCCGTTCCGCGACTTCGCGCACCGTCAGGGCCTCGACGCCGCCGGCGATCACCACGTCCGTTGCGGCGGCTATGAGCGCGGCCCTGGCTCGGCGGGCGCTGGGGCGCTCGGGCTCCTTCTTGGGCGCCTCCCGTCACGATCCAGTACGTCTGCGACGCGCTTTGGAATATAATGTCAGAAACTGGAAGCACCGTCTACTCCGGGCGCTATGAGACGCAGCGCGGCGCGGCGCGGGTGCCGGCTCGGCGCGGACGACCGCGAGGTCTGAGCAGGTGTCCCGGCCAGGGCCAACTTCAGCGGAAGGTCTGGCAGTACCGTGCCGGGTCGTGGGTCGCGTTCGCCGGTTCCAACCCCCCGACATTCGTCGGTCGGGAGCGGCTCACCTCAACTGCCCCGGGGACTTGACCTGCACGCTCATGCCGCGATCCGCGCTCGTGCCGATGACCGGGTTGGCGTGGATGGGGATGGGCCTGTTCTGGCTGGTCCTGCTCGGGCTGATCGTGTGGCTGGTGCTCAGGCTGCTGCCTGGACGACCTCAGGGTGCCCTCCCTGCGCCCTCGGCCCCGGCGGCCCCGGCGGGCCCCGCGACGTCGGGCGCCGAGCCGGCACTGGCGATCCTCGATCGTCGGCTCGCCGCCGGCGAGGTCGACGTGGAGACCTACCGGACGATCCGGGCCACGATCCTCGAGGGGCGCGGAGGCGCCAGGTGACGACGCGAGTGCGAGGCTGGACCATCGCGGCGCTGGTGGTCGCGGTGGCCGTCCTCGTCAGCTCCGTGGCGTGGACAGCGAGCTGGGCGTCATCCGGCGCGGGAGCAGCCGTCCGCCGCGCCGGTCCCGCACATCTCGGGGCCGACCGCGGCGTCGCCGGCCAGCGTGGGCCGACGAGCGACCTTGCCGGAGAGGTCGTCGATGTCGTCGCCGCGGACATGGGAGGCCGGGGATGGGCGGCGGTCTCGGCGGCCGGATGGGCGGCCGGATGATGTTGCGGGCCGACCGGGTCGACGTCCCGGCCGGCACCCTCACCCTGCGGCTGACCAACGCCGGGACCGTTGACCACGAGCTCGTCGTCCTGCCCCTTGCCGACTGCGAGCAGATCGGCCGGCGCGTCGTCGGCGCCGACGGCATGGTCGACGAGTCCACGAGCCTCGGCGAGGCCTCGCGCACCGATGGTCCGGGGGCGGGCGACGGAATCGAACCCGGCTCCGCCGGGTGGCTCACGCTCGACCTGGCGCCCGGCCGCTACGAGCTCGTCTGCAACATCCCCGGCCACTACGCCGCCGGCATGGTCGCGCTCCTCGTCGTGAGCTGACTCCGAGCTCGCCGGCCCCCTTTTCCCTTGTCGCTCAGCTCAGGGCGCGGGCCAGCGAGCGACCAACGGTGCGGCCGGTGAAGATGCAGCCGCCGAGGAAGGTGCCCTCGAGCGCGTTGTAGCCGTGGGCGCCCCCACCGCCGAAGCCGGCCGCTTCACCTGCGGCGTAGAGGCCGTGGATCGGCTGCCCGTTCTTGCCGAGCACGCGGCCGTCGAGGTCGGTCTGGATGCCACCGAGGGACTTGCGAGTGAGGATGTGCAGCTTCACGCCGATCAGCGGGCCCTGCGCCGGATCCAGGAGCTTGTGGGGTCTGGCGACCCGGACGAGCCTGTCACCGATGAACCTCCGGGCGTTGTGGATACCCATCACCTGGATGTCCTTGGCGAAGGGGTTGGTGATCTCGGCGTCGCGTTGCATCACCTGCCGCTCGATCTCGTGGTGGTCGAGGAGCGGGTCCTCGGTGAGGTCGTTCATGCCGTTGACGAGGTCATGCAGGGTGTCGGCGACGACGAAGTCCTCGCCGTGCTCCTTGAACGCCTCCACCGGCGGCGGGGCGCCGTGCGCCAGTCGGCTCTTGATCAGCAGCCGGTAGTCGTGGTTGGTGATGTCCGGGTTCTGCTCCGACCCGGACAACGCGAACTCGTGCTCGATGATCTTCTGGGTCAGGATGAACCAGGAGTGGTCGAACTGTTCGATGTCCGGGGTGGTGCGGAGCATCGTCAGCGTCCCGAGGGTGTCGTAGCCGGGAAGTCCCGGGAAGGGCAGGCGCCGGCCCAGGGCGTCGAACCACATCGAGGACGGTCCTGGCAGGATTCGGATGGCGTGGTCCGGCCAGATCGGGTTCCAGTTCTTGACACCCTCGGTGTAGTGCCACATCCGGTCCCGGTTCACCAGCCGGACGCCCGCATCGTCGGCGATGTCGAGCATTCGCCCGTCGACATGGGCGGGTACACCGGTCACCATCGTCTTCGGCGGCGTGCCGAGCCGTTTCGGCCACCACTTCCGGACCTGACCGTGGTTTCCGCCGATTCCACCTGACGCGATGACGACCGCCTGCGCGCTCATCTCGAACTCGCCAACCTTGTCCCGGTTCGAGGTCACACCACGCTCGGCCGGGTCGGGCGCGAGAACGGTGCCTCGTACACCGGTGACGGTGCCGTTCGTGACGATCAGCTCGTCGACCTGGTGGCGAAAGTGGAACACGACGTGGCCCTCGCCGGCGGCTGCACGTGCTTTGTCTGCGAAAGGCTCCGAGATCCCGGTCCCCGTCCCCCAGGGCACATGGAAGCGAGGAACGGAGTTGCCGTGCCCACCGGCGCGGCCATCTCCGCGCTCGGCCCAGCCGACCAGCGGTGTGAACGTGACACCCTGTTCCTCCAGCCAGGGACGCTTGTCACTGGCAGCGAACTCGACGTAGGCGCGCCCCCACTTCATCGCCCACTCGTCCTCGGGATCGTCCCCGGTGAGCCGGTCCCACTGAGCGGAGCCCTGCCAGTCCTGCCAGGCCAGATCGAAGGAGTCCTCGACGCCGAGGCGACGCTGCATCGGGGTGTTCACCATGAAGAGGCCGCCCAGGGACCAGAACGCCTGCCCACCGAGGTTCGCCTCGTTCTCCTGGTCGAGGATCACGACCCGTCTGCGGGCCCGGACCAGCTCGTTGCTGGCGACCAGGCCCGCGAGGCCGCCGCCGATGATGATGACATCCGCATCCATGAGAACCTCCATCGGCCCAGGTCCTGCCCGCTCGTCTCAGCCGCCTCGCGTTCGCCGCGGTGAGGGCACGTACGCCGATCATCGCACCGCATCGGCGACTCCTCTGGAACACGCTGCGTCCCTGGGCTCAGCACGTTGCACGCCCGCACCGCTGTCTGCGCGCTGTGCGGGGCGCGGCCCGGGTCGCTCGCGCGTGGCTCGGGCGCGCCCCGCCGTTCCGGACGCTCGGTTCCAAGTCACGATGGTCCGATGAGGGTGGCCCTGCGGCCTGCCCGGTCCCCGGGTCGATACGTGGTTGCGGCTACGGGGCCAGTGCTGTGACGCGTTCGTGGCCGACGGCGAGCACTGTGCCCGACGAGATGACGTGCAGGCCCGTGCCGTCGGCGATGTCCCACTGCCTGGACCACACCTCGTCTCCGGTCGCCAGGGAGCGCGCGACCAGCCTGGATCCGGCATCCTCGAGCGTGAGGATGCGGTCGCCGTCGGTGACCGGGGTGAGGGTGCCGTCCAGGGGCGGGCCGGTGGGTTGCTCCCAGAGCACGTGACCGGTCCTGGCGTCCAGGGCGCGCAGCTCGCCGCTGGTGGTCCACGTGACCAGTCGCCCCTCGATGAGCGGGCCGAGGTTGTTGTCCGCCGCTGACCACAGTTCCTCACCGGAACTCGCGTCGATCACGCGGACCTTCGCGGAGGACGGGTCTGCGACCATGACGAGGCCGGGCACGCTGCCGTCATTCACGGTCGGCAGCTCAAGGAAGCCTGGCTCGGTGAGCAGCTCTGAGCCGTCCGGAGCCAGGACGCGCACCCGTGACTGCTCGGGACCGGTGCCGCCGGACTCCTGTATGCACGTCATCCCGCCGGGCAGCGTCACACGCGACTGGTCGACGATCGCGGCAGCGGGCAGCTCGGTGCCCGTTGAGGCGTCCAGGACGACCGGGGTGGTCCCGACGAACACCTCCACACTCGACCCTTGATCGACGATTACCGGTGTGCGCGCGGCCCCCATCGGTTCGCCGAGGTAGCTCCACACCTTCCTGGGTCCCGAGAGCTGCCACCTGGCCACGGCGAGCCGTCCTTGGTCGTCGAGACCGGCGACGACGACATCGCCGTCGACCGCCAACACGGCCGGTGCCGCCCACTCGATGTCGATCGTGGACAAGACCCGCCCGGTCAGTGCGTCCCGCACCTGCACGGCCGGGGCGGTCTGGACACATCCGCCAGCCGCCGAACCATCGCCTGAGCCAGCCCCGCCGGTCGATCCCGTGTCTGACGCGGAGAGGCACGTCGTGTCGATACCACCTATGCAGACCAGGTACTCCGGAGCCCCATCCGGTCCTGGCGCACCACCGAGCAGCGCGTCGGGCGAAGTGAGACGGCACTGGGGCCCCAGGATCGGATCCGAAGTCCACCGCACCTGCCCGGAAGCCGGGTCGAACGCGGTCAGGAAGCCCTCTCCGCCCGTGGCCAGGACCGTTCCACTGGGCGCCGAGACACCGAGCAGCTTCCCATCGACCTGCCAGGCCG
>JBBRCL010000093.1:0-6241 GCA_038204895.1 Actinomycetales bacterium | reverse complement strand
CCGCCCTCGAGCAGCACGTCGCCCTCGAACAGCATGTCGGCGAGCGGGATGTCAGCCCCGAGCGTCAAGATGAGAACGTGAACGCAGCCTGATGATCATCGGGCCGCCACCGAAGTTCCACGGAACTCGGGACAACCTCGGGCAGGGTCCAGACTGGGGACAGCGGTCATCGCGGGTCCTTCTCTCGAGTCGACTTGGCAGGTCTCTCGAAGAATCACGCGGTGACTGCCACTTCGTCTACGACGCCCTCATCAACGAGGGCCGCTCGCACACCACTCTGCGGGACGCCACTGCAACGGCTCACTCGAACGGCCGGGGGTCTAGCGTGGAAGTGGCGGGTTCGGCATCCGCTGGCCCGCCGTCATTGGACGAGCAGGGAGGTCGCCATGGCACGAGCACTTGCTCGACGCGAACGCGCGGAGCTGCCGGACATGTTCCGGCGGTTCTTCGACGTCGACTGGGACAGTGGCTGGTTGCGGGTCGAGGAGTTCATCGACGGCACGGGCCTGGTGGTCCGCGCCGAGCTGCCGGGCATCGACCCGGACTCCGACGTCGACCTGGAGGTGATCGACGGGACGCTGGCGATCATCGCCGAACGCAAGGAGACGTCCGAGCACAAGGAGAAGGACTCCTACCGCTCGGAGTTCGGTACGGGTCGTTCTCCCGGACCGTGCCGTTGCCGGCAGGAGCTACCGAGGCCGACATCCACGCCAGCCACACCGACGGCGTGCTCGAGGTCCGGGTCCCCACCGGGGAGAAGCCCGAGAAGAAGACCGTCAAGGTCCCGATCACGCGCGGCTGATCCGCCCGCGACAGGTTCTTGACCCGCACCCACCAGCTCTCACGACGGACCGAAGACCCGGTGGGGGCGGCGACGGACCCCACCGGCCGGGCCTCACCGCCCGCGCCTGCCCCCGGCGCCCGCGCAGGGCCGACGCTGTGGATGGAGTGATGGCCCCTGCCGTCCCGGGCGAAGGAAGAGAAGTGAGTCGAACCCGTACAGGCCGCGGCCAGGCGCACGGCGAGCACGTCGCGGAGCGCATCGCGGGGGGTGAGCGGCACGGGGCGGCGCACGGTGAGCACGCCGCACCTCGCGGCGGCGTCCGGCTGGGCGGTGTCCGCAAGGTCTACGGGTCGGGCAGCAACGAGGTGCGCGCACTCGACGGCGTCGACCTCGACCTGGCGCCGGGGACGTTCGCGGTCGTGCTGGGGCCGAGCGGTTCGGGCAAGACGACCATGCTCAACGTCATCGGTGGGATCGAGCAGGTGACGAGCGGGACCGTCGAGGTCGCCGGTGAGGAGATCTCCGGCCGGAGCCCGGTCGACCTGGCGGGCTTTCGCCGTCGGCATGTCGGCTTCGTCTTCCAGTTCTTCAACCTGGTCCCCACGCTCACCGCGCGGGAGAACGTCGAGATCATCGTCGAGCTGACCGGAGTGGGCGACGTGCGGCGGGTACCGCAGCTGCTCACCGAGGTCGGCCTGGGCGACCGGATGGACCACTTCCCGGCCCAGCTCAGCGGCGGGGAGCAGCAGCGCGTCGCCGTCGCCAGGGCACTGGCCACCGATCCCGACGTGCTGCTCGCCGACGAGCCGACCGGTGCGCTCGACCTGACCACCGGCAGGCAGATCCTCGCGCTGCTGCTCGAGCTGCAGCGCGCCGGGCGGACGGTCGTCGTCGTCACCCACAACGTGTCGGTCGCGCAGATCGCCGACACGGTCGTGACCATCGTCGACGGTCGTCTGCAGCAGGTGAAGCGCAACGAGCGGCCCGCCCCGGCGGAAGCGGTGGCGTGGTGAGTGCGAGTACCCGCAAGGCCCTGCGCGACCTTCGGCGCCAGCGGACCCAGGTAGGGGCCGTGGCACTCACCGTCCTCCTCGGTGTGTGCATGTATGTGGCAAGCGCCGGCGCCTTTCGCAACCTGTCCACCTCCTACAACGGCACGTACGACCGGCTCGCGTTTGCCGACCTTGTCGCGGACGGCACCGACCCGCAGGCGCTCACCGAGGCGGCGAGCGCGGCCGGTGCGGAGGCCACCACGGTCCGCACCCAGTCCGACCAGCCGATGACGATCACCGGCGCGCGGCTGCAGGGTCGCCTGATCGGTCTGCCCCCCGACGGCCGTCCGGCGGTCGACGACGTCGACGTGACCGAGGGGGACTACCTGTCGGCGGCGGACCCAACGGGAGTCTTGCTCGAGAAGCACGCGGCGGCCACCTTCGGGCTCGGGCCGGGTGACGCGTTCGAGGTTTTCACCCCGACCGGGTGGCAGCAGGTCACGCTGCGTGGCGTCGTCATCTCGCCCGAGTACCTCTGGCCGGCGAGCAGCCGCCAGCAGGTCCTGGGCGACCCGCACGGCTTCGCCGTCGTGTTCGCCGCTGAGGACCAGGTGCGGGAGTGGGCAGGCGGCGGCCCCACCCAGGCGCTTGTGCGGCTGGGCGGGGCCGATCAGGCCGCCGTCACCGCTGCGCTGCGAGGTGCCGGGGCGGTGGACGTGGTCACCCGCGCCGACAGCCCATCCGACGCCGCGCTGTCGATGGACCTCAACGGATTCGACAAGATGTCCGTGGCCTTCCCGCTGATGTTCCTGACAGCGGCGACGGTCGCGGCGTACGTCCTGCTCGCCCGTCGGGTGCTCTCCGAGCGTCCGGTCATCGGCATGCTCATGGCCGCGGGCGCCAGGCGCCGGCGCGTGGTGTGGCACTTCGTGCTCCAGGGCCTGATCGTCGGGCTGATCGGCTCAGTGGCCGGCGCCGCCGTCGGTGCACCCCTGACTGTGCTGGTCACCAAGGAGTACACGACCGAGCTCGGCATCCCGGACACCGTCGTCGCCGGGCACGTGGACCTCGTGGTCATCGGTGTGGTGCTCGGTGCGATCGTCGGGGTGCTCGGGTCGGCGATCCCCGCCACGGTCGCAGCCCGCACGGTTCCGGCCGAAGCGATGCGCAACCAGACGGTCCTGCCCACGCCGGGCTGGTGGAGCACCGTCGTGTCACGGCTGCGGTGGCTGCCGGTGACCTCGCGCATGGCATTGCGCGACGTCATGCGCAACCCGCGCCGGACCCTGGCCACGATGCTCGGCTCGGTCCTGGCCCTCGTCCTGGTGCTGGCCGCGGTCGGGCTGATGACCTCGATGATCACGGCGTTGGGCGAGCAGTACGGGACGGTGCAGCGCGAGGACGCCTCGGTCGTCGTCGCTCCGTCCGCCGTGCAGGAGGTCACCACCGAGCTGCTGGCCACCGACGGCGTCACGGCGGTCGAGCCGACGACGGCAGCGCACGTCACGGTGGGCTACGGCGCTGCGACCTACTCCACCGACCTGCAGGGCTTCGAGCCGGGAACGCGGATGCACGGGTTCATCGCCGACGGCGGCGGCGAGATTGCGCTGCCGACCGACGGCCTGCTGGCCGGCGTGGGTCTGACGGACAAGCTCGGCGTGGCCGTCGGAGACACGCTGACCATCCAGGACGCGTCCGGGGCGACCTCCATGGCCCGGCTCGCCGGCCTGGTGGACGAACCGCTCGGGACCGTGCTGTACGGCACGCGGGACACCGTGAGCTCGCTCGTCTCGCAGGCCGCACCGGCGCTGCTGGTGTCGTTCGCCGACGGTGCGGACCGCACCGCCCTGCGCGCGGCGATCACCGGGACAGACGGGGTGCTGGCCTACACCGACACCCGCGCGCTGCTCACCATGATCGAGAGCTACCTCGGGCTGTTCTGGGCGTTCGTGGCGGTCGTGGTGGCGCTCGGCGGCGTGCTCGCGCTCGCGGTCATCGAGGTGACGATGGCGGTCACCCTGGTCGAGCGGACCACCGAGCTCGCGACCCTGCGTGCCGCCGGGGTGACGGTGCGGCGCGCCGCCGGGGTGGTCGCGACGGAGAACCTGGTGGCGACCGCTGCCGGGCTGCCGTTCGGTCTGGTTGCCGGCTGGCTTGCGGCGAGGGGAATGCTCGGGCTGTTCGCCGCGGACATGTTCCACATCGAGCTCGACCTCGGGTGGCAGGTGCTGGCGTTGGCTGCGCTGGGTGTGCTGCTCGCGGCAGCCGCCTCGCAGCTCCTCGCGGCGCGGTCGATCCGGCGGATGGACGTGGCGCGAGTGGTGCGCGAGCGGGTCGCGTGAGCGCGGGTGGTGCCTGGCGGCGGGCGGCGGTCCGAGCTGCGGACCGGCCCCGGACGGCTGTTGGACAGTGCCGTGGGCCTGGGCAAGCTGGCAAGGGTGTCGCCTGAAGGACGTCTGACCCTGGCGTGATCGCCCAGGTCAGGGCGCTGCGCCAGAAGGGGCGTGCGGACTTGGGTGAATCCAGCGACGGGGCGTGCCGCCGTCGGCGGACCGGATAGCGTCGCACCGAGCTCAGGCCCCATCGTTCATCCCGAGGACGTGCCTGTGGATGGCGAGGACGGCCGCCCAGCGGCACCACTCTCGCGCTCTGCGAGGTGGGTGATGACCTCGACCGGCGAGGCCCGTGCGTCGCGGTCGGCGTGGATGCCGTCGTCGGCGCCGGCGCGCGCGACCTCGGCGAGGCGGGCGCCCTGCCCTGCGATCAGGACTCGCTCGGCGAGCGGGAGGTTCGCCAAGGCGGCGATCAGCGTGCCGAGCCCGAGACCGGCTCGGTCCGCGTGGCGCGTGCGGCGGGGTTGCCGGCACGGGCAGGATCGAGGCTCTCGTCGTAGTCGACCGATCGATCGAGAGCCTCGGAGAGCCGGAGCGTGATCGAAGGCATCGGCAAGGGACATGAGTCGAGACGTCTGGGCAGCGCGGAGAGCGCACACACGGTCCGCGGCTATCTCTTGCTCGGGTGCTGGTTGGCGGTCAGGCTCGCGGGATCGTCCTGCCCCCGGCCGTCGTCACGATCGTCCTGCTCCTGCGCTACATGGGCCTGGCCGGCACCGCGATCGGCATGATCGGTGTCTACATGGGCATGTACATGTCCACTGTGATCTTCTTCGTGACCGGCTTCGTGCGCACGATCCCGGTCGAGCTCGAAGAGGCGGCGCGAGTGGATGGCGCCGGACCGGTGCGGGTCTTCGTCCGCATCATCTTCCCGCTGCTGGTCCCGGTCCTCTCGACTGCGACCATTCTCATCTGCCTGTACGTCTGGAACGACGTCTTCTACGCGTTCTTCGTCGTCGGTGGGCGCCTCGACACGCTCCCACTCAACCTGTTCCAGGTAGCCAGCGCGGGCCTGTATCTGGACAACTGGCACCTGATCTTCGCCTACGTCGTCCTGATGAGCCTGCCGCTCCTCATCGTCTTCGTCGTCGCACAACGACGGATCATCTCGGGCATCACTAGCGGAGCGGTCAAGTAGCCGAGCCGACGCCTCCCTCAGGTGGCGTCGGCGACCCGCGCCTGACCTGCGGCAATGCGCGCATCGGGTCCCTCAGACGAGAGGGCTCCGGGCCTTGCGCGGACCTGACGCGGGTCCGGGCAACTTCACGGCTGTCTTCGTGTGGCCAGGGCGTCGGTCGGGTCGTGGTCGGCGGCCCAGCTGGACAGGAGCCGCAGCGCGTCGTCGTCGGGCGAGGCCGGTTCGGCGGTGAAGGCGATCAGCGTGAGGCCGGTGTCGGCGGGCAGCTCCATGACGTCGTAGGACAGGTGCATCTCTCCGACGACGGGGTGGTTGAGATGCTTGACGCCGGTGCGGTGCAGTCGCACGTCGTGCGCCGCCCAGCGCGTGCGGAAGGCGTCGCTGCGGGTGCTGAGCTCGCCGACGAGGTCGGTCAGAGCCTTGTCGGGGGGGTCGCGGCCGGCCTGCGTGCGCAGCGAAGCGACGGCGTCGTCGGCGGCCCGTTCCCAGTCGAGCCAGAAGTCGTGGGAGCGGGGCTCGAGGAAGGTGAAGCGCGCGTGGTTCGCGGGTCGGGCGGGATCGGCGAGCACGGGGGCGAACAGCGCCCGTCCGAGGGCGTTGGCGGCCATGAGGTCGAGGCGCGGGCTGTTCACGATGGCGGACACGTGCGTCATCCCGTCGAGGATGCGCTGCAGGCTCGGACGGATCTCCCGCGTCGGCGGGCGCCGACGGGCGCGCGCGGACGGCCCGGCGGCCCGGGCGAGGTCGGCCCGGTGCATCTGGCCGCGGAAGTCGCTGCCGGACGGCCGGTGCCGCAGGTCGCACGGCACCTCGAGGATCCGGAAACCCTGGGTGAGCAGGTCGATCGTCATCCCGGTCTCCACACCCCAGCCGTGCGCCAGCGGAGTCGCTGCCTCGAACGCGTCCCGGGTCAGGCACCGCATCCCGGAGAGCG
>JBBRCL010000092.1:0-6983 GCA_038204895.1 Actinomycetales bacterium | reverse complement strand
TGCGCCGCAATACCGACCGGTTCAGTAAACAACGACTCGGCCAGGTCGCCCTCGCGGTCGCCCTCATCCTGACGGTGAAACTCGTCAAATGGGCCAAACGATGGACCGACTAGACCCGCCTATCCGCGCGCGCTCTAAGTCGGGCAGGGGCCGGCGCGTGCCGTTGCCGGACGTGCTGGTACCAGCGCTCCGGCGCTTCGCCGAGGGCAAGAGCCCGAACGACCTGCTGCTCACTCGACCCGGTGGCGGGCGGCTCCACCGTTCGATGTTCGTCCGGCAGACCGGCTGGAGCGAGGTTGGTCAGGGCCGCACGCTGCACGACCTGCGGCACACCGCCGCCTGCGAGTGGATCCTGCGCGGCGTCCCGCTGACGACGGTGCAGGCATGGCTCGGTCACGGCTCGATCGAGGTCACTGCGCGCTACCTGCACCACCTCGGCGACTCAGCCGACCGTTCCGCGCTGCAGCTGCTCAACGACACCGCCGCCCCCGCGTTGAGGGAGCCGGGGTGATTCCGGGGTGACTCGCCGAGACCCGTGAGCCCGCCCGACCCCAGCATGCGAAAGGCCCCTGGCCGCGTCGCCGCAGGCCAGGGGGTCTCACTCACCGAGTCGGGGTGACAGGATTTGAACCTGCGACCTCTTCGTCCCGAACGAAGCGCGCTACCAAACTGCGCCACACCCCGAGTGCCCGGCAAGGATAGCCCAGCCGGACTGGGCCATGGAACGCGTCCCGACGCCGTCCGCCTCAGCGCGCGACGAGGGTGAGCAGGGTCGCCTCCGGGCGGCACGCGAAGCGCACCGGCGCGTACGGCGACGTGCCGAGCCCGGCGGAGACGTGCAGCCAGGTCGACTCCTCGCCGCCGAGGGCGTCCGGCCGCGGGCCAGGCCAGCCGTGCAGGCCCTTGGCCCGTCGGGTGTCCAGGTCGCAGTTGGTGACCAGGGCCCCCCAGCCGGGGACGCAGAGCTGGCCGCCGTGGGTGTGCCCGGCCAGGATCAGGTCCGACCCGTCCGCGTGCATCGCGTCCAGCACCCGGCGGTAGGGGGCGTGCGTGACGCCGAGGCGCAGGTCGGCGCCGACCTGCCGGGTGCGGGTGGTCCCGGGGAACCGGTCCCGGTTCAGGTGGGCGTCGTCCACCCCGACCAGGGCGACGGTCCGGCCGTCGGCCACGACGTCGGCGCGCCGGTTGGCCAGGTCCCGCCAGCCGGCGGCGCGGAACGCCGCCGTCATCTCCTCGAAGGGCAGGGTCCGCTGCTGGCCCAGGTGGCGGTCTCGCGCGTCGTCGGTGAGATAGCGGGCTGGGTTCTTCGCGGTCGGCGAGTAGTAGTCGTTCGAGCCCATCACGAAGGCGCCGGGCACCTCGAGCAGCGGTTCGAACGCGTCCAGCAGGGCGGGCAGGGCGTCGGGGTGCGCGACGTTGTCACCCGTGTCGATCACCAGGTGCGGCTCGAGCGCGGCCAGTGAGCGCAACCAGTCGATCTTGCGCTGCTGGGTGGGCGCCAGGTGCAGGTCGGACAGGTGCAGCACGCGCAACGGCGGTTCACCGGCGGGCAGCACCGGGACGGTGAAGCGGCGCAGGGTGTACCAGCGCACCTCGACGACGGCCGCCCAGGCGAGCGCGCCAGCACCCGCCAGGGCGGCGGCCGTCCAGGGATGTGTGCTGACGGGCGTCACCGGCTCACGGGTTGAGGTCGCGGTCGGGGGGGTGGGGGGTGCCCGCCACCGGGTCCGACGGGAGGGGGTAGCGCCGCCGCGGGTTCCGGTCCGATGGACGTGACCAGCTGAAGCACGCTGCCGCGGGCCAGACTCGAGCCGGCCCCCGGATTCGTCCTGGCCACCAGGCCCGGCCGGATGTCGGAGAAGGCGGTCAGACCCGTCCTCACGTGGAAGCCGGCGCCCTCGAGGATCCGGGTGGCATCGGTGACCGAGCGGCCTGCCACGTTCGGCACCCGCACCAGCACACCGTGGACGTACTGACCAGGGGGCGCGGGGAAGGCGATGTTCTCGTGACCGACCATCGCGCGCTCCATGAAGCGCCGCCAGGTGGGCCCGGCGATCGTCGAGCCGTACACGTGCCGTCGATAGGTGCCGTTGATCGTCATCCCTCGCACCGGAGTCATCGAGTCCGGGAAGCCGACCCAGACGGCCGTGGAGATCTGCGGGGTGAATCCGACGAACCAGGTGTGCTCGTTCTCCGAGGTCGTGCCGGTCTTGCCGGCCGCGACCCGTCCGCCGGAGAGCGCGCCGATGTCGCGGCCGGTGCCTTCGAAGACGTGGCTCAGCGTGTAGCTCACGGCTGCCGCGACGCCCGGGTCCAGGGTGGGGCGGCAGTTGGCGGGCGGCACCGGCAGCTGGTTGCCGCCGCTGTCGACGACGCTGATGATCGCGATCGGCTCGCAGTAGGTCCCGTTGGCGGCGAAGGTGGCGAAGGAGGCGGCCATGGTCAGCGGGGCGATCGACTGGCTGCCGATCACGTTGGCCGGGAACGCGCCGAAGGGCCCCTCCCCGGCGATGCCACCGGCGAGGTGGACGCCGATCTCTTCGGCGCCGGTCATGATGTTGCACAGGTCGAGCTGGGAGGCGATGTCCGCGTAGGCGTTGTTCACCGAGTTCCGGGTGGCGTCCAGCACGGTCATGATCCCGCGGCCGCCCTCGGCGTTGCCCAGGTTCCAGGGCCTGCTCGCCAACCGGGCACCGCAGGCGACGAACTCGTTCTCGTTCCGCATCCGCGCGGTGCCGTTGACCCTCTCGTTGAGTGCGTGACCCTGCTTGAACCACTCCATCAGGGTGAACGGCTTGAACGTCGAGCCGGGCGGGAAGCCGCTTGCCCCGCCGTACTTGTTGTCGGTGTTGTAGTTCACCGGGGTCGATCGGGATCCCGCCTCCGGGGAGCTGGGGACGTAGGTCCGGTTCTGCGCCATCGCCAGGACGTAGCCGGTGCCCGGCTGCACGACGGAGATGGCTGAGCCGACGCCGGACGGGTCGTCGACCGGGATGCCGGCCTTGACCTCCTCGTCGGCCATCGCCTGCAGCCCGCGGTCCAGCGTGGTCGTGATGGTCAGCCCGCCGCGGTACAGCAGCCGTGACCGGTCGGCCTTGGTCTCGCCGAAGGCCCGGTCGTTGATGATGATCTTGGTGACGTAGTCGCAGAAGTAGCCGGCGGAGGACACCGTGTTGGCGGCCATGCACCCCACGGCCCGCTGGCCGATCAGGAGGGTGTCAGCCAGGGGGGTTGCGGTGCCGGTCTGAAACTCCTCGTCGGTGATCTTGCCCTGGTCGTGCATCAGCCCGAGCACCCTGTTGCGCCGTGGCTCGGACTTCACGGGGTTCCACTCCGGGTCGTACAGGCCGGGCGCCCGGGTGATGCCGGCGATCGTCGCCGCCTGGAGGTAGGTCAGGTCGATGGCGTGCACCGAGAAGAAGTGCTGAGCGGCTGCCTCGACGCCGTAGATCTGGGCATGGCCGAACTGGGCGATGTTCAGGTACCGCTCGAGGATCTCGTCCTTGGTCAGGCGCTGCTCGAGGGCGATCGCGATCTTCGCCTCCGCCAACTTGCGGGCGTAGCCCTCGGTGCCCTCAGAGGTGGTCGCCGCCTTGATCGCTGCGGCGATCGCCGCCTCGTCCTCGCCCTGCAGAGCATTCTGGATGAGCGCGTTCTTCACGTACTGCTGGGTGAGCGTCGAGCCGCCCTGGGTACCGCCGTCGGAATTGGTCGCGTTGTTCACCAGTGCGCGCAGCAGCCCGGTCGGGTCGATCCCGCCGTGCTCGTAGAACCGCTTGTCCTCGACCGCGATCACCGCGTCCCTCATCGGCTGGGAGATCTGGTCGAGGGGGACCACGATCCGGTTCTGGTAGTAGAACTCCGCCAGCACCGTGCCGTCCGAGGCCAGCACCGTTGACTTCTCGGACAGCGGCACCTCCTCCAGCTCGGTGGGGAGGTCGTCGAAGAGGTTCACCGACGTCGCGGTGATCACGTTGGTCGTGGCGACGGCAGGCATCACCAGACCCGCGGTCAGCACACCGCCCAGGCCGGCCGTGAGCAGGAACGCGAGCAAGAGCCCGATGAGCTGGACAACGCCGATCCGGCGGCCCGAGGCTGGGCGGGCAGAGGACACCATGGGCTCCAGGGTACGTGAGGGTGCCGGTCTTGGTCTCCCGCGGACGCCGCCGAACGGGTGGAGATGCTGTGCAGGCGCCGCAGCGGAGGGTTTCCCGCGGGCCGCGCCTCTGGACGGTCGGTGTGTGCAGCCGGAAGGATTGCCCAGGGGCACGGACGTGCTGCCCGCGCGTGCAGCGTGGCACGAGCGGCGTAAGTTGACCCGAACGGCCCATGAGAGCGCGACCACCGCGCAATACCGTTGATGGGTCGTTGAGAGGAGGTCTGGTGACTGATCAGCACTGGACCGCGTACGGCGCCTGCTCGGGCGCACCCCCCGACGATCTGTTCGTCGAAGGTGCGGCGCAGCGGACGGCCCGGGAGGTTTGCGCGAACTGTGCTGTGCGCGTGGACTGCCTGATCGACGCCCTCGACCACCGGATCCTGTTCGGCGTCTGGGGTGGCACCACCGAGCGTGAGCGCCGCGCGCTGCTGCGCCGCTACCCCGACGTCGGCTCCTGGCGGGAGATCATCGACACCGACCCGGACATCGTCTCCTGGCCCGGCGCGTACCGGGTGCCCCGGCGACAGGCCCTCGAGCACCAGTCGGCGGTCGGCCGGTAGCGTTCGGCCATGGCCACCCGCTGGGAGTACGCGACAGTCCCGCTCATCGTGCACGCGACCAAGGCGATCCTCGACCAGTGGGGCGCTGACGGCTGGGAGCTGGTCCAGGTGATCCCGGGACCGGACGGCAACGGCCTCGTCGCGTATCTCAAGCGTTCCCTCGGGGAGTGACCGTGAGCATCGGGCACCGGCTGACCGAGCTGGGCATCACCCTTCCGGCGGTGGCGGCACCCGTCGCCGCCTATGTGCCGGCGGTCCGCAGCGGGAGTCAGGTGTGGACGTCCGGGCAGCTGCCCTTCGTCGACGGCGTCCTGCCCGTCACAGGCAAGGTCGGTCACGGCGACGGCCTCGTCGACCCGGGGGTCGCCGCCGACCTGGCGCGCACCGCCACGCTGAACGCTCTCGCGGCGGTCGCCGAGCAGGCCGGCAGCCTTGACCGGGTGCGCCGGGTGATCAAGGTCGTCGGCTACGTCGCCTCCGACCCCGCGTTCACCGGGCAGCCGGGCGTCGTGAACGGTGCCAGCGAGCTGCTGGGCCAGGTGTTCGGGGAGTCCGGGGTACATGCCCGCAGCGCCGTCGGGGTCGCCGTGCTGCCGCTGGACTCGCCGGTGGAGATCGAGCTGGTCGTCGAGCTGTACTGACCGGCTGTCAACGGGCCCTGCCGGTCAACGGGCCCTGCGCTCCAGTCGCGCCATGTCAAGGAGCACCACCGCTCGGCTCTCGCGCCGCACCCAGCCGCGACTCGCGAAGTCGGCGAGCGCCTTGTTCACGGTCTCTCGGGACGCGCCGACCAGCTGGGCGAGCTCCTCCTGGGTCAGGTCGTGCGCCACCCGCAACCCGTCCTCGGTCGGCTCGCCGAACCGGGAGGACAGGTCCAGCAGCGCCTTGGCCACCCGGCCGGGCACGTCGGAGAACACCAAGTCGCCCAGGGTCTCGTTGGTGCGGCGGAGCCGAAGGGCCAGGGCCGCGAGCAGCTGGGTGACGACGCTGGGGTATCGGTCGACCCACTTGACCAGCTCGGGATGGGTGAGCTCGAACAGCCGGGCGTCGGCGACCGCGGTTGCGGTCGCGGTGCGCGGACCGAGGTCGAACAGCGAGAGCTCGCCGAACATCTCGCCGGGGCCCAGCACCGAGAGCAGGTTCTCCCGGCCGTCCGGAGAACGATGTCCCAGCTTCACCTTGCCGGAACGGATGATGTAGAGCCGGTCCCCGGGATCACCCTCATGGAACAGGGCCTGACCGCGCGGCAGGTCGACAGGGGTCATCGAGCACAACAGGTCACGCGAGGCATCGGGGTCGATGCCTGCGAAGAGCGGTGCTGACAACACGACGTCGTCGTCCACGTCACGTCCTTGGTCGGCAGTGGGTACGGATGGGCGCCTGCGTCCCATCCTGCCTCACGGGTGCGTGCTCAGCGAGGGTTGTCCTGCTAGTTCGGCCTGGGCGACGCGAGGTTCCACATGATCTGCTGCGTCGAGGCCTCGAGGGCGGCGTCCAGCCGGGCGCCGTACGCGGCGAGCTGGCGGTCCAGCCGGCGCAGGCGCTGCATCAGCGCCACCTCGTCCTCGGTGACGCCGACGTTGACCACCTCGAACAGGTCCTGCGGGCGGGGCAGCGACAGCTGGGCGTCGGGCAGGATGTCCCAGCTCATCGCGCCGAGCGTGTCGGGCGGGGCATAGCCGGCGACGGCGAGGTCCAGGCGCGCACGCAGCAGGCGGCGCCAGCGCAGCAGCTGCGCCTTCTCGGCACGGAGGGCGCGGCGGACCGTGCGGGCGTCCGTCCTCGAACCCAGCGGCCGCTCCGTGACCTGCGTCGACGTCATTGCACCGACCCTCGTCCTGACGGGGCTTCCTGCGTCCCGCACACAGCAGAGTTCGGCGGAGTTGATCGAGGACTTGAGCAGGTTGACCCACAGTTCACTCCAATGGGTGCGGTTTTGCACCCGGTCGGCGCAGGCGCTGGGCCGTCGGGGTCCTCTGCGGTGTGAGCAGGTCTTCAGGGGAGGCGGGCGAACCGGATCGGGAAGGCGACCATCGCGGGCGTTCGAGCGACCGGCCCGGCCGGTACACCGGAGTCCCGGGTGCTCCGATGGACCGTGACCGAATCGCGACATCACGGCCGCCGCCTAGCGGGAGTTTCCCGGCTAGTTGGATGTTGGTGACCGGGCGTTTGGCCGGGCACCTGGTCTGACCTGCGGTTTCTCGGCGTGTCGGCGAGCGTTTGGCCCCGAAAAAGTGTATGACCTAATGTATGGCAAGTTTGTA
>JBBRCL010000091.1:0-7016 GCA_038204895.1 Actinomycetales bacterium | reverse complement strand
TACGCTCGACAAACACCGGGGCCTCCCACACATGTCGGATAGACCGAGCGAGGGACTTCGCTCGGTAACCCACGAGACTGTGTGAGTGAGGCCCCGGCCCGCAACCGGTCAGCGACCGGGCACTCCATACCGTCTAGGGTCGCCACATGGCCGAGCACACCTCCCCCGACGGTGCCCCCGTCCGGCGCGCCCTCCTTGTGGTGGACGTCCAGCCGACGTTCTGCGAGGGCGGCGCGCTGCCCGTCGCGGGCGGCAACGCGGTGGCGCGGGCGATCGCCGACCATGCCGCCGCGCACCGAGACGACTACGCGCTGGTGGTGACCACCCAGGACTGGCACATCGAGCCGGGCGCGCACTTCAGCGTGACGCCGGACTTCGTTGACACCTGGCCGCCGCACGGCGTCGCAGGCACCCCCGAGGCGGAGCTGCACCCCGCGCTGGCGGACCTGCGCCCGGACGCCTCCGTCCGCAAGGGCAGGTACGCGGCCGCATACTCCGGCTTCGAGGGGGTGGACGACGCCGGTCGCGACCTGGCGACCGTGCTCCGGGAGGCGGCCGTCACGGACGTCGACGTCGTGGGCATCGCCGAGTCGCACTGCGTGCGGGCCACCGCGCTGGACGCGCTCGCCCTCGGCCTGCGCACGCGGGTGCTCACCGACCTGACCGTGCCGGTCACGCCGGAGATGGGCGAGCAGGCGCGGGTGGAGATGGCCGCCGGCGGCGCTGAGCTCGTCCGGTCCGACCCGGCCTGAGCGCGCCCGTCAGCGGTCGGCGCCGCTCAGCCGTCCGGCTCGCCCGGCCCGCCGTCCACCGGCTCGCGCTGGAACCAGCCGTCGGCCCCGCCTCGGCCCGCTGCGCCGGCCCGCTGCGCCGGCCCGCTGAGCGCCTGAATCTGCGTGTACTCCCCGCCGGCCGCCATCAGCTCCTCGTGCGAGCCCGTCTCGACGAGACGTCCCGCGCGCATGACGACGATCCGGTCCGCGCCGCGGATCGTGGAGAGCCGGTGCGCCACCACGAACGTCGTGCGGGCGCGCATCAGCCGGGCCAGCGCCTCCTGGACCAGGCGCTCGGACTCAGCGTCCAGCGCTGACGTCGCCTCGTCGAGCACCAGCACCCGCGGGTCGCGGATCAGGGCGCGGGCGATCGCGAGCCGCTGCCGCTGGCCCCCGGACAGCCGCGCGCCACGCTCCCCGATCACCGCATCCAGGCCACCCATCTCGGCGACGAACTCCAGGGCGTTCGCGTCCCGCAGGGCCGCGAGGACGGCGTCGTCGTCCAGGCCGGGGTTGCCGTAGGTCACGTTGTCGCGCACGGTCCCCTCGAACAGGATCGACTCCTGCGGCACGACGGCGAGAAAGCGGCGGTAGGTGCGTAGGTCCAGGTCGACGAGATCGTGGCCGTCGATCCGGATCGCACCCTGCTGGGGGTGCAAGAACCCGATCACCACGCTCAGCATGGTCGACTTGCCCGAGCCGGAGGGGCCGACCAGCGCGACGGTTTCCCCGGGGTCAACCCGGAAAGTGACGTCCTGCACCACCGGGATGTCGGGGGCGTCGTCGTAGGCAAACTGCACGTGGTCGAACTCCACGGTCCCGCGCACGTCGGCGAGCCCCCGCTTGCCGGCGTTGGCCTCGATGTCGGGCTCGGTCAGCACCTCGCCCATCGACCGGACCGACTCCAGGCCCTTGCTCACGATCGGCGCCAGGCTCATCAGCGCCGTCGCGGAACCGGTGAGGGTGATGAAGTAGCTGGAGAGCATCACGACGTCACCTGCGGTGAGCGCGAAGGTCTGCGTCCAGGCGGCCCACGCCGCGCCGACGAGGCAGGCGATCGAGAGCATCTGGAAGGTGATCCAGGCCAGGGCACCGAAGCGCCCGTTGACCACGTCGAGCCGGATCCCGGCCTCGCGCACGCCGAGCAGCGTGATGTCCATCCGGTCGAGCTCGCGGCGCTCAAGGGCGTGCGCGCGGGTGATCGGGATCAGGTGGGTCATCTCGCTGACCCGCGCCGACATCCGCTCGATCTGCGCCCGGAAGTCGGCGTTGTGTGCGGAGATCCGCCGGCGCATGACCGCGATCAGCGCAGCGGAGGCGGGCACCGCCAGGGCGAACACCGGCAGGAACTCAGGCACCCGGATCGCGGTGATCACGATCGCCCCGATGAGCGTCGTGATCGCCGCCATCGCCATGTCGAACGTCTGCCGGCTGCTCTCGACGACGTTCTCCACGTCCCGGACGATCTTGGCCTGCAGCACACCGGCACTGACCCGGCGGTGGTAGCCGATGGACAGCTCCTGCAGGCGACGGCACAGTGCTACCCGCAGGTTGGTCTCGACGGTGCGGACCGCGATGCTCAGCTGCCGGATGTACAGGCCGGCCAGGGGCAGGTTCTGGGCGATGAAGATCGTCATCAGGCCGGCCGCGAGCCACAGGTGCCGCAGCGGGCGGTGCTGCACGACGATGTCGATGACCTCGGCCGTGAGCACCGGCATGACCCAGACCGGGGAGTGCTTGGCGGCGAAAGCGAGGGCGGCCACCAGCAGGCGCCAGCGTTGGGGTGCGAACAGGTGCACGAGGGTCCGGACCGGGTGGTCGCCCTGGTACCGGTCCTCGAGGAGCTCGGCGGTCACGGGTCCATCGTAACGATACGACGGACCCCGCGGCAGAGATGCAGCCGGAACGGCCGCTCGCCGGTCATCGGGCTCGTGCGGCCAGCGCGGCGGCGTACAGGTCACGCTTGGCCACCCCGGCCGATGCGGCGACCTCGGCGACCGCCTCCTTGAGCCGCTCCCCGGCGTCCGCCCTTGCGAGCACCTCCGGCACCAGCTCGGCCAGCGGGACCGGCGACACGGTCGCCCCGCCGACCACCACCACGACCTCCCCGCGCACCTCCCCGGACGCCCACGCGACCAGCTCGGCCAGCGGACCGCGCACGATCTCCTGGTAGGTCTTGGTGAGCTCGCGGCAGACGGCTGCGGGGCGATCCGGCCCGAACGCCTCCACCATCGCCGCGAGGGTGGCCGCCAACCGGTGCGGCGCCTCGAACAGCACCATCGTCCGCTGCTCACCGGAAAGGGCCTGCAGCGCCCGACGCCGCTCGCCGGCCCGCCGGGGCAGGAACCCCTCGAAGCAGAACCGGTCCGTCGGCAGCCCGGACACCGCCAGCGCGGCGAGCACCGCGCTGGGCCCGGGCGCGACGTCGACGCTCAGACCCTCGGCGACGGCAGCCCGGACCAGGGCGAAGCCTGGGTCGGAGACGGTCGGCATCCCGGCGTCGGTCACGACGAGCACCGTTCCGCCGGCCCGGACCACGTCGAGCAGCCCGGCAACCCGCGAGGCCTCGTTGTGCTCGTGGTGGCTGACCACCCGCCCTGTCACCCGCACCCCCAGCCGGCCCGCGAGCGCGGCAAGCCGGCGGGTGTCCTCGGCGGCGACGACGTCGGCGGTGGCCAGCAGGGTGCGCAACCGGGCGGAGGCGTCCTCGGTGTTGCCGATCGGCGTCGCCGCCAGCACCACCCGCCCGCTGCCCATGTCCGTCAGGCTATGGCACCTACGATGGCCGTCGTGAGAACGCCCGGGCACCGACTGGCCGAGCTCGGCGCGCGAGGCGCCGGGTGGCCCGCCGCGCTGGCCGTCACCGCACTGGCAGCGGCGTTCCGGCTGCCGGCCCTCGGCCGCCCGAACACCCTGGTCTTCGACGAGACGTACTACGTCAAGGACGCGTGGACCCTGCTCAACCTCGGGTACGAGGCCAAGTGGCCGGTGAACCCTGACGCGGCCTTCGAGGCCGGCGACGTGTACGCCTACAGCCCCGAGGCCAACTACGTTGTGCACCCGCTGGCCGGCAAGTGGGTGATCGCCCTCGGCCTACGGCTGGTCGGCGCGGACAGCCCCATTGGATGGCGCCTCGGCGTCGTCCTCGCCAGCCTGGTGACCGTGCTGCTGGTGACCCGGGTGGCCCGGCGGCTGTTCGCCTCGACCGGGCTTGGGGTCCTGGCCGGCTGCATCGTCGCCCTGGACGGCATCGCGATCGTGACCTCCCGCACCGCACTGCTGGACGGCGTGATGACCATGTGGCTGGTCGCGGGGTTCGGCGCCCTCCTGATCGACCGGGACCGGGCCCGTCAGCGGCTGGATCGTCTCACCGCGCCACCGCGCGCACCGAGCCGGTTCGGGCCGAGGCTCGGTGTGCGACCGTGGCGGCTGCTGGCCGGGGTACTGCTGGGGCTCGCCGTGGGGACCAAGTGGTCGGCGCTGTGGTTCCTAGCCGCGTTCGGGCTGCTGACCGTCGCGTGGGACGCCTCCGCACGGTACCGGGCGGGCATCCGGCGGTGGTGGCAGGGGGCGTTGCTGCGCGACGCCGCACCCGCTGCACTGTCCCTGGTTGGGCTGACAGCGGTGACCTACCTGCTCTCCTGGTCCTCCTGGTTCGCGTCCTCGCAGTCGTACGGCCGCCAGTGGGCGGCGACCCAGGGGGGCTCCTGGGTGCCGGCGGCGCTCCGGTCCTGGTGGCACTACCACCAGCAGATCTGGCACTTCCACACCACGCTGACCGCGGACCACCCCTACATCGCCCACCCGATCGGCTGGCTGCTCCAGATCCGGCCGACCTCGTTCTTCTACCTCTCACCCGAGCCGGCCGAGCAGTACTGCGGCGCCGAGCGCTGCTCGCAGGCGGTCACCTCGTTGGGCAACCCATTCGTGTGGTGGCTGGGCACCGCCGCCCTGGTGGCCGCTGTGTGGTGGGCGGTCCGGCACCGGGACGGGCTGGCCGCCGTCGGGCTCGCAGGTGTCGCCGCGGGGTGGCTGCCCTGGTTCCTGTACCCCAACCGGCCCGTGTTCAGCTTCTACGCGATCGCGATCCTGCCCTGGCTGGCCCTGACGCTCACCTGGGCGGCGGCCCGCCTGATCCGGTGGGCGCGCCCCGACGACTTCCGGTGGCGATGGCTGGTCACGGCCTTCGTGGTCGCCGGCGTCCTGGTGGTGGGCACGGCCCTCTTCTTCTGGCCGGTCTGGACCGGCGAGGTGATCACCCTGCGGTTCTGGCAGCTGCACCAGTGGCTGCCCAGCTGGATCTGAGATCAGGACAGCGGGCCGAGCGCGCCCCGGTACCACGGCACACCAGTGGCGTCCCACCGGGTTGTGAGGCGGTGCATCCGGCGGGCGAAGTGCTCCCAGCCCCGGCGCTCCGGTGCGGACCACGCCACCTCGGCGACGGCCGCGAGGCGCGGGAGCAGCAGGATGAACAGCTCGCGGGGTGTGCGCACGGTCTCCGTCCAGATGGCGGCCTCCAGGCCGATCACCTGGTCGACGCCAACGGGCAGCAGATCCGCAGGCTCCCAGTCGTAGCAGTCCCGGAGCGTGATGTGACCGGCCCAGTCCTGCCCGACCGGTGTCGCGTCGTCGTATCGCATGTCGAGGTACAGCCGGCTGGCCGGAGAGAGCAGCACCCGCGCGCCGGCCGCGACGGCCGCGACGACCTGGCCGGCGCCCTCTGGCTCGTCCCAGTACTGCACGACGGAGCCCGGCGGCAGCGGCGACCGGGCGATCTCCTGCCAGCCGACCACCGTCTTGCCCGCTGCCCGCACGGTGCCCACCGCCACCTCGATCAGGTGGTCGTACTCGGTAGGGTGCATGGTCAGGGCCTCGTCACCACCGATGTGCAGGTACCGCCCGGGGGTGACAGCCGCGAGGTCGCCCAGGACGGCTGCGACGAACGGCGCCGTTGCGGGCAGCTCCGGGTCCAGCCGCGAGAAGCCAACTCCCACACCGGTGTACGCGGGGGTCGGCATGCCGCTGGCGGTCAGGTCGCCGTAGGCGTGCAGGGCCGCGTTGACGTGTCCGGGGATGTCGATCTCGGGCACGATCGTGATGCCGCGGGCGGCCGCGTGGACGATCAGGTCGGTGTAGTCGCCAACGGTGAGGGACCCGCCGGGGTCGCCACCGACCGCCGTTGGTCCGGACAGGTCGGTCAGCGCTGGCCGGGACGGGCTCTGCAGCCGCCAGCCCTGGTCGTCGGTGAGGTGCAGGTGCAGGACGTTGAGCTTCACCGCGGCCATCACGGCGAGCAGCGACTTGATCGTCTGCATGTCGAAGAAGTGCCGGGCGAGGTCAAGGCAGAGGCCACGCCAGGCGAACCGCGGGTGGTCGACGATCACGACGGGCGGGAACACCACCCCGTCGCCGATGGTCTGACCCAGCTGGTCGAGGGTGGCCAGCCCGCGCAGCAGCCCGGCCACGTCGAGGGCCGTCACGGTGATCCGGCGCGCGCGGACTTCGAGCCGGTACGCCTCGGTGGCGAGGGCCGGCGGCAGGTCGGCCGGCACGGGCAGCTCGGCGGGGTCCGTCGTCAGGCGCAGGACGATCGCACCGGGCGAGCCGTCGTCGTCGTGCGTCACCGCGACGCCCGCACCCAAGTCGTTGCCGATCCGGGTGGCCGCCAGCACCGCGGTCGAGACTGCGGTGGGCTCTCGCCCGACGATCACCCGCACACCCGCATGCATCACGAAGGGTGCGCCGTCACAGCGCTCGACCTGCAGCGGCGCGGGGATCACCGGGATCTCGACCACCTGCACCGCCTTCCCGTGATGTCGACCGCCGGCTCGGCGTCGGGATGGAGCCAGGCTATCCACTGATCCTGGACGAGAGGTGGCGAACCGGACAGCGCGTGCCGGGTCGGCCCGCACGGCCCAGATGGTGGACACCACAAGCGACAGGTCAGGGCGGCCCCTGCCGAAGCAGATGACCGCCCTGCCGGTGGAGCTGAGGGGATTCGAACCCCTGACCTTCTGATTGCGAACCAGACGCGCTACCAACTGCGCCACAGCCCCGCGAAGCGGGATTCAGATTAGCACCTACCGTCCGGGTCCCCCCAGTGCCCGCGTTGACTCATGAGAGATCTCCGCGTGGGTCGATACGTTGCCTCGTTCGGGAACCTCCGCTTGTCCGGGGTGTCGCTGATGGTGGGGCGGTTGGTCGGGGTACGCCCGGCGGATGGGTCTTTCGATGAGTCAGCGG
>JBBRCL010000090.1:0-7319 GCA_038204895.1 Actinomycetales bacterium | reverse complement strand
CTGCCGCTGACTCATCGAAAGACCCATCCGCCGGGCGTACCCCGACCAACCGCCCCACCATCAGCGACACCCCGGACAAGCGGAGGTTCCCGAACGAGGCAACGTATCGACCCACGCGGAGATCTCTCATGAGTCAACGCGAGGGGTGGACACATACCCGGCCACCACTCTCATAGCGCCTCCTGACCACGATGACTCACCCGATCGCTCGACGGTACCCGAAACCACACCCCCCGGGTGGACCGGGGCGATCTGCCTCAGGCCGATGCCGCCCGCACCCAGCCCGGGGGCATCCCGGCACGCAACGCGTCATCCATCAGCACGGCGAGCCGGTGGTTGGGTTCGGCGGTCAGCGCCCGGTCGACCAGCACGCCGGCACGTGCTCCGTCGCCCTCCCACCAGGCCAGCACGGCGAGCAGGGTCAGGGCGGGGGCGTGACCGTCACGGCCGGTGTGCGCCACCAGGTGCTCGAGCACCGTGCGCGCCGCGACCGTCCGCCTCCGGTCAGGTCGCGTGCCGTGCACCGGGTCGATGATCGCCCGCAGCGCGGTGCCGACGTCGGCAGTGGCGTCTCCGGCGACGACCCGGTCGGCCACCCGGTCGGCGTCCGGCACGAAGGTGAGCAGGACGGCGTCCCGGACCAGGACGTCCTCCAGGCCCGCCAGCAGCCGGCCCACCACCGCCGGCCCCGACGGCTGCCAACCGCACGAACCGAAGCTCGCGGGCAGCGACCCGCGACCCTGCTCCTCGTGCTCCTCGTGCTCCTCGCCCGAACGGCCCGGTTCCTGCTCGCCGTCGAGGTCCCCGACGTCCCGGCCGCCGCCGAGGCCGGCCTGGGCCTGGCCGAACGCCTCCCGCCAGTGCGCGAGCCCCGCACGGCGCCATCGGTGCAGGTCTGCGGTACCGACCGCGGCCAGCCCTCGGGCCCGCCATCGCAACTGCGCCCGTCGCGCCGACTTCCGGGCAGCGGGGCTGGTGGACGGAAGCCGGACGAGGTCGTCCCGCGACCCGGCGACCTGGAGGCCCTCCAGGACCATCTGAGCGCCGATCCGGGTGCCCTGCAGATCCGTGAGCGGCCGCCCACCGGCCGGGCAGCACGCACGGTCGGTGCACCCCAGCGCGTAGTACCCGTGCGGTCCGACCACCCAGGGGTCGAGCGCACCGAGTGCCTGCTCCGCGGCGTCCTGCAGGTGGTCGAGCGCCACCAGCCCCGCCGCGCGCCGGCGCGGACCGGCCGCCCCGTCGCCCTGCAGGTCAGCGTCGGTGTAGAGCACGACGACGGCGCGCCGCGCACCGTCGGCCACGAGGTGGCCGACCAGCGCCCGAGCCAGCTGCGGCCCCGCTCGGCGGTCGGCGAGATCGGCGAGATCCACCCTGGCAACGAGACCGATCCGGGATCTGGCCGCCCGCACGCTCAGCACCACGGCGCTGTCCGAAGGGTGGAAGCCCAGTTGGAAGGGCACGAGGGCAAGCAGCTCGCGCGGCTCGCGGGTACGGATCGTCGTCGGCATGCCGATGATCGGACCCGATCCCGGTCACCTCGGCCAGATGACCCCTGGCAGCCTGTGGATTTCACCCGTATGGCGATACCTGTGCATGCACTACCCCGGGGTTACCGTTGACACATGGCCCAGGCGACAGCTCGTCGAGCCCGGCGTGAGCGTGCGGCCGGGCTGGTCACGGTCGCCCTGGCCGTCGGTCTCGCACTGGTCGGTACGACGGCCGGGTGCGCGAGGTCCGCTGCCGATGCGACCGCGGGAGACGAGTCGGCACAGGCGCCGGCCGACTCCGGCACCGCTGACCCGACGGCCGCCGCCGAGCTCCCCGCTCCGTCCCCCGAGCCGATGGTGACCGCCTCCCCGGATGCGTTCTCGCAGGTCGGCGACCTGGTGGAGGGCTTCCCGATCGACCTGCTGCCGGTGCCGAGCGACTCGGTGATCTTGGTGACGTCCGCCGTCCCGGTGGGAGATGCCGACGTGCAGGAGGTCTCGCTCAACCTGCGGACGTCCGCGACCGCCGCCGAGCTGTTGGCGCTGTACCGCACCGCACTCACTGCGGCGGGCTTCACCGAGGTGACCTCGCAGACGTCCGACAGCGACCTCGCGGTCGACGTGACGTTCGTGCGCTCGGGCGGGGACGAGCTCGTCTCGATCGGGGTGCTGGACATCGACGGTGGCCGCACCGTGACCATCGGCGGCCGGGTCCGCACCGGGGACTGAGCCCGGCCTAGGCTGAGCCGCGTGACCACCCGCGCGCTCCTGGACATCGAAGGCGTGCGCGACGGCGTCGACGCACTCGTGCGCGCGCACCTCGCTGACCTGGCCATCGAGGTCGCAGCGGTCGGCGCCGACGATCGGCTGGCCCAGGCCCTGACCGTGATCACCGACGGCGGCAAGCGGCTCCGGGCGGCCTTCTGCTACTGGTCGTGGCGCGCCAACGGCGGGGACCCGGCATCCACCGTCCCGGGTACCGCCACGCGGGACGACGTGCTGGCGATCGGGGCCGCCCTGGAGCTGTTCCAGGCCGCCGCCCTCTTCCACGACGACGTGATGGACGACTCCGACACCCGCCGCGGTCGTCCGGCCGCCCACCGTCACTTCGCCGAGATGCATGCGGCACTGGGCTGGTCCGGCCCGGCGGGACGATTCGGCGAGTCGGTCGCGATCCTGTTGGGCGACCTCGCCCTGATCGCGGCCGAGCGGGTCTTCGACGGCGCGGTCGCCGGCCTGGCGCCGGCCACCCGGGCAGTGGTGACCGACGTCTTTGGTCGGATGCGCACCGAGGTGATCGCCGGTCAGTACCTGGACGTACTGGCGCAGGCGCAGCCCTGGGGCGGCGACCCGGAGCACGACGAGGACCGCGCCCGGACGGTGGTGCGCGCCAAGAGCGCGCGGTACAGCGTCGAGCACCCGCTGTCCCTCGGGGCAACTGCGGCGGCGGCCGACGACGAGGCCCTCGCCCGGGTGCGCCGGATCGGGCTGCCGCTGGGCGAGGCCTTCCAGCTGCGGGACGACCTGCTCGGGGTCTTCGGCGACCCCGCAACGACGGGGAAGCCCGCGGGCGACGACCTGCGTGAGGGCAAGCGCACCGTGCTGGTCGCCCGGGCCATCCGGCTCGCGGCACCTGCCGACCGGGCGCGCCTCGTGTCGTCCCTCGGGCACCGCGAGCTGGGCGACGACGACGCCGCGGAGCTCCGTGCGGTGCTGCGGCGGACCGGAGCCGACGCCGAGGTCGAGCGGCTGATCGGTGATCTGGCCGAGCCTGCGCTCGAGGAGCTGGCAGCGGCTCCCCTGGCCGAACCCGGCCGGTCGATGCTCGTGCGCCTGGCGCGCGCGGCCGTCGACCGGCACGCCTGAGCCGCCGCCCCGGACGCGGGGCCGGACCTCAGAGCGCCAGGGCCTGCGCCCGCCGGCGGATCTCGGTCTTGTGGCCGGCCGCAAGGGCGGAGATCGGCGTCGGGACGTGGTCCGGGAACCAGCCCTGCACCGCGAGCGACTCGTCGGGGGTGAACAGCCAGCGGATCGCCTCCTCGTCGGAGAAACCGGCGTCGGTCAGCAGGACGAGGGTGCCCTGCAGGGCCGGGACCACCTCCCAGCCGTCATCGGCGGTCCGCACGAGGAACCGCTCCGGCACGCTCAGGATCTGCCGCTCGCCCTGGCGTACCGCGAACAGTCGCCGCTCCTGGATCAGGCGGCGCACCCGCCCGACGTCGATCCCGAGGCGTTCGGCAACGTCGGGGAGGTTCAACCAGGCATCTACACGGAGGTCGTCGGTCACGGCGCCAGCGTAGGGGGCACTACCGCAGGCGCGCCTCCTCCGGTACCGTGCACTTCTGTCACTTGAGTAACACCAGTCACACCCATCACACGGAACCACCACAACGAGGGACGCTGCCATGACCATCGAGGCCGCTGCCGCCCCCGCCCCTGCCTGCCTGCGCAGGCGCGCTGTCGGCGTCGGTCTGGCCCTGGTGGCCGTCGGCGTGACCGCGACCGCCGGGCCCGCCCAGGCGGAGGACTACGTCGTCCAGCCCGGCGACACCGTGAGCCACATCGCGCTGCGCACCAGCACCTCCGTGAACCAGATCGTCGCGGCGAACCACCTCGACGCCCGCGCGACCATCCGGATCGGTCAGGTGCTGACCCTGCCGACCGCCGCACCGGCTCCCGTTGCCGTTGCGCCAGCGGCAGCCAGCCACGTCGTGGTGGCCGGCGACACCGTCTGGGCCCTCGCCCGTGCCAACGGCAGCACCGTCGAGGCGATCACCGCAGCGAACGGGCTGAACGCGGCCGCGACCATCCGGATCGGCCAGGTGCTGACGATCCCCGGAGGCGCAGGCGTCTCGGCGACCCCCACCAGGAGAGCAGCTCCCGCCGTCGCTCCGACGCACACGGTCGTCGCCGGGGACACCGTCTCGGGACTCGCCCGGACCTACGGCACGACGGTCGCGGCGATCAGCACAGCGAACGGGCTGAACGCGGCCGCGACCATCCGGATCGGCCAGGTGCTCACCCTCGCGGGCGCCACCGCTGCGCCGTCGGGCCTGGTCGGTGACACCTTCGCCGGTCGGACCTATCCGGCCGCGACGGTTGCCGCGGCCAACCAGAACAAGGCGACCCTGCTGGCCGCCGGTGTCCCGAGCGCGTCGGACATGCAGGCGCGCGTCGCCGCGACCGCCCGCGAGATGGGCGTCGACGCGGCCCTGGCCCAGGCCGTCGCCTACCAGGAGTCGGGCTTCAACCACGCCGCGGTCTCCCCCGCCAACGCCATCGGGACGATGCAGGTGATCCCGACCTCCGGTGAGTGGGCCTCCGACCTGGTCGGGCGCGAGCTCAACCTGCTGGACCCGAACGACAACGTCGTGGCCGGCGTCGCCATCCTGCGCAGGCTCGTTGCGACCAGCGCCGACCTTCCGACGGCCATCGCGGGGTACTACCAGGGCCAGCGGAGCGTGCGCGAGAACGGCATGTTCGCCGATACGCGGCGGTACGTGGCCAACGTCCAGACGCTCATGTCGCGGTTCGCCTGACGGGTTTGCGGGGCGTCCGAACGTAGACTGCCGACGTGGCAGCGACCCTCACGGATCCGCTCCTCGGCCGTCTGGTCGACGGACGGTACGAGGTGCTGTCCAGGATCGCCCGTGGCGGCATGGCCACCGTGTACCTGGCGATCGACCGGCGCCTGGACCGCGAGGTCGCCCTGAAGGTGATGCATCCGCACCTGGCGGAGGGCACCACCGGCACCGAGTTCATCGCCCGTTTCCGGCGCGAGGCGCGCGCTGCCGCCCGCCTGACCCACCCCGGTCTGGTCGGTGTGCTCGACCAGGGCATCGATGGCGAGACCAGCTACCTGGCCATGGAGTACGTCGAGGGCACGAACCTGCGCCGTCGGCTCGCCGACGGCCCGATGACCGTCGGCGATGCGCTCCGGACCGTCGAGTCGGTGCTCGAGGCGCTGGCCGTCGCCCACCGGAACGGCCTGGTGCACCGCGACATCAAGCCGGAGAACGTGCTGATCGCCACCGACGGGCGGATCAAGGTCGCCGACTTCGGGCTGGCCCGCGCGGTCACCGAGGTGACCGCGACAGCCACCGGCACGGTGCTCGGCACCGTCGCCTACCTGGCCCCCGAGCTCGTCGCGCGCGGCGCGACCGATGCCCGGACCGACGTGTACGCGATCGGCATCCTGCTCTACGAGATGCTCGCCGGAGCCCAGCCGTTCACCGGCGAGACCCCGATCCAGATCGCCTACCAGCACGTGAACTCCGACATCCCCGACGTGTCGGCGGCGGTCGGGTGGTTGCCCCAGGAGATCGACGAGCTGGTCGGGGCGCTGGCCGCACGCGACCCGTCCGACCGCCCTGCGGAGGCCGGCGCTGCCCTGCAGCTGGTGCGGCGCACCCGCGCGGTGCTGGACGACGAGCTGTTGGCCCGCCGCGCGGACCCGGCACCCGCACCCCTGGTGACCACCCCGCCGGACGACGACGCACCCGGTGACCCGGACGCAACGGAGTCCCTTGCGGTCCCGCACCCACAGGACGCCAGGGACGGCCAGGACGAGCTGCGCCGCACCATCGCACTGCCGATCGGGACCGGCCTCACGCACGGGCCCTGGGCGGTGGCGGGACCGACGGTCGGCCCGCCGCCCGTGCCACCGGCACCGCTGAACCGCCGACGCCGTCGGGTGCTCCTGATCGGGGGCCTCGTCGCTCTGGCAGCGGTCCTGGGGATCGGCGGCTGGTGGTTCATGACCTCCGGACCGGGCGCGTACCGGCCGGTCCCGTCCGGCCTGGTCGGCGCGGAGCAGGCAGCCGCCGAGGCGGCGCTGACCGAGGCGCACCTGGAGGCGACGATCACCCAGGCCTTCGACCCGGTGGTGCCACTCGGCGTCGTGGTCTCGACGTCCCCGGCCGAGGGTCAGGCAGTGCGCAAGGACGGCGCCGTCGAGCTCGTGGTCTCGCAGGGACAGGATATGCGCGCCGTGCCGCCGGACCTGGTCGGGGCCGCGGTCACCGACGTCGTCGCCGCCCTGCAGCTGGCGGGCTTCCAGGTCACCGAGCCGTTCCACGCCAACCACGACACCGTGCCGGCCGGCAACGTGATCGCGATGTCCGTCGAGAGCGGCGCCTCGCTGCCGGTCGGCACCGAGGTCAGCGTGACCGTCTCCGACGGCCCGGCCCCGCTGACCATCCCGAACGTGGTCGGCGAGGAGCGGCAGGCGGCGATCGCCATCCTGGAGCTCGCCGTGGGGCCGACGGTCACGGTCACCGAGGAAGCCAGCATGGATGTGGCCGCAGGCCTGGTGATCAGCCAGACACCGCTGCCCGACGCCGACGCTCACCGGATGGACCCGGTCACGATCGTCGTCTCCCTCGGCCCACCGCCCGTCACGGTCCCCGACGTCAACAACAAGGACATCGACGAAGCGACAGCCATCCTCGAGGCACTCGGACTCGTCGTCGACGCGCAACGCTTCTTCCCGTGGGACAGCGTCGTTGTGAACCAGGACCCGACCGCCGGAGCCGTGATCCCGAAGGGATCGACCGTCACTCTGACCGTGCGCTGAGCAGGCGCAGCGACCGCTCAGGTCGCGGGCGGCGGCGCGATGCGAAGGTCGTGGGCCGGGCTTGGCGAGGCGCGCGCCGGCGCGCCGGTCCAGGTCGGCTCCTTGGGTTCCTGCGGCGTCGGCTTCGGCGCTCGATGCCTCCCGCAGGTTCGTCGGACCCGCGTCGGGGGGGGGTTGGGGGGGAGACCCCCCCCATATACGGGTTCGAAAACCAACCCCCCCCCACCAGCAGAGCCGGGGGCCCACACACCCCG
>JBBRCL010000089.1:0-7410 GCA_038204895.1 Actinomycetales bacterium | reverse complement strand
ACGCGGAGGATGGGGGATTCGAACCCCCGAGGGCTTTCACCCAACACGCTTTCCAAGCGTGCGCCATAGGCCACTAGGCGAATCCTCCTGGCCGCACGAGGATACCGGACCCCGTCGCGGCGGCCGAACCGGCCTCCCCGTTCACGAACACCAGCGCGTCGCCGTCGAAGCCCGCTCGCGAAGGGCCCGCCCCACGCGGTCGCGTACGACGCGAGCGCCTCACCGACCAGCGGCGAGCATCCTCACCGACGATCAGCGAGCGCCGCGTCCATGCCGACCGCCAGGCGCGGTGCGAGCGTCCGGGCAAGCGTCGCCGTCATGTGCCCGTGGTCGAAATAGGCGATCACCCCGCCAATGACGCTGTGGCACACCTCCGCGTCGCAGAACACGTCCCCGACGTCCACTACCGTGACGCGGCCGGAGAGGTCTGCCGCGGCCGCCTCGGCCAGCGGATCCACCTCGATCGCCTCGGCATGCGGCCGGGTGCAGTCGGCCGTGCGGGACACCGCGACGCAGCCCGGCACGCTGACACCGGCGTCAGGGGTGTCACGCATCACCAGCACCGCAGCCCCGGCCGCGGTGATCCGCTCCAGCACTCTCGCGTACGCGGCCCGTGCCTCGGTGTCCTGGTCCGCGCGCGCGACGTTGCTGAGCGGCTGGTCGGTCCGGGCGGACATGACCACCAGGTCGTAGCCACCGGACTCCACCTGGGCGAGCGCCCAGTCGGTCCACCCCGAGCACCCCTCGGCGTCCTTGGGGTCGAGGAAGGCGAGCGGGATGTCCACCGGGTAGCAGACGGACGCGAGATAGGTGGTCACCTGCCACCCGCGGTCCGTCGCCACCTCGTCGAGGGCCGGGAACCATTGCCCGGCGTGGGAGTTCCCCAGCAGTGCCACGCGGGCGCCGGCCTTGGCGGGCCCGTAGGTGCATGTGCGGCGGGTGCCGTAGGGGGGATCGTTCCAGCACCCGTCCTGGTAGACCTGCGGCTTGTCCTGCGCGGCGAAGCCCGGCGGGGTCCACAGATGGTCGCCGACGGGGTCGCAGCTCGTGCCGGGCTCGACGGCGGCCGCGCCGAAGCACTCCGGGTTCTCGGCGACGGCGGCGGCCACGATCGCCTTCTCGGCCGCTGTCCGGTGGGTCGCCGCCGCGCCGAGCACCAGGCCCGACGCCACGCCAACCCCCGTGCACAGGGCGAGCAGCCCGACGGTGCGCCACGGCGAACGGGCCAGCCACCTGGACCGCCGGACCGGGTCCTCGACCCAGGTCTTGGTGAGTGCCGCCAGCAGCACGGTGACCACCGCGAGACCCACCAGATGCCACCACTCGAGCGGCCCGAGCACGTACGGGGCGAGCACTACCAGCGGCCAGTGCCACAGGTAGATGGAGTACGACACGTCCCCGAGGAACTGCGCCGGTCGCACGCCGAGCAGCCGCCCGGGACCGCTGCCCGGAGTCGCGGCCGCGGCGATCACCAGCGCGGTGCCGCCCACCGGCAGCAGTGCCCACGCGCCCGGGAAGGGGGTCGTGGCGTCATAGGTGACGGCCGCGAGCGCGACGGCTCCGAGGCCCGCCCAGGCCAGCGCCGACCGGAGGTGCGGTCCTGCTCGCAGCCGGGTGCCGACGACAGCGATCGCCCCGCCGAGGGCCAGCTCCCACATGCGGGTGGAAGTCGCGTAGTAGGCAGCCGCGGGGTCGGTCGCGGTGAGGTGGACCGACCAGGCGAGGGAACCCACCATGACCAGGCCGACGGCGCCCGCGACCGACCAGGTTGCCGCACGCCGCCGCCCCTGCCCACCGGTCCCGTTGCCGGCCGTCCGCGCCGAACCGCCACGCCCGACCCGTCGTCGCCAGGCCCACCACCCGACCACCACTGCGCCACCGATGATCAGCGGCCACACCAGGTAGAACTGCTCCTCCACGGAGAGCGACCAGTAGTGCCGGAAGGGCGTGGCCTCGGCCGTCGCGGCCAGGTAGTCGGATGCCGACGCCGCGAGCGTCCGGTTCTGCACGTAGAGCGAGGAGGAGATGGCCTCGAACGCGGAACGCCTGAGCAGGCTCGACGGCAGCAGCAGGCCCGAGGCGAGCGTGGTCACCACCACCACTAGCGCCGACGCCGGCAGCAGCCGTCGCACCCGGCGACCCCAGAACCGCAGGACGCCCGCCCAGGAGACCGGCGGTTCGCGCAGCAGGTGCGAGGTGATCAGGAACCCGGAGATCACCAGGAACACGTCGACGCCGACGTAGCCGCCGGGCAGGGCCGCGGGCCACAGGTGGTAGATCACCACGGCGGCGACGGCGAGCGCTCGCAGTCCCTGGATGTCGGACCGCACGCCGCGCGAAGCGGTCGAGGGTGCGGACGGGTGGCCGGCCGGCGCGGCGACGACCGACGTCGTCGCTACGCCACCGCGGTTGGGCGAGCCCTGATCGGGTTCACTCACCCCTTCAGTATCCGGCACTCGCCCATGACCATCCGGAACGGGTACGGAGCGCGGCCGTCGAGGTTGCCCGCGGGTCAGCTGCCCCAGACAGCCTCAGCGCCGCTGTGGCCGATCAGGACGGCCTGCACGATCGTGCCGGTGCCCACCGCGACGGCCGCGACGGCGAGCACGACCACGACCACGACCGACGACATCGGTCGAGCGGCTGCGCTTGCGTCCGTGCCCTTCGCGCCGTCCGCCGCGCCGCTCAGGGCGGCCGCCTCGGTACGGGCGGAACGCCGCCGCCACAGGTCCCATGCCACCATCGCGGCAGCGATCAGGGCCAGCCCGATCACCCAGCCCAGCAGCCCTTCACCCAGCTGCGTGTGCCGCTCGAGCGCGGCGTTCTCGCCGACGCGCTCCTCGAGGGACTCCCCCGACTGGGTCGAGATGGGCACCAAGATCACGGAGGCCACCGCGAGGCCGAGCGGCCCCCAACCTGCCCACCGCCGGAACCACGGCCACAGAGCCGCCAGGACGAGGGCGAGCGCAGCGACTGGCACGATGACCTCGGTCGCGTGCACGACGAGTGGGTGCAGCGGCAGGCCGCCGATCGTGTCGAACATGGGTCCTCCTCCTGGGTGGGTCCGCCGCGTCTCGCGGCACAGTGGTCGATGCCTTGCTCATCCTGGGGCCCGGGCGTCCGACTGGCGCACCGGCCTCCAGCCCCGGCGGCTCAGGGAGCGTTGCCCCAGCGATGCACGGTCCCGTCCGTCAGAATGAGCAGTCCGGAGGTGCCGTGCAAGCCCTGCACCCAGTCCACGGCGGAGGCGCCTCGAGCAACGGCCGCCGTGGCGAACACGTCGGCCCACAGCAGCGACGGTCCGATCACCGTCGCCGAGAGGATCTCGGTGGCCGGTTCCCCGGTGCGCGGGTCAAGAATGTGCTGCCCGCGAGCGGCTACGCCCGACGTCGCCACGCCGCCGTCGGCCACGGGCACCGTTGCGAGCACGCGGCTGGTGTCCCGGGGGTCCTCGATCCCGATCTGCCACGGGGTCTGGTCGGGACCGGTCTTGACCAGGATGTCGCCGCCGGCACCGAGCGCGAAGCCCAGGCCGGTCAGGGCGCGCAGGTGCCCGGCCGCGTGGGTCACCGCCCAGGTCTTGACCAGGCCGGTCGGGTCGAAGGTGCCCGGGCTGCCCGGCACGGCGGCCCAGGCGTCGAAGGCGCCGTCGGTCCGCTCGAGGGCCGTCCCGCACAGCAGCCACACCTCGCGGACCGCAGTCGAGCAGTCGGCCAGCGCGATCTCGCCGCGCTGGAGCCTGCGGATCTGGGAGTCCTCGCGGTAGGTGCTGAACATGGCATCCGCCGCGCGCAGGTCGGCGAACACCGACTCGACCGCGCGGGCGGTCGCGGCGTCACGGGCACCCGCGCCCCGCACGTGCACGCTGATCGGCATGCCCATGATCTGCTCAACCCACGCCCGACGGTCCGGCGCGGTTCGCGTCATCGTCGCGGCGCTCACAGGTTCGCCTGGTCCAGTGCGTCCTGCAGGGACTGGATGTAGCCACGGCTCGTGAACGTCGCGCCCGACACCATGTCGATCTTGGCGGACTGGGCCTGGACGGCCTCCTGGCTGAGGATCGGGATCGCGTAGTTGCTGATCTGCACGTCCGTGCCGCCCCGGTCGGGATAGGCGATCGCCTCCGCCGCTGTCACGCTCCCGTCCGCAACGGTGAGGCGTACCTGGACGTTGCCGTACGGGGTCTGGACCACGGCACCGTCGACAGTCGAGGTGACCGGTGCGGTGCTGCCGGACCCGTTCGAGCTCGCTCCGGTCGCGGCCGTGCCCTGCGAGGTCCCGGCACCGCCCAGCGCAGTCGCCTGACCGCCTGCCGCCACCGGGCGGTTCCAGCTGGTCGGCCAGGAGAACAGGAGCACCAGGCCGGTGGCTGTCGTCCCGAGGGCGACGATGATGCGTCGCATGTGAACTCCCCTCACCAGGTGAATCGCTCGACGTGCAGGGCCTCGGCGGGGACGCCCGCCACGCGCAGGTCCGCTGCGACGGCCTCGCTCCACGGGGCCGCCCCGCAGACGAACACGTCGCTGTCCTCGATGTCCGGGATCAACGCGTGCACCGCATCGGTCGCGGTCCACCCGCTCAGGTGCTCGGGCAGCCACGCCGGGCCCGACCGGCCCCGGGGACCCACCAGGTCCACCAGCTGGATGTGCCCGGCGCGCTGGAGCTCGGCCAGCTCGGCCTGCCACGGAGGTTGGTGTGGTGACGTCCGAAGGCGGCGCACCACGGTGACCGGTCGGGTCGCGGTCTCACCGCGCCGGACGGCGTCCTGCAGCAGGGAGACCAGCGGGGCCAGACCCAGTCCGGTGCCCATCAGGACCAGCCCGCGGCGGGTGCGCACATGCGGGGTCAGCACCCCGTGCGGGCCCTCGACGAGCACGCTCGTGCCGGGTCGCATGCTCGCCAGGCGGGGCCCGTCGTCGCCGCCGGTCGCGAGGGTGATCCGCAGCCCGGCCGTCGTCGGTGCGGACGACAGGGAGAGCGGGTGCCCGCGCGTCCAGCCGGGCCCGGTGCGGAAGCGCCAGACGAAGAACTGACCGGGGGCGGCCGCAAGGCGGTGCAGGTTGGCCCCGCCGATGTGCACCGAGACGACGCCGGGCGCCTCCGCGACCACCCGGGTGACAACGAGCCGGTGCCGCAGGGAGGTCCGCAGCGGCAGCGCGACCCGGAAGACCAGCACGCTGACCAGGGCCAGCCCGTACAGGGTCCACCAGTACGCCCTGGCCAGCGGTGAGGCGATGAAGTCCGCGCCGGTCCACAGCTGGTGCGGCAGCGCGAGCAGGCCGGCGAGGTAGGCGTACAGGTGCACCAGGTGCCATGACTCGTAACGCAGGCGGCGTCGGGCCATCCGCACGGAGGTGACGGCGACCAGGACGAACAGTCCGGTACCGGCGGTGGCGAGAAGCATCCCGGGTGCGGTGGTCACGAGGGACCAGAGCTCGGAGAAGAAGCCCGACCGAACACGCAGCGCGTAGCCGATGGTGATCGTCACCGCGTGCGCCAGCAGGAGGTTGATGGAGCTGAAGCCGAGCGGCCGGTGCCAGCGCGCCAGGGTGTCCTGGCCCACAGCGCGTTCGACGAGCGGGATCCGCGCCATCGCCAGGAGCTGCAGCAGGACCAGGTCAGAGCTGACCAGACCGGTCAGGCGCCCGGTCGCGGTCCATGCCGACGACGCGCCAGCGGTCAGCTGCTGGACGCCGCCGTGGGACACCCACAGGGCGACCACGACCAGCAGGGACGCCCACACGGCGAGGGGGACGGCGCCCGCCCACCAGCGGCGGCGGGTCGGCCAGGTGAGCGGCTGGGGTGCGACCCGGCGCGCTCGGGCCTTCTGACCGACGGTTGTCATGTTTGGCACTATGCAGGCCGTGGATGGGATGACCCTGTGCGACCCCTGTGCGTGGGCTGTGCCCCGCGCGGCCTGTCCGCCGGGAGTCGGCGGTGCCGTGGCAGGGGCCACGGCTGGGGCCGCGGGGATGCCTCGGGGGATGCCGCCTGAGTTATCCTGGACGCGACCCCCCGTGCGGCGTCACCTCGCTCAACTCCCCCAGGGCCGGAAGGCAGCAAGGGCAGGCGGGCTCTGATGGGTGTGCGGGGGGTCCTTCGCGCCCCGGCGCCGCTAGCCTGGAGTTCTCTCGCGGCGTCGTGCGCGTCCGTGTCGATGGACTGAACGAAGACGTGTTCGGTGACACCTCGATCTGGCACGAGCCGGCAGCCCCGGTCGCCGGCGGTCGAAGGATCAGCGCGACGCGCATCGTGGCCAGCACGCTCGGGGTCCTCGCCGGCCTGCTCGGGCTTGAGCACGGCTGGTTCGAGACGCTGCAGGGGAACGTCGCCCCGGACTCGGTGGTGATCAACGCCATCGGGCCACCGTGCGAACGCGCGACGGCATGGCACGGCTGCGAGCCGGCGCTCACGGTCGTTCCCAGCTTCCTGGTCACCGGGGTGCTCGCGATGGCCGCTGCCGCGACCGTCCTGTTCCTGGTCGGTGGCGGCTTCTTCACCATGTGGTACGGGGTCATCGCCGGGATCGCCGGCGTCAAGATCGGCACCTCGTTCACTTGGTGGCGGGCGCATGCCGACAACCGGGTTGCGCGGATGCTGGCTGGGCTGTGGCCGTGCCTCCTGATCGGCTACCTCGTCTGGGATGTGGTGGCGTGGCTCATCGGCACCGCCTTCGGCGACTTCATGCTGCGGATCACACCCCTGACGACGGCCGCAACACCGGTCGTGCTCATCCTGATCCTGCTGTCCGGCTTCGCCCGCGACACTCAGCCATCGGAAGGATCGCCATGGCATACCTGAAGCCAGGACTCTTGACATAGCTGTGGTTGTTGAGTCTCCGACGGGCGGCTGACCTGCAAGTTCATCGTGGATTCGGGTTGTCTTCGCACCCATTCAGTGATAGAATTAGTAAAACGTATTGGACTAGTTTTGGGGGTGGGGATGATGGGCGTGATGACCAGCCAGCAGCCCCTACCCCTAATGGGGTTTACCCGGCCGACAGCATGACAGGCTCGGTGCCTGGTAGCCGCCGATGGATGAGCACTCTTCCTACCCTGGACCTCGAGTCCTAGGGCCAGATCGTGGCTCCATCGGTGCTCGGGAAGACGAACCGCTGATGGGATGTCGTGCCCGCCGTCTTGTGGCGTGAGCACTGGACCATTAGGTCGCGGGTTTTCCTGCAGGCTGCTGACCGGGTAGTCGAGTGAAGCGGAGGAAACCAGATTGTTATTCGTCGGAGATGACTGGGCCGAGGACCACCACGATGTGGAGGTTCAGGACGAGACCGGGCGGCGACTTGCCAAAGCCCGCCTACCGGAAGGAATTTCAGGGATAGCTGGGCTGCATGCCCTGGTCGGCAGGTTCCTGCCCGAGGACGGCGACGCCGCCGGGGTGAAGATCGGCATCGAA
>JBBRCL010000088.1:0-7729 GCA_038204895.1 Actinomycetales bacterium | reverse complement strand
GATCTGTCGTCACGGGTGCTCACCGCCGAGAAGCGAGGGGGTCGGGAATGAATCTGGCGCTATGTTGTTCATAGTACACATGAGCAACTTCATCGAACCGGATGGCAACGCCATGGACGTCTACGACCAGTTCCGCAGGGCCGAGCTTGACTTCAACCTGCGTGACTACCGCGGCGCGATCGCGAGGTTGAACAGCCTCGTCGCCGATCTCGACGACGCCTCAGGCCAGCAGCACGGGCTGAGCACCGCGCGCGAGCTGTTGGCGCGCTCGTACTTCCACGCCGCGCAGCTCGAGCCGGCCGAGGCCGTCTCCCGCCAATTGCTCGCCGCGAATCCCACGGACGAGTACGCCGCCCTGCTGCTGGCCCGCACGTTGCAGCGTCAGTCCCGGCACGAGGAGGCTGACCGCGCCTTCCGGGTGGCGGCCGCCCTCGGCGCGCCGGAAGTCGACTACCTCACCTCGCCGTCGTTCGACGTGCACGCGAACGCGGACCGCACCGGCTCCTGACCGGGCTCCAGCACGCGTCGCCACCCACCATTCCCAGAAAGGCACCTCGCTCATGACTTCCATGCAGTTCGGCATCTTCACCGTCGGAGACGTCACTCCCGACCCGGTGGCAGGTCGCACTCCCACCGAGGCCGAGCGGATCCAGGCGACGGTCAAGATCGCCGAGAAGGCGGAGGAGGTGGGTCTGGACGTCTTCGCGACCGGCGAGCACCACAACCCGCCGTTCGTGCCCTCGTCCCCGACCACCCTGCTGGGCTACATCGCCGCCCGCACCGAGCGGATCATCCTGTCCACCGCCACGACCCTGATCACGACCAACGACCCGGTGAAGATCGCCGAGGACTACGCGATGCTCCAGCACCTGGCCGGCGGGCGGGTTGACCTGATGATGGGTCGCGGCAACACCGGCCCGGTGTACCCCTGGTTCGGCGAGGACATCCGCAACGGCATCGCCCTCGCGGTGGAGAAGTACGCGCTGCTGCACCGGCTGTGGCGCGAGGACGTCGTGGACTGGGAGGGCAAGTTCCGCACGCCGCTGCAGTCGTTCACCTCGACGCCGCGCCCGCTGGACGGCGTCCCGCCCTTCGTGTGGCACGGTTCGATCCGGTCGCCGCAGATCGCCGAGCAGGCCGCGTACTACGGCGACGGGTTCTTCCACAACAACATCTTCTGGCCGATCGAGCACACCAAGCAGATGATCGGGCTGTACCGCGAGCGGTTCGAGCACTACGGCCACGGCCGGGCCGACCAGGCGATCGTCGGCCTGGGCGGGCAGGTGTTCATGCGGGCCGACTCACAGGACGCCGTCCGTGAGTTCCGGCCGTACTTCGACGTCGCGCCGGTGTACGGCCACGGGCCGTCGCTGGAGGAGTTCACCGAGATGACCCCGCTCACCGTCGGCAGCCCGCAGCAGGTGATCGACCGCTACGCCGCCATGCGCGACCACGTGGGGGACTACCAGCGCCAGATGTTCCTGATGGATCACGCCGGTCTACCGCTGCAGACTGTGCTGGAGCAGATCGAGATCCTCGGCACCGAGGTGGTGCCGGTGCTGCGTCGGGAGATGGCGGTCGGCCGGCCGGCCGATGTGCCGGACGCGCCGACGCATGCCTCGCTGGTCGCCGCCGTAGGTGGCCCGACGGACGTCACGGTGTACGCGCTGGACGGGGTCACCGGCCGCGCCGCGGAGGTGGGCGTCGGATGAACCCTGTCGCACCTGCCGGAGGCCGGACCCCGGCCGGCCCACACGTGATCGCCGTCGTTAGCGCCGGGCTGAGCGAGCCGTCGTCGACCCGGCTGCTGGCGGACCGCCTCGGGGAGGCGACGGTGCACTCGCTCGGTGAGCGTGGCGTCGTCGCGGAGGTGCGGACGGTCGAGCTGCGCGCCCTCGCGCAGGAGCTGACCACCATGCTGCTCACCGGCGTTGCGTCGGCGAACCTGCGTGCGGCGCTGGAAGCCGTGGCCCGGGCGGACGGCCTGGTCGCGGTGTCGCCGATCTTCAGCGGCTCTTACAACGGCCTGTTCAAGACCTTCTTCGACCTGCTCGACGACGGTGCGCTCGAGGGTGTGCCGGTGCTGCTGGGCGCGACGGCGGGGACCGCCCGGCACTCCCTGGCGATCGACCATGCGATGCGTCCACTGTTCGCCTACCTCGGCGCGTTCGCGGTCCCGACCGGGGTGTTCGCCGCAACCGACGACTTCGGCCACAGCAGTGGTGTGCGGTCCGACGACGACGTCGCTCCCCTCGCGGAGCGGGTCGCCCGGGGTGCACACGAGCTCGCCGACCTGGTGGCGGTGCGCGAGCGCACCGCGCCGACAGACCCGTTCGCGCTCACCGAGAGCTTCGAGGACCTGCTCCGCGGCCAGTGAGGCGGGCCGCCAGGGGGTCAGAGCCGACCATCGGTCGGCAGGTGGCCGGCCAAGTCGGGCCGGCGGCTACGGGTGCTGGACGTCCAGAACGATGCGGGTCGGGCTCTTCAGCAGGTAGACCCGGAACGGCTCCTTGGACTCCACCCCGATGAAGATCTCCTGTGTGCCCTCGAACAGGGACCCGAAGACGACCTCGCGGATCGCGCCGCCGGAGACGGGGTGGATCGAGCTGGGGCCGTCGTAGGGCACCGCACCGGGCTCGGTCGGCCGGAGCATGCCCTGCACATTGAGGACCAGGAACGCGTTGCCGTCCAGGTCGATCGGTTCGCCGGAGCCCTGGCTCGACGGCGCGTCGACGTACTCGGCGCGCCAGCCCGGGTCTCCGTTGCCGACGAGGTCCAGGACCAGTCGGTCGTACCCGTCGTGCACGCCGAACCGCAGGTTGGTCGGGCTGAGCGGGGCGCCGGTGGACGTGGCTGACGTGTCCGGCTCGGTGTTCGCCACGAACGGTGCGTCGTCGTCGGGCGCGACGTCGGGCAGCGGGCCCGCGGTCTCCGCGGGTACGGCGGTCGGCTCGGCGGTGCCGCCGGTGCCGTCGGGCGGGGCGACGGTCACGGTGACGGTGGCGGGCGAGTCCGGCTCGCCAGTGCAGGCAGCCAACGGCAGCGCCAGTGCTGCGGCGGCGATCAGGGCGAGAGGGGCGGAGCGGGGGCGGTCCATGGTGGATCCCTTCCGCCGGAGATCGGCGGCCCGTTGCCTGACGTGCGATCAGGCGTGACAGCGCCAGGCGTACCGGAGCCGGGGTGCGGTGACAAGACGCCGCGCAGGTGACGTCAGTCGAACTGCTCGGCCAGCTCCAACCAGCGATGCTCCAGCTCCTGGGCCTTCGCGGCGAGTGCGTCGAGGCGGTGGTGCAGCGCGGTGAGGCCGACGTGGTCCGTCGGGTCGTGCCGGTCCATCTCGTCCTGGACGGCGGCGGCCTGTGCGGTCACCTTGGCCAGCCTCCGTTCGACGGCGTTCAGCTCCTTGCGGGCGGTGCGCGTGTCGGCGGCCGAGGTAGCGGCGGAGCGGTCGCCCTCCGCTGGGCGCGTCGTCGGGCCGCTCCCAGCACTGCCCGACTCCGACACCAGCCGCAGGTACTCGTCCACCCCGCCCGGCACGTGCCGCAGGTGCCCGTCCAGCAGCGCGTATTGCTGGTCGGTGACCCGCTCGAGCAGGTACCGGTCGTGCGAGACCACCAGGAGCGTGCCGGGCCAGGAGTCCAGCAGGTCCTCCAGCGCGGCCAGCATGTCGGTGTCCATGTCGTTGGCCGGCTCGTCAAGGACCAGCACGTTCGGCTCGTCGAGGAGCACCAGCAGGAGCTGCAGCCGACGTCGCTGGCCGCCGGACAGGTCCCCGACCGGCGTCGACAGCTGAGCGTTCGTGAAGCCCAGCCGCTCCAGCAGCTGCCCCGGCGTCATCTCCTTGCCGCCGGACGCGTAGGTGCTCCGGTAGCGGGCGACGACGTCGCTCACCCGGTCCGTCGCGAGGTCGTCCAGCTCGGCGAGCTCCTGGGTGAGGGTGGCGACCTTGACCGTCGTACCGCGCTTGACCCGACCGCGGGTCGGCCGCACCGCACCTGTCACCAGGCCGAGCAGGGTCGACTTGCCGACCCCGTTGACGCCGAGGATCCCGGTGCGCTCGCCTGGCCCGATCAGCCACGTCACGTCACGCAGCACCGGCGTCGCGCCGTAGCTGACCGAGACGTCCAGCAGGTCGACGACGTCCTTGCCCAGGCGCGCGATGGCCATCCGGGCGAGCTCGACGGAGTTGCGCGGCGGCGGCTCGTCCTCGATCAGCTGGTTGGCGGCGTCGATCCGGAACTTGGGTTTGGCCGTGCGTGCCGGCGGACCCCGGCGTAGCCAGGCCAGCTCCTTGCGCATCAGGTTCGCTCGCTTGGCCTCGCTCGCGGCCGCCATCCGGTCGCGCTCGACGCGCTGCAGCACGTAGGCGGCGTAGCCACCCTCGAACGGCTCGACGACGCCGTCGTGCACCTCCCAGGTGGCGGTGCAGACCTCGTCGAGGAACCACCTGTCGTGGGTCACCACCACCAGGCCGCCGGCGCTGGCCGACCAGCGCTGCCGCAGGTGCCCGGCCAACCAGGTGATCGCCCCGATGTCGAGGTGGTTGGTCGGCTCGTCGAGGAACAGCACGTCGTCGTCGCCGGTCAGCAGCGCGGCCAGGGCGACCCGACGTCGCTCGCCACCGCTCAGGTCACCGACGACGGCGTCCCATGACAGGTCGGAGAGCAGCCCGGCCAGGACGTCGCGGACTCCCGGATCGCCGGCCCACTCGTGCTCCGGCGTCGACCCGACGACGGCCTGCGCGATGGTGAGGGTCTGGTCGAGGGTGTCGGTCTGGTCCAGCACCCCGATCCGCACCCCGCTCCGGACGGTGACCCGCCCGGCGTCGGGCGCCAACCGGCCGGACAGCAGGGCGAGCAGCGAGGACTTGCCGTCCCCGTTGCGCCCGACGACGCCGATCCGGTCGCCCTCGCCGATCCCGACGGTCACCGCGTCGAAGACGACGGTGGTCGGGTACTCCAGGTGCAGCCCTTCGCCGCCGAGCAGGTGGGCCACGTGCTGTCTCCCGTCAGGGGTCGTCGTCGATGCGCGCTGCATCGAGGGATCGGTGCGCCCGCGCCCGTGACGCGTCAGACTCGCCCGAACATCTCCGCGACCGCCGTGCTGTACAGGTCGGCACCCTTGATCCGGGCCGTCTCCTCCGGCCCGACCACCACCCGAAGGCCGCCGTCCCGCTCCACCTGCGCGGCACCGCCGTTCGGGCCCAGCGGCAACACGATCCGCTCGGGTGCCGGGGTGTACCGCGCCGTCGGGCGTCTGCCGTCGACCAGGTCGCGGATGTTCTGCGCCACCACCGTCGCGTGGTCAGCCGCGACGCTCGCGCGCTTGCTCTCCGGCAGGTCGGTGATGTCCCCGATCGCGAACACGCGGTCCTGCCCGACGACGTTCAGGAGCTCGGTCACCCGCAGACGCCCGTCGGGCCGACGCGCCGCGGCGAGGTCCTCGTCGAGGTAGTCGGTCATCGGGCGGGCGCCGAAGCAGCGGAACCACATCTGCGCCTCGATCCGCACGCGCGCGGTGGTCTCGACGGTGAACGGGTGGTGGATGCCGACGTCGACCGGGGGTGGGTACGCCAGCGGGGCGCCGGTGAGGAACTCCACCCCGCGCTCGGCCAGCTGGCTGCGCACGGCCTCGCGGAGCTCGGGCAGGTAGTCGCCGACAGTGAGGATGTCGTCGGCTCGGTCAACGACCGTCACGTGGAGATGGGGGAACGCCGCGGTCAGCTCGCCGGCCAGCTCGAGGCCCACCGGGCCGCCGCCGACCAGCAGCACCTGCTCGGTGCGGGCCAGCGCCTCGCGCAACCGGCCCAGGCGGGCGATCGCGACCTCGGTCTCGTCCTCGAGGAACTTGGCCGGGAACGGGTAGGACGTGCCCGTCGCGAGGACCAGGTAGTCGGCGTCGATGGACTCGAAGGGCGAGATGGTCACCCTGCGCGGTGACACCCGGCGTGCCCAGTCCTGCACCACCTGCCCGCGGGTCAGCAGGCGGTCGTAGGGGAAGAAGACCCGGTCCTGCCAGGTGACGTCGACCACCGCCCGCAGCGCCGCGCTGGAGTGCACGAACGCGTCCTTCGGCTCGACCAGGACGACGTCGAGGTCGACATCGAGCTGCCGGGCCAGACTCGCCCCGCCGTAACCGCCGCCGACCACCACCACGCGTGCCATGTGCCCTCCCGGTTCGCGCTCGTCGGCGCGGGTCGATGCCGGGTCCAGCATCGCACGGACACGCCATTGTCAGCCGTGGGATGTCACGAGGTCGGTGTCGTCGGTGCGTCCGGCACGCCCCCGGCTCGCGCCCGGTGCACCTGGCCGGCGCCCGGTGCGCCCGGCCGGCGCCCGGTGCGCCTGGCCGGCTTGGGAGAGAAACCCGCACTATCTGCGGGTTTCTCTCCCAAGCCCCCTGGGACGTGCGGTCGAGCGGGTGGCGGGTGGCGTCGGTGGGGGACCGCGCGTCGGGGGCCCCTCGCGCCGGGTGTCGGGTGTCGGGTGTCGGGTGTCGGGTGTCGGGGGGAGGGGGTGCGTGGTGAACCGCCGCGGAATCACCGCACCGGGCATCCCGGACCGCACGGGCGTGGGGTCCCCGTCCACCCCCGAGACCGCAGCGCCGCGACGACTTGGGCGGCCGTTCGGCAGGGCGTCCCATGCACATGACTCCAGCGGTAGCGCAAGGTGATCTCGCCCCGGCTGATCGCAACGGTGTTGTCCCGCCACGTGTCCGAGTCGGTTCGCCCGTCCGGGTGCGCCAGCTGCCCGTCGAGCTCGGTGCGCACCCCCATGCCCTGGTAGATCCGGTCCGCCCGAATCCAGAGCCCACCGATCACCTGTCGCCGCTGCAGTGCTGCGCGAGGCAGCCCGTGTCGCTGCTCGACGTCGCGGTGATACCGCAGCTCCAGCGGCGACTCGATGCCCTCGGCCACCAGGGTCAGCAGCTCTACTGCGAGGCCACGGCCGCCTGTGTTGGATCGGCGAGCGAGCGCCTCAAGGATCAACCAGGGTGGAGTGCGGCCTCGGACGGCCGCGCACAACACACTGACGGCGTCGTCGTCCGTGCGGGCCTGCTCCAGCAGGTCGAGCGCGGTGTCGGCCCGGCTGACGACGGCGAACCGGTCCCGGATCTCGACAGCACGAGCGGTGTGTCGGTGGATCCGGATACCGCGGGTGGCGGCGACCCGGCGACGATGAGGGATCGTCACGTCGATGACGCGCGGAGGATGGTCGGCGAACCCGTGGACGTGGGCCGCGGCGTCGTGACTCAGCGCAGCGTCGCGGCCGCAGTAGAGCAGAGCTGCCCGCGCGCGGGTGCGCCACGTCAGGGGACCGGAGTAGGTGGCGAGGACTCCGCGGTGCAGCCGCTGCCATCGGCCGGACCTCACCTGGCGCGCGACCCAGTCGGGATCGGCGCCGAGGCCGATGCACTGAGCGGTCGTGACTGCGGCGTCCTGGCGCGCCGCGAGCGTCGCGATCTGGGCACTCGGTGCGGGCATCGACCAAGGATGACCGGGGACTCGATCCCCGGGTGGGACGGGCCCCGGGGCTCTGTGGATGGCGCGGGCGATCAGGGCTGCGTGAACGGGATCGGCGAGGGCGCAGTGGCGGAGGCGACCGTGCTTGGGAGAGAAACCCGCACTATCTGCGGGTTTCTCTCCCAAGTCGGGGGGTGCGGGGGGTGCGGGGGGTGGGGGGGGGGGGGGGGGGGGGGGGCGGTGCCCCGGGGCCCCGCGGGCAGGGCG
>JBBRCL010000087.1:0-7766 GCA_038204895.1 Actinomycetales bacterium | reverse complement strand
TGCCCGTCGAGCGACACGCCGAACCTCGTGTGCCTACACGAAATCGTGTTTCAGGCGCCCCCGCAAGCCCGTGAACTGGGAAAACGCCTCAGACAAGGGCCGTGTGTGCCCATTAGCTTCGGAAGTCCGGCCTGAGTGCCCTCGTCCGCCTTGACCTCGAAGGGCTCGCCGGTCTCCAGGGCCCGCAGGGCACCCTCATGGACCTGGCCCAGCCGTGTCTGGTCGCCGGAGGCGATGATCACCCCGTCCGCGTCGATGATGTTGACGTTGTAGGCGACGTCCGCCATCGCCGCGTCGGCGACGCCCTGGGCGAGGTCCTTGGGGATGCGGATACCCGATGCTCCGCGCATGGCCCGGATCCTACGCCCGGGCCCGAGGGGGTCAGCGGCCCCGGATCGCCAGCCCCGTATCGCCAGCCCCGTATCGCCGGCCGGGCCGGAGCGTCGACGGCCGGGCCCACCCGAGCGCGGTCTTCAGTCCCGCGGGGCGTCGGAGATGACCGGCTGGACCCCCCGCCAGGCCCAGGGCCTTCAGGGACCGCGGGGAGCTGGTCCAGAACGCGCAGTTCTCGTAGTCACCGACGTCGAACCCCAGGACCTCGCGGTGACCGTCGGCGCGGACCCCGGTGGCGATCACCACGGCTTGGGAGACCACCCGGCGCCCGACCCGCGCCTTGCAGTAGGTCGCGTCCAGGAACACGTAGGGGAACGCGGCCTCGGCGGGAGACCGGTCGCGGAACGCACCGACCTCCTCATCCAGCCCCGCGCAGATCCGGGAGACCTCGGACGTGGAGATCCCGCTCTCCGCGCCGAGGGCCTTGACCAGGTCCTGGATGTGCACGGAGGACCCCATCACGTCATCGTGAAGCGGGCTTGGTGACGCTGCCGTGCGTCCTGGCATGATGGGCGACATGGGTGCCGAACGGTCGCGGAGCTTTGGTCCTCACGCTGCCGAGTACGAGAAGTGGCGTCCGACCTACCCGCTGGGAGCAGTCCGCTGGATCATGCCTCCGGGTCCCGGACAGGTGCTCGACGTCGGCGCTGGCACGGGCAAGTTGTCCAGGGTGGCCCACATGGCCGGCGCGGCCGTGACGTCGATCGAGGCCGACCCGGACATGCTCGACATGCTCCAGCTCACCTGCCCGTGGTCCACCGCGCTGCTGGGCACGGCCGAACTGCTGCCCGTCCCAGACGACTCGGCCGACGGCGTGATCGTCGGGCAGGCATGGCACTGGTTCGACGCCGACGCCGCGTTGGCCGAGGTCCGTCGCGTCACACGCCCTGGCGGCCGCCTCGGATTGCTCTGGAATACGCCGCACGCGACGACCGGATGGGCCCACGAGGTCGGCGCCCTGGATCCTGGCCACATCGACGCTGCCCAGATCGACCCCGAGCAGCGAGCCGATGGGCTCCCGCTGGCGGACATCGAGATCGAGACCTTCGCCTGGAACTGGGACGTCACAGCCGACCAGGTCGTCGGGTGCCTTGGCACCCACTCCAGCTTCGTCACCATGGACCCCGACACGCGCGACCGCCGACTGGAGCGCGTGCGAGATATCGTCAACGAAGCGTGCGAGGGCTCGCCGACCTCGACCATCGCGTGGCCCCAACTGGCCTACTGCGTCCGACTCGATCTGTAGCCCACTCGCTCAAGCCGGCCACAGGCCACCTGCACGTAACTGCACCTCACCACCGCTTCGGGCGCTAGCACCCGAGCGCGCATCCCGGACGAGCGGGAGGCCGTCGTCGCGCCGGCGGGTTCGCGTTTGGCGACCGGTCTTCCGCATCGACCGAGAGGCGATGACCGAACGGCCCCCGTGGTTCGCACGTCACCCTCACCCCCGGGCGCTGGGGCAACATCATGCTCGACGCCGCCGACGGCATGCTCCATGGGGTCGATGCCGAGCATCCCCGGCTCGCCGCCGGGCTGCAGCCAGACCTCGTCGTACGCCGTCGCCAACACGCGCCCGCTGATCGCGTACGCGCTGGCGGGCTACGGTCGGGCCGGGAAATTGGCGTGTCGGTTGGCGTGACCGTCATGGAGGGCTGGGAGCCCATCCGGGAGCCAAGCCCCACGCACATGAGCGGTCTGCCACGGACGGCTTCGGACGCGAGGGTGCTGTTGACCTGCGCAGATCGACGCCGGCCGGAGTCCGGGACCGGTGCTGATCCAACTACGGATCAGAAGGTTGGGGGTTCGAATCCCTTCGGGCGCGCAGTGTCGAACGGCCCCGACCTCGAGTGAGGACGGGGCCGTGTCGAGTTCCGGGCCTCCTTGGAGCAGGTCAACGATCCGGACAGGTGCTGCGGCCCCTAGCGCGGCTGGACGTGTCCGGCGCCGGCCCAGGTGAGCAGGGTCTGGGCGAGGGTTTGGGCCGCCTTCGGGGACAGTGCGACGGTCGCTCCGGGCGGCGCGACGGTGCGGTCCAGGTCCGAGTCCCATCCGGCGACCGAGAGCCGGAGCCATGGGCCCGTCACGTTGTCCGGGACGTCACCCTCGTTCACACCCGGGACGCACCAGTGCGGGATCTCGGCGAGGTCGATGCTTCCCGGCGAGTCGCCGACCGACGGGTAGTGACCCGACTGACCGTACGAGACGACGCCGGTCGGGGCCGCAGCCTCGCGTCCCGGCTCGTCCCATCCGATGGTGCACAGGCTGGCCCAGATGCTCATGCTTCGATCATCCTCGCAACGGCGTGGACCTCCACAGGCCTGGGGTCTGAACCACCCGCCACCCCCGCCCGTCTCCCCTGATGGTGGTGCAACGTGCGCCGCCGGATCCTGGGGAGGACGAGATGCGCACACGAACCCAGGCCGCAACGGCGGCCGTCGGCTTGATGGTCCTGGTCCTGGCGGGCTGCGGGAACACGGGTAGCCCGCCCGCCGACCAGCCGGCGGCCGCGGCAGCGGACACCGCTACCAGCGACACCGCGACCGGCGGCGACGCCATGGCTGCGGGCACGGTCGCGATCGCCACCACCGACCTGGGCGACGTCCTGGTCGGCGCAGGCGGCATGACCCTTTACATGTACGACCCCGACAAGCAGGGCGACAGCACCTGCTACAACCGGTGCGCGACCTCGTGGCCGCCGCTCCTGGTCGACGGCGACCCGGTTGCCGGCGCGGGTGTTGACGCCACCCTGCTCGGCACCACCGAGCGCACCGACGGCACCACCCAGGTGACGTACGACGGGTGGCCGCTGTACTACTGGGCACAGGACGCCGCCGCCGGCGACGTCACCGGCCAGGCCGTCAACGGCGTCTGGTGGGTCCTGAAGGCAAGCGGGGAGCCGATCCGTGACTGACACCATCGCTCAAGATGCGCTCGAGGCGGCCCGCTCCGCGCAGCTCTCCCGCCGCTCCGTGCTGATCGGTACGGCTGCGGTGGCGGGAGTCGGCGTCCTGGCAGCCTGTTCACCGTCGGGCGGCTCGCCGTCCGACACGACGGCGCCCGGCGGCTCGGCCGGGGGTCTGGTCGCCCTGGCCGACGTGCCGGTCGGTGGAGCGGTCTCGGCGACCGACGCCGCGGGAGACCCGGTGATCATCGCCCAGCCCGAGGCGGGCACCGTTGTGGGGTTCAGCGCCATCTGCACCCACATGGGTTGCACCGTCGCCCCCGACGGTGCGGAGCTCAAGTGTCCGTGCCACGGGTCGGTGTTCGACGCGGCGACCGGGGCGAACGTCAGCGGGCCGGCTCCGCGACCGCTGGGCGCCTTCAGCGTGAAGGTGGACGGCGACCAGGTGGTCCAGGCCTGACTCCAGGCCGACGGCCGCAGCGCAGCGAAGCGGGGCCGGTCCCGACGGACCGCGGCCCCGCTTCGGCGTCGTGCGAGCGGACGCGCTGGGTCAGCCGGTGAACGCCGGGGCGGCCACGATCGGGATCGCTACCGGGGCGGGCGGCTCCACGACGGGCGCGGCCGCGAACACCACGGTGAACCCCGCGTCATAGCCCCCGATGTTGCTCCAGGTGCTTGTCGTGAGGGCGTCGATGCCGCTGCCGTTGTTCATGTACACGAACTGGCCGTCGGCGTACGGGTCCGCCGTACTAGCGGCCCGACGCCCGGTTCCGGAACCGACGGCGTAGTCGTAGCTGACGGTGGTGTACAGCACGTACGCGCCGGCGGTGATGGGGATGCTCGGCGAGAAGGTGATCGTCTCCATCCCGGTGCCCGATGTGCTCGTCGGATCGCCCAGGTAGAGCACGGGACCGGTGGCCATGCCGGCGGTGCCGTCCCAGGCCTGGACGGCACCCCGGAATACGACGGTCGCGGGCACGTCCATGGCGATGGAGAACGTCGAGAGCTCAGCCGGTCCGTCCGGGACAGTGATCGTCTGTCCGTACGTCGCCGTGTTGGGGACGCCGAACGAACTGATCGTGTCGGTGGCCTCGGCGGTGAAGTCCAGGTCCCACACGCTCGCGGCGGTGGCTGCTCCGGCGGCGGCGAGGACCAGCGCGGAAACCGTGGTGGCGATCGCGGTTCTGCGCCTTGGCAGTCGTGGCATGTCGGGCGGCCCTTCTGGCTTGTCAGGTTCGGGATGCGCCCACAAGGCCAGCGGGTTTCAGCCTCAGCCCGACGGCGCTTCCGCCGCTCAGGTGAGCGGCTCTCGGCCGCTCACGCGCGACGGCGCTCCGCACCCCAGGCGACGATCCGAACACGACCGCGCGCACCACCCCGCCCACGTCGTTCAGCGGGAAGGCGGGACCGATCACGTCCACCCGGCGTGCGGCGTCTGCCATCCAGAAGGACGGATGAGCCCTGCACCTGGTTCGCTCGGGCTCAATCGGAAGAAGGCTGGAAGGGGAGCCGCAGCACATCACCCCCCCGCGCGCTGAACCTTTCGGCATCCCGTCCCGTCTCCCCGGGTAGGAGGTGGCGCATGTCGAGCTCGACCGATCTGATGATCGAGCTGCACAGCGACCACGCCCGGGCGCTGTGGGGCTTCGCGCTACCCCTCACCGGCGGTGACCGGGCCCACGCCGAGGACGTCGTCCAGGAGACCCTGCTGCGCGCCTGGCGTGACCGGGACATCCTGCGGAGCACGACGGCGGGCACCCGGGCCTGGTTGTTCACCGTCGCCCGGCGGCTGGTGATCGACGAGTGGCGGTCCAGTCGGTCCCAGCGCGAGATCCTGGCCGCCGAACCGCCCGAAGCCGCCGTCCCGGCCGCTGCGGACGGCCTGCTCGAGGGCTGGTTGGTCAGCGACGCGCTCGCCCGCCTGTCCACCGAGCATCGGCAGGTGCTGGTGCTCTGCTACTTCAGCAGCCGGTCGGTCGCCGAGGCCGCCCAGGAGCTCGGCATCCCGCCGGGCACCGTCAAGTCCCGCACGCACTACGCCCTGCGTTCGCTGCGCCTGGTCCTGGAAGAGATGGGGGTGACCCGATGAGCGACCCGTTCGCCGAAGACGCCGGCGCCTACGTCCTGGGTGCGCTCAGCGATGCGGACCGGGCCGCCTTTGCCGAGCACCTGCGGGGCTGCGCGGAGTGCCGGCAGGCGGTGGCCGACGTCGAGGACCTGCCCGGCCTGCTGGCGCTGGTGCCGGCCGAGGGGCCCGTCGATCCACCGGCGTCCGTGCTGTCCGGACTGCTCGCAGAGGTCGAGCGGCTGGAGCAGGCCGACCAGCTCGCGGCGCGTCGCGCCGCTCGGGGTCGTCGGTGGTGGACCGGTGCCGGTCTGGCCGCCGCCGCCGCGGCCGGCGTCGTGCTCTCCGGGCAGCTGGTGCCGATGCCGTGGACCGAGGGCGGCCCCGTGGTGGTGGCTGCCGCCACGACAACCGTCCCCCTGACCTCCGAGTCGGACGTCCCAATCACCGCCAGCGTCGACCTGACTGCCGTGCGCTGGGGGACGAAGGTCGACGTGACCTGCAGCTATCAGGTGGGCCAGGGCGGCCAGTACACATCGGGGGCGGAGTACGCCCTGATCGTGTACGACGACGCCGGCGGCACCGAGGAGGTGGCCACCTGGACGGTCGTGCCGGGCGTGGAGATGAACGTGCCCGCCGCGACCGCGACCCCGCTGAACCAGATCACCCGGGTGGAGATGGTCTCGGTGTCCGGTGGCGCGGTGGTGCTCAGCGGCGTCGTCTCCAGCTAGCCGGCGCGGGTCCTAGCCGACGCGCGTCACGATCACGTCCGCGACCTGCCGCCCGGCCGCGAGCCCGCGCCGCTCGAAGTTGGTCACCGGCCGGTGCGCCGGCCGGGGCGCGAACCCGCCGAACGGGTTCACCAGGCCCTCGTCTGCGGCGAAGGTCTCCAGCATCGCGGCCGCGTAGGGCGCCCAGTCCGTCGCGCAGTGCAGCGTGCCGCCCGGCCGCAGGCGCGAGCGGATCAGGGCAACGTGCGCCGGCTGGACCAGGCGCCGCTCGCGGTGGCGTGCCTTGGGCCAGGGGTCGGGGAAGAAGATGTGCACGGCGTCCAGCGTGCCGGGCCGGATCCGGTACGTCAGGAGCTCGACGGCGTCCCCGTGCGCCGCGCGCACGTTGGTCACGCCCAGCTGGTCGAGCATCACGAGCAGGTTCGCCACGCCGGGGACGTGCGCCTCGACAGCCAGGTAGTCGTGGTCGGGGTCAGCGGCGGCCATCGCGACGACGGCCTCGCCCATGCCGGGGCCGATCTCCACCAACAGCGGGGCCGAGCGCCCGAAGAGCGTCTCGACGTCGAGGGTGCCGTCGGCCAGCAGCGGGGGAGGCTGGGCGTCGTCGTGCACGGAGAAGCCCAGGCGGGGCCACATCCGGGCGAGGGCGTCCCGCCGGGTGGGCCCGAGGGCGCTGCGGCGGGGGTGGAACGTGCGGACGAGGTCGTACCGCGCGTTCGGTCGGTTCTGCACGGCGCGTGGGCGCGTGGGCCGGTGGGTCAGGCGCGGTCGGTGTCGGCCTCGGCGGCGCCGCAGCCGCAGCCGCCGCAGCCGCAACCCGACTCGGTCGCCGCGGTCGTCTCGGGCTTGGTGCTGATGCTCACCGGGTTGGTGGCCATGGGACGCTCCATCGATAGGGGTGGTCGGCGCCCTACGGTAACCCGGCCCCGCCGCGGTCGACGCATGCGGTGCTGTCCAGAGTCCGGGAAAGTCGTCCGTCAAAGGTCAACGATGGCAGCAGACCGGCCGATACCATTCGCACCGGCGCGTGCAATCCAGGGGTCCCAGCAGAGACGTACCGGCGAAGCGCCCGCTCCGTACCGGTGGTTCCCGGTGAACCGTCGGCCTGCCGTCCCTTCTGTCACTGCTCACCAAAGGACACCCCCCTTGCGCTCCCTGCGTCCCGTTGCCGGCGCGGCCCTCGTCAGCGCCGCCCTCCTCGTCCTCACGGGCTGTTCCCTGATCGGCGGTGCCAAGGACCCCGTGCGGGACGACTCCGGCACCATCGTCGCGTCCGACGACGACGCCGACGTGTTCGCGCTCCGGGTGGGCGACTGCATGGCGAGCACCGACGAGGCCACCGAGGTGCAGACCGTGCCGACCCGGCCCTGCACCGAGGTGCACGACTCCGAGATCTTCGCCTCGACCACGCTGCCTGACGGTGACTTCCCGGGCGACGACGCAGTGACCGCGACCGCGGACGACTTCTGCTACGGCCAGTTCCAGACGTTCGTCGGCATGGCGTACGAGCAGTCCGTGCTCGGGCTGAGCTACTTCATGCCGAGCAAGGAGAGCTGGGACGGCATGGGCGACCGTGAGGTCCTGTGCATCCTGGTCGACCCGGCAGGCGGCGTCACCGGCACGATGCAGGGCGCCAACCGCTGATCTGCGGCAGGTGACGTAGCGGGGCCCGGTG
>JBBRCL010000086.1:0-8021 GCA_038204895.1 Actinomycetales bacterium | reverse complement strand
GCGTTCTTCCTCTGATACTCCTTGTTCACGGTGGTCCCCTGTCTCTTCGGGTCGTCTTGGTGGACGCCCAACACCTACCCCACGGCAGGCGTCAGGTGGGGGACCGCCACCTCAAGTTCCACGAGACCCGGGACAACCTCTGCTCGGCGCGGGCGCCACGCTGAAGTGGGTGTACGACCCGGATCCCGCCAAGGTCGCGGCCTTCGCGGAGAAGTTCCCCCAGGTGAAGGTCGCCAGCAGCGAGGACGAAGTGCTCGACGACGCCGAGGTCGGCCTCGTCGCGGGCGCCGCTGTGACAGCCGAGCGCTGCGCGCTGGGTCTGCGCGTCATGGACGCGGGCAAGGACTACTTCACGGACAAGGCACCGCTCACGACGCTCGAGCAGCTCGCCGCGGCGAGAGAAGCCGTAGCCCGCACGGGCCGCAAGTACGGCGTCTACTACTCCGAACGCATCCACGTCGAGACGGCCGTGTTCGCGTCCCAGCTCATCGAGGCCGGCGCGATCGGACGCGTCGTGCAGGTGATCGGCCTCGGGCCGCACCGCCTCTCGGCGGCGTCCCGGCCGGCGTGGTTCTTCGAGAAGGACAAGTACGGCGGCATCCTGTGCGACATCGGTTCGCACCAGATCGAGCAGATCCTGCACTACACCGGCTCCGCGGACGGGACGGTGGTGAGCAGCCAGATCGCCAACTACGCCAACCCGGAGCATCCGGGGCTGGACGACTTCGGCGATGCGACGATCGTGACCGACACGGGCGCCAGCGGCTACTTCCGGTGCGACTGGTTCACCCCCGACGGACTGCAGATGTGGGGCGACGGCCGCATGTTCATCCTCGGTACCGAAGGCTTCATCGAGCAACGGAAGTACATGAACATCGGCACGGATGACGGACCCGCGCACGTGTACCTCGCCAACAGGTCTGAAGAGACCCACTTCGATGTCCAGGGCAAGGTCGGGTACCCGTTCTTCGGCCAGTTCGTGCTCGACTGTCTGGAGCGTACGGAGAACGCCATGACCCAGGAGCACGCCTTCAAGGCGGCCGAGCTCGCCATACGAGCGCAGATGCAGGCGGTGGATCTCGTACCGCGCGGCTAACCGACTCGGGCTGCACCGGGCGGCCTCGTGCCATCTACCCTGGACGCGTGGCCGAGGCGACGACGGACCGTGCGATGCGACAGATGTCTCCCGCGGCGGACCGGGCGCTGGTGGTGCGGCAGGCCTTGCGCCGACAGGACCGCGCGGGACGGGGCTGGGGGCCCCGCGTCGAGTTTGGACCTGAAACAAGGCCACGCGGCATCGTGTCCGGGCGGCTCCGCGTCACCGGGGCTTCGTCACCCAGGACCCGGCGACCGGCGCCGACGCACTGGGACCGGCGGCCGTGCGGCTCGTGGACGACTTCCTGGGCGAGGATTGACTGCCGGTTCTGCTCCACCCGGCGCTGGTCGGACTTGGCGCTGGCGAAGGTCGTCGAGGTGATGATCGCGCGGGTGAGCGGGTCGCGCCGGTGAAGTCGGCGCCGACAAGGGTCCGGCCGCGAGGTTGCACCCGGACAGGTCAGTGCCGGCGAGAGGCAGGTTGCCTGCGAGCGCCAGGTCGCACGCGCTGGCGGCGGGGGCCGCGGACGACGCTGCGGCGGCGGGTGGCGTCGTGGGCGCGACCGGAGCGGTCGTCGGCTGCGATGTCGGCACACTGAAGTTGGACTCCGATACGGCGGGGGTGAGCGTCGGAGGTGGCTGACGGGGAGTGAGGGTCGGTGCCGTCCCGCCGGGGTGGTTGCGGGGCTGGGTGTTGAGTCGCTCTGTCCGGGGGACTGGCCGCCGGGCTCCTCACCGGAGGTGCCGGGCGCCGCTCAGTTCGGCTCATCGCTCTCCTCGGACTCATCGCCCTGCGCAAATCCGCCTCGGATGTTGTCAAGGGAACGCTCAAGACAATCCTTGGCTTCATGATCCTCCAGGCCGGCGCAGGGATCATCGTCAACGGTCTGGTGCCCTTCAGTCAGATGTTCCAGGACGCCTTCGGCCTCGAGGGCGTCATCGCCGAGGACAACGCCATCGCCGCGGCCGTGCATGGGAAGTCCTGGCCGAACTTGAGGCGAAGATCGAGAGTCTGCGCAACAAGATCAACGGCGTACTCGCCCTGGTACCGGGCTGGCTGGACTGGGTCGTGGACAAGGTGCGGGAGGGCTGGAACGCCTTCTGCGACAAGATGGCCGAGTTCTGGGCGTGGTTCACCGACAAGCTTGAGTGGACCGGCGACATGGCTGCCTTGGAGGCGGCGGCGCTGAGCTGGAACACCGACGTCGGTAGTCCGGCGAGCGCGCAGAGCCTGTTGGTCGACGAGGGGGATCTGCTGGTCGACGACGCTTGGAGCGGCGACGCCGCCGAGCAGTACAAGCAGAAGCTGCCCGAACAGAAGTCGGCGATGGGGGCGATCCGCAGCGAGTTCGCGACGGTCATGAGTGGCGCGCTGGACGCGATGCGGGGTGGGATCAGCAGCTTCTGGTGGGGTGTGGTCGGTGCCATCGCGGCCCTGGTCGTCGCCATCGCGGGGGCCATCACCGCGACCGGGACGATCATCGGACTGCCTGCTGCGCCGGTGTTGGCGGTAGGCGGCGTCGTGATCGCACTCGTGGCGCTCGGGGCCGGGGTGGCGGCCCTGAACTCGGGAGCGTCGTCGGCGAACAACACGGTGAACCGGGCGGCCACGTACGGGCTCTCCACCTGGCCCACCTTCGCATTGTCATGACAGGGGTTCCCGCAGTGAGGGGAGGCGGAGCCCTCGCCCGAGGATTGGTCGCAGGTCTCCTGATGGTGGTCTACGCACTCACCGGGATCATCCTGCTGCTCACCCTGGGGACTGCGGGCGATGGCGAACCCTATCGACCGTGGGTCGGCGGCGCGCTCGGCGGTACCGCTGCGGTTGGTGCGCTGCTGCTGATGGCTCTGTCCGTCGTGAACCTGCGGCCGATGGTCCAGAAGGGCGGGATCAACCTGCGAGCCGCTCGAGTTGTCCTCACGACGTCGATCGCGCTGGAAGCCGTCGTGATGGTGCTCCTGCTTGTGGCAGTGGTGACCACGCCGAGCTCTGCGATCGTCGTTGTCGCCGCGGCGGTGCTGGGTGCCGTCGTCCTGGTCATCGCCCTGCTGAGCAGCCGCGCCGGGCGCGCAACGGTGGCCGCCTGAGCCGTGCGGTGGGTCGCGAGGGGGGCCTGACGGCGGGTTCGGACGCCGATTCGGGACCCTGCCCCTGGGCATGGAAGGGTATGCGCGTGGCCTTGATCCGACCGTTCCGAGCCCTCCGTCCGCCTCGCGAGGCCGTGAGCCGGGTCGCGTCCCCGCCGTACGACGTGGTGGACACCGCCGAGGCCCGCGCCCTGGCCACCGGCAACCCGGACAGCTTCCTGCGCATCTCCCGACCCGAGATCGATCTCGGTGACGTCGACCCGCACCGCGACGAGGTCTACGCGCTCGGCCGGGCGAACCTGGAGGACTTCGTGCGTCGCGGCGTGCTGGTCCGTGACGAGGCACCGGGTCTGCTGGTGTACCGCCAGCAGATGGGAGCCGCGGTCCAGACCGGGGTCGTGGGCTGCGCAAGTGTGCAGGAGTACCGGAGCGGGCTGATCGCCACCCACGAGCACACCCGCCCGGACAAGGAGACGGACCGGACCCGGCACATCGATGCCCTCGGCGCGCACGACGAGCCGGTCTTCCTGATGTACCGCCCGGACGCTCTCGGTGCCGCGACCATCGCGGCCGCCCTGGAGCAGGTCACGTCCGGGGAGCCGGAGTACGACCTGACGACCGATGACGGCATCCGACACACCCTATGGACCGTCCAGGACCGGGAGATGGTCGCGACGTTGGTCACGGCCTTCGCCGCGATCCCGACCCTGTACGTGTCCGACGGACACCACCGTTGCGCCGCCGCGGCCCGGGTCGCCGGCGAACGAGGCGACGGCGATGCCGCGGAGTTCCCCGGTGTGGTCTTCCCGGCCGACGAGCTCACCGTGATGGCCTACAACCGGGTGGTGCGCGATCTCGGCGGCTACGACCCGGTGTCCTTCCTCGCCGCCCTGGGTGCCGGCTTCGACGTCGAGCCGTCGCCCGGGGCGCCCGAGCCCGGGCGGCACCAGTTCGGCGCGTACCTCGACGGTCGCTGGCTCCTGCTGACGGCCCACGCCGGAGTCGTCCACGAGTCCGACCCCATCGCGCGCCTTGACGTCTCGTTGCTGCAGGAGCAGGTGCTGGCGCCGCTGCTGGGGATCGACGATCCGCGCACCGACCAGCGGATCGCCTTCGTCGGTGGCATCCGTGGAACAGCGGAACTGATGCGCCTGGTCGACTCCGGCGACTTCGCCGTCGCCTTCGCCATGCATCCCACGTCAGCGGTCGAGGTGATGGACGTCGCCGATCTCGGCGAGGTGATGCCCCCGAAGTCCACCTGGTTCGAGCCGAAGCTGCGTTCGGGGCTGTTCGTGCACCCGATCGACTGACGACAGGCGGTACCGGCGGTACCGGCGATCAGGCCGTGATGACGGTGCCCTTCGGCACGACCGTGATCCCGGAGTCCGTCACGGTGAAGCCCCTGGCGCGGTCGTGCTCGGTGTCGATCCCCACCCTCGCCCGTTCTTCCACCACGACGTGCTTGTCCAGGATCGCCCGGTGCACCTGGGCGTGCCGGCCGACGGCGACGTCGTCCAGGATCACCGAGTCGCTCACGGACGACCACGAGTGCAGGTACACACCCGGCGACAGCACCGACCCGGAGACCGTCGCCCCGGAGACGATCACCCCGGGGGAGACGAGGGAGTCCGCGGCGTGGCCGAGCCGACCCGGGTCGGCATGCACGAACTTGGCCGGCGGCAGCCCGGCGTAGCCCGAGAACAGCGGCCAGTCCGTGTTATAGAGGTTGAACACCGGGTTGATCGAGATCAGGTCGATGTGGGCGTCGTAGTACGAGTCGAGCGTCCCCACGTCACGCCAGTAGTCGCGGTCGCGGTCCGTCGAGCCCTCCACGTCGTTGTGGATGAAGTCGTAGACCCCGGCCGTGCCCTTCTGCACGAAGTAGGGCACGATGTCGCCGCCCATGTCGTGCTTGGAGGTCGAGTTCTCGGAGTCCTTGGTGACCGCCTCGATCAGCGCGTCGGCGTTGGCGACGTAGTTGCCCATCGAGGCGAGGATCTCGCCGGGCGAGTCCGGCAGACCCTTCGGTGACGTGGGCTTCTCCAGGAACTCCGCGATGCGGGTCGGGTCGTCGGCAGTGGTCTCGATCACGCCGAACTGGTCGGCCATCGCGATCGGCTGCCGGATCGCCGAGACGGTGAACTCCGCGCCGGACTCGATGTGGGCGTCGACCATCTGGTTGAAGTCCATCCGGTACACGTGGTCGGCACCGACGACGACCACGATGTCCGGAGCCTCGTCGTGGATGATGTTCAGGCACTGGTAGATCGCGTCCGCGCTGCCCAGGTACCAGTGCTTGCCGACCCGCTGCTGGGCCGGGACGGGAGCGACGTAGTTGCCCAGGAGCGGGGACATCCGCCAGGTCCGGGCCACGTGCCGGTCAAGGCTGTGCGACTTGTACTGGGTGAGCACGATGATCTGCAGGTACCTGGAGTTCACCAGGTTCGACAGCGCGAAGTCGACCAGCCGGTAGAGCCCTCCGAAGGGCACCGCGGGTTTCGCGCGATCTGCGGTGAGCGGCATGAGTCGCGTGCCCGTACCGCCGGCGAGGACGATGGCCAGGACGTGGGGCGTTGCCATGGTCCGACCCTAGGGCTGCGCGGCGGCCTCGGCCAACCGTCGGGCCGGTCACCGGCAGCGTGTCGTGCTGGGCTGTGCGCTCGGCCCGGCGGGCGCTAGCGTGTCGCTTGTGCGCGTCGACCTGCTGACCCGGGAGTACCCCCCACACGTCTACGGCGGTGCCGGTGTGCACGTCGCCGAGCTGGCCGCGGTGCTCCGCCCGCACGTCGACGTGCGGGTGCGCTGCTTCGACGGGCCCCGGGACGACGTAGGGGTCACCGGGTACGACATCCCGGCCGGCCTGGCGGACCAGAACGCCGCTCTGCGCACCCTTGGTGTCGACCTGTTGATGGCCGGCGACACCGCCGGCGCGGACGTCGTGCACTCGCACACCTGGTACGCCAACCTGGCCGGGCACGTCGGCGCCCTGCTGCACGGTGTCCCGCACGTGGTGACCGCGCACAGCCTGGAGCCGCTGAGGCCGTGGAAGGCCGAGCAGCTCGGCGGCGGGTACGCCCTGTCCGGCTGGGCCGAGTCCACCGCCTACGAGCACGCGCAGGCCGTGATCGCCGTGAGCGCCGGGATGCGTGCCGACATCCTGCGCGTCTACCCGAGGGTCGACCCGGAGCGGGTCAAGGTCGTGCACAACGGGATCGACCTGGCCGGCTGGCGTCGGCCCGAGGGCGACGACCTCGCGCGGGCCGGCCAGGTGGTCCGCGGCCTGGGGATCGATCCCGGCCGGCCGGCCGTCGTGTTCGTCGGCCGGATCACCCGCCAGAAGGGCCTGCCCTACCTGCTGCGTGCGGCGGAGCGGCTGCCCGAGGACGTCCAGCTGGTGCTGTGCGCCGGCACTCCCGACACGCCGGAGATCGCGGCGCAGGTGGCCGGTCTGGTGGCCGACCTTCGCGCCACCCGCGGCGGCGTCGTGTGGATCGAGCAGATGCTGCCGCGGCAGGACCTCGTCGCGGTGCTCTCGGCGGGAACGGTGTTCGTGTGCCCGTCGGTGTACGAGCCGCTCGGGATCGTCAACCTCGAGGCGATGGCGTGCGGGCTGCCGGTGGTGGGCACCGCCACCGGAGGGATCCCCGAGGTGGTCGATGACGGCGTCACCGGTGTCCTGGTCCCGATCGAGCAGGTGCAGGACGGGACGGGCACCCCGGTCCGTCCGGACGAGTTCGTCGCCGACCTCGGGGACGCACTGGCTGCCGTGGCGGCGGACCCGGACCGGGCGGCGGAGATGGGCCGGGCAGCTCGACGCCGCGTCGAGGACCACTTTGCGTGGGACGCGATCGCCGAGCGGACCCTTGACGTCTATCGCTCGGTGCTCTGACCTGGTGCTCTGACTGGCTGCTCGGCAACTCAGGGTGCGATCGTCGCAGCGCACACCGCTCGCCGGGCAGCGCGATCGATGTGGCGCAGCGCGGCTGAGCGCTGGTCCGCCTGCCAGAGGTTCACCGCCCCGCCGTCGTCCGCAGTGGCCACCTCGACGACTGCGCGCAGCCGGGCGGCCAGGGCCAGGACCCGCGAGCGTCGCGGGTCCAGTCCGGGTGGCAGATGGGTGGGGGTGGCCCGCAGCGCCGCGAACGCCTCAGCCGCGTCGGGTCGCCACTGGGCGACCTCGAGGGAGTCAAGGGCGTCGGTGGCAGTGATCAGGGTCGCCCGCAGGTCGCGCTCCGCATCGGGCAGCGAGCCGACGGCGGCCAGCACCGCGAGCGACCAGTCCGGCACCCGGGTGACCCGCCAGTCGACCAGGTACCCGGTATCTGCGACGCTGCCGAACGCCGCCACCTGCGGCACCGCGGCGAAGGAACCTTCCGGCGTCGACACCAGGACGCACTCACCGGCGTCGATCGCGTCCCCGCTGACCGGTGCCGGGACGCCACCGACGTCACCGGGCACGGGCAGGACCGCGGCGACGGCGACCACCTCTCGAGCCCAGGTGTTGAGGAGCTCGGCGAGGCTGGTGTGGGTCCCCGGCACATCGTCGTCCGCAGTGACGGTGTGCGGCTCGTCCTCGCCCTGGATGACCGCAAGGGCTCGCTCGGCCGCGCTCGGCGAGCGGTCCGCGTGCGGCAGCCACAGGGCGAGATGGGCGGACCGGGGGAGGTCCAGGACGGCGGGATTCACCTGGCCCAACTTAGAGCGCGCGCGGATAGGCGGGTCTAGTCGGTCCATCGTTTGGCCCATTTGACGAGTTTCACCGTCAGGATGAGGGCGACCGCGAGGGCGACCTGGCCGAGTCGTTGTTTACTGAACCGGTCGGTATTGCGGCGCAGCTG
>JBBRCL010000085.1:0-8174 GCA_038204895.1 Actinomycetales bacterium | reverse complement strand
GGTGAAGATGCTGTTGCCGGTGAAGGTCTGCACCGCGTTGGCGTTGGTGTCCTCGCCGGTGCCCGGCGCGACGCCGAAGAAGCCCGCCTCCGGGTTGATCGCGTAGAGCCGACCGTCGTCACCGAAGCGCATCCAGGCGATGTCGTCGCCGACGGTCTCGACCTTCCAGCCCGGGATCGAGGGGGTCAGCATCGCGAGGTTCGTCTTGCCGCAGGCGCTCGGGAACGCGGCGGTGACGTAGCGCGGCTCACCGGCCGGCGGCGTGAGCTTGAGGATGAGCATGTGCTCGGCCATCCAGCCCTCGTCGCGGGCCATGACCGACGCGATGCGCAGCGCGAAGCACTTCTTGCCGAGCAGCGCGTTGCCGCCGTAGCCGGAGCCGTAGGACCAGATCTCCCGGGTCTCCGGGAACTGGCAGATGTACTTGGTCGAGCTGCAGGGCCATGCCACGTCCGGGCGGCGCACGCCCTCGGAGTCGACCAGCGGCATCCCCACGCTGTGCAGCGCCGGGACGAACACACCATCGACGCCCAGCTGATCAAGGACCGCCGTGCCGACCCGGGTCATGATGTGCATGTTGACCACGACGTAGGCCGAGTCGGTGATCTCCACGCCGTACTGGGCGAGCGGCGACCCGATCGGGCCCATCGAGAACGGCAGCACGTACATGGTGCGACCGCGCATGCAGCCGGTGAAGACCCCTCGGAGCTCGGCCCGCATGGCGTCCGGGGCGCACCAGTTGTTCGTCGGACCGGCGTCGGCCTCGTTCTCGGAGCAGATGAAGGTCCGGCTCTCCACTCGCGCCACGTCCCCCGGGTCCGACCGGGCGAGGAAGCTGCGCGGACGCCTGGCCGGGTTGAGGCGGATGAAGACGCCCTGCTCGACCAACAGCTCGCACAGCCGCTCGTACTCGGCTGCCGAACCGTCGCACCACACGACCTCGTCAGGCTGGGTGAGCTCCACGACCGAGTCGACCCACGCGCGCAGACCCGCATGCGAGGTGGGGGCTTGGGGGCCGGGATCCCCCGGCAGCACCGTCGTGGTCACGGTCTCGCTCTGCACGGACATGGCCGGTCCCTTCGGTCGTGTCGACGGCGCACTCCGGGATCAGAGCCGCCCTTGGCGCCGAGCCGCAGCCTAGGCGGTCGGGCGGCGTTCCGGGAGAGGAACGCGGAAGAAATCCATTGCTCTCACATGGTGGGCTCTTGGGGCCCACCATCCCCTGGGGCGAGCGAGACGCTCCCGGTCCCGCGGGCCAGCAGCTCGTCCAGGCGCTGGTAACCCTCCTGGATGCCGGTTTCCATGCCGCCGGCGACGGAGGCGTCGCGGTCGGCGAACGAGTCCACCAGCGAGGTCGCCGTCAACCTGGTCCGGCCCCCGCCGAGATCCGCCAGGCGCAGCTTCTCCAGCGCGACGCCGTCGGGGTCGCCCTCGAAGGTGAAGGTCTGCACGATCAGCTCGTTCGGACGCACCTCGTGGAAGGAGCCGTGGAACCCGTACTCCTCGCCGTCCCGGGAGTGCACGTAGCGGTACGAGCCACCGGTCCGGCACTCGTAGTGCTCGACCCGCATCTCGAGGCTGCGGGGCCCGAGCCACTGGACGACCAGCTCCGGGTCGGTGTGCGCCCGGAACACCCGCTCCGGCGGGGCGTCGAACTCGCGGATGATCCGCACCAGCGGGACGCCCGCGTCGACGATGATCTCGGTCTCGTGGCCGGTGCCGGTGGTACTCATCTCGGTCCTCCTTGCTCGGGTGGTGCGGTGCGGTAGCGCTCGATCCACTTCGTCATCAGGTCGAGCACCTCCGCCTCCAGATGCACCGGTCGACGCTGAGCCTGGCGAGTGCGGCTGACCATCCCGGCCTCCTGGAGCACCTTCAGGTGCTTGGAGACGGCCTGGACGGTCACGTCGTACGGCTGCGCCAGCTCGTTGACCGTCGCGTCGCCGACGGCCAGCCTGGCGACCATGTCCCTGCGGGTCGGATCGGCGAGGGCCTCGAAGACCCGGGACAACGCATCGGCAGCCACGACGCACCTCCATGTGTTCAACCATCTGGTTGAGCAACCATAGAACCGGTCTCTGCCGGTATCCAACTGTTCGGTTGAGCACACCTCGAAGCGCCATGCTGAGCCGATGACCGACGCCACCGCTCCCCCGCCGCCCGACGTCGTCGGCCGGTTGCGGGCCGCGGGCTGCGTGTTCGCCGAGGACGAGGCGCAACTGAGCGCGGCGCAGGCCACGACGATGCGCGAGCTGGACGCCCTGGTGGCCCGACGGGTCGCCGGCGAGCCGCTGGAGCAGGTGCTCGGTTGGGCGGAGTTCTGCGGGCTGCGCATCTCGATGGCTCCGGGCGTCTTCGTCCCCCGACGCCGCACCGCCTTCCTCGTGCAGCAGGCGGTGGCCGCCGTCACCGCCCGCACCGGGACCGAGGCCCGCGCGCCCGCCGCCCGTCCGCCCGTCGTGGTCGACCTCTGCTGCGGCGCCGGTGCCGTCGGGGCAGCCGTCGCGGCCGCCCTCGGCGAGATCGAACTGCATGCCGCCGATGTCGACGCCACCGCCGTACGGTGCGCACGGCTCAACCTGGCCGGCGTCGGGCAGGTGTACCAGGGCGATCTGTTCGCCGCCCTGCCGCCGTCGCTGCGCGGACGCGTCGACGTCCTGGTCGCGAACGCGCCCTACGTCCCGACCGACGCGATCCGGCTGATGCCACCCGAGGCCAGGCTGCACGAGCCCGCCGTCGCCCTGGACGGCGGGCCAGACGGCCTGCACCTGCACCGCAGGATCGCTGCCGATGCGCCGCTCTGGCTGGCGCCCGGTGGTCACCTGCTGATCGAGACGAGCCGGCGCCAGGCCCCGCAGACCGCCGATGCGTTCGAGCGCAGCGGGTTGGCCCCACGCGTCGCGACGTCCGAGGAGCTCGGCGCAACCATCGTGGTCGGCACCCGGTCCGCCTCGGGCGGCACCCCGTGCCAACACCCGGCCGGCGAGGCACGATGACGTCCCCACAGCCGAGCGCAGGGAGACCGGGCCGATGAGCTGGATCAAGGAGGCGGACGCCGACGAGCCGACCGGTGCCGTTGCGGCCGCGTACGCCGCGGATGTCGAGGCCAAGGGGAACGTGGCCAACTTCACCAAGGTCTTCGGCCATCGACCTGCCGTGTACGGGGCGTGGGCCGGGCTCAACGGGACCATCAAGGCGGGCATGGACGCCCGCCGCTACGAGCTCGCGACCCTCGCTGCCGCCCTGCGCCTGCGGTCCAACTACTGCTCGCTCGCGCACGGGGCCGTCCTGATCGACCGGCACGTCAGCGACGACGTCGTCCGGGACGTCGCACCGGGCCGCGAACCGGCGGACCTGACTCCGGTCGACCGGGCCGTCATCCGCCTGGCGGACAAGGTGGCCGCTGGTGCCGCCGACATGACGGCGGCGGACCTCGACGAGCTGCGCGAGCTGGGACTGGACGACGCCGAGGTGCTCGACGTCGTGCTCGCCGCGGCGGCCCGCTGCTTCTTCAGCACCGTGCTCGACGCCGTCGGCACGCAGCCCGACGCCGTCTACGCCGGGCTCGACCCTCGGGTCCGCGATGCCCTGACCGTCGGCCGGCCGATCGCGACCTGAACGGGTTCCCCCAACGGAGTCGGGTCAACCCCGCGAGCCGAGGGCCGCCTCGAGTCGATCGAGCAGCTCCACCTGGCCGGACACCACCAGACGGCGCGCGTCGGCGAGCCCCATCCAGCGCACCCGGTCCAGCTCCGGGAAGGACTGGCGGCGCCCGGACCGCGGCGGCCACTCCATCTCGAACAGGTTGCTCACCGCAGTGGCGGGGTCCAGGTCGCCCGCCCTCGCCCACACCCTCACCGTCTTGCCCGCGCGCTGCCGCACGACGCCCAGGTCCAGCTCGGGGCCGGCGGGCGGCGCGACGCCGAGCTCCTCGGCGAACTCGCGCACCGCCGCGGCGTGCGGGTCCTCACCGTCGGCGTACTCACCCTTGGGGATCGTCCAGGCGCCGGCGTCCTTGCGTGCCCAGAAAGGCCCGCCCATGTGGCCGAGGAACACCTCCAGCACGCCGTCGGCGCACCGGTACAGGAGCAGTCCCGCGCTGGTCACGGCCATGGCGGCAGTCTGGCAGCCCGTCTCGGCGCTGGACCGGTCTGCCGGGATAGCGTGGGACCAGCAGGCGTCACCAGCCTGGTCGACCGCCGGAGGGGCTCGTGAAGCTGTCACTGGTCACCGCGATGCGGTCGGTCGCGGGCCCGTACCGCTCCGACAACCAGGACTCCCTCGGCTGCTCGACGGAGTACGTCTTCGTTGCGGACGGCGTCGGCGGGCAGGTCGGCGGGGATGTCGCGTCCTGGACGATCACCCACCGCCTGATGGCCGGCCTCGCACCCAGCACCGCCCGGACGCTCAGCAACGACGAGCTGCGCTCCCTGATCGCGGTCGCCAACGCCGAGCTGCGGCTGCGCAGCGACCGCGAGCCGGCCCTGACCGGCATGTCGACGACGTTCACCGGGATCTTCTGCGCCGACGACGCCGTCCGGATCGTGCACATCGGCGACTCGCGTGCCTACCTGGTGCGGCACGGCCACGGCCGTCGGATGACTCGCGACGACTCGCTGGTGCAGATGCTCGTCGACTCCGGGGCAATCGACGACGCCGATGCACCGCACCACCCGCAGCGGAACATCCTCCTGCGCTCCCTCGCCGGGGCGCGCGAGGACCCCGACGGGCTCACCGTCCTGAGCGTCCCGGCCCAGGTGGGTGACCGGTGGCTGGTCTGCAGTGACGGCCTCAGCGACTACCTGGACGAGGGGGAGCTCCTCGCGATACTTGCCGCAGCCCAGACGCCCGAAGAAGCGGCAGACGCCCTCATCGAGGCCGCGACCGCCGCGGACTCCCACGACAACATCTCGGTCGCGGTCAGCGAGGTCGTGCCGGCCGACGAGGCCGAAGCCCGGCCCTACCGCTATCTCGGCGCGGCCGCCGCCCCGGACAAGGGCGCGATCGGCGACCTCGCCACCTGAGCCGCCGTCGCAGCTGAGTTCGACGGTGAACGCCCCCACCGCGGCCTGCAGCGACGGCTAGGGTGCCCGACATGGCGACCGAGGCCCGCGGGCTGTACGCACTCAAGCCGTGGTACACCCGCCGGCTCGGCAGCGCCTTGCGGGCGGCGGTCCGTCGTGGGACGTCGCCCGACATCTTCACGGCACTGGGTGTGCTGAGTGCCGCCGGTGCTGCGGTGGCCATCGCCCTCGGCTGGTGGCCGCTCGCCCTCGTGCTCCTCGCCGGCTGGCTCGCCGGTGCGAACCTCGACGGCGCCGTCGCGCGAGCGCGCGGCGTGTCCCGGCCCTGGGGTTTCGCACTCAACGAGATCGGCGACCGGGGCAGCGACCTGCTCATGTTCGCCGGGCTCGCAGTGCTCGCTGTCCGGGAACCGGCGGCCACCCTCGTCACCGGCTCGCTGAGCTCGCTGGTCTGGGTGCTGATCGCCGGAACTGCCGCGACCCTGCCGACCTTCGCCGCGCTGGCCGGCACCTCGGCCGGCGCCTCGGCCGCCGCACCCGGCCGGACGGTCCCGCCCTCAACGGCGGCCCGTTCGGCAAGACCGAGCGCTGTGCCGTCGTCGTGGTCGCGACGGCCTTTCCCGGCCGGATCCCGGCAGTCGCCGTCCTGGTCATCGCCGGCTCGCTGGTCACGGCGGCCGTGCGCCTCGCCCGGGTCCGGCGCTTGCTCGTGGCAGCCGCATGAGCCCGCCGGGCGTCCTGCCAGCGCTGCCGCAGCGCGTCGACCCGCTCGGCGACTGGTTCGGCATCGACCGCAGTGCGATGGCGATCAACCTGACCCTCGGCTCCTGGCACCTTGACCTGGACGGCCGAGCGGTGTTCCTTCTCCTGCTGTCCGCGACCATCCTGATCCTCGCGGCCGTGCCGGTCTTCGCCTCCGGCAAGCCCGAGCTCCGTCGACGCTGGACCACCTGGGCGCTGATCCTGCCGGTCATCGGGATCCCGATGTGGCTCGGACCTGGCCCGACGGCGCTGCTGGCGGCGGCGCTGGGCGCGCAGGCGGTTCGGGAGTTCGCCGCGATGCTGCGGCGGCCACCCGCCCCGCTGACGACGGACGCCATGCGGGCGACGGCCGCGGCACACATGTCCGCAGGCGCCTCAGGCGTCTGGCGTCAGGCGATGAACGGCGTACCGAGCAAGCTGTACGCCCAGGCTGCCGCCGATGCGGGGGTCCCCGTGCTGCCGTTCGCCCTGCACGCGATCGGTGCGCGCGGCGCGCGATCGCTGGCTGCCGGTGCCCTGGCGGCGGCCCTCGGCGCGAAGGGCCAACCCTTGCTCCGCCGTTTCTACGCGCCCTACCTCGCCGGCCTCGGGCTGGCCTACTGGGCAGGTCTGAGGATCATCCTGCGCAGGTGACGCCACCAGCCCGGGGCGCCCGGGTAGCAGCGGGCGACCCACAGGCCCGAGGAGGATCGCAGCGCCGACCATCGGCAGACCGGGAGCCCAGCCAGATGTCCCCAGCCACGCAGACGCCCATCGAACGGGTCAGCGCAGACGACCTGATGCAGAAGGCGCTGGAGGTCGGACCGCTGCCCATGCACATCGGGGCGGTCCTGGTCCTTGACGGCGAGCTCGACCTCGCCGGGGTGCGGTCGACCATGACCGAGCGGATCGGCGCGCTGCCCCGGATGCGGCAGCGGATGGTCCGGGCGCCACTTGGGTGCGGCCGACCGATCTGGCTGGACGACGACGTCGACACGGCCCGACACATCCGTGCGGTGCGCTGCCCCGCACCGGGAGACGAGCGCGCCCTGCTGGAGACCGCAGTGGCCTGCTACACCCAGCCGTTGCCGACCGACCGTCCGCTCTGGTGCGCCGTCCTGGTCACCGGCCTGGCCGCCGGGCGAAGCGCGCTGGTGCTCGTCGTGCACCACGTCCTGGCCGACGGCATCGGCGGTCTCGGGCTCCTGGCTGGCTTGATCGACGGCGCACCGGCACCGGCGCCCCAGGCCTTCCCCAGGCCGAGGCCGTCACGTCGCAGGCTGGCCGCCGACGCATGGGCCGGCCGGTGGCGTGGGCTCGCGCGGCTGCCGGTCGGGCTGCGCACCCTTCGGCCCGCAGCGGCAGAGCTCGGCTCCGGCGGGCGCCCACGCGCCGCGCGCTGCAGCCTGCTGCACCGGCTCGAGCCACGGCTGCGGATCGCCGTCGCGCAGGTGCCGCTCGAGGAGTTCCACCAGCTCGCCCGGGCGCACGGCGCAACGGTCAACGACGCCGTCCTGGCCGCCGTCGCCGGCGCCCTCGGTGCGCTGCTCGCCCGGCGCGGCGAGGACGTCGGACACCTGGTGATCTCGGTGCCGGTGACGGCCCGCACGTCGTCGGCACCCGGAGCGATGGGCAACCGGGTCGGGGTCATGCCGGTGACCGTGCCGACGGGGGGCACCGGGGTGCACCGCCTGGAGCAGGTGGCGGCCGTGACGCGCGCCCGCAAGAGCAGCAGCCGGGGATCCTCGGCCGCCCTGTCCCGCCCGGTGTTCCGCGCACTGGCCGCACTGGGCATCCTGCGTCCGCTGGTCCGGCGGCAGACGATGGTCAACACCTTCGTCACCAACGTGCGTGGTCCCCAGGTGCGCCCGACGTTCGCCGGGGCGACGGTGGCCGACGTCATCCCGCTCGGCATCGTGAGCGGCAACGTGACCGTCACCTTCACCGTGCTCTCCTACGCGGGCACCCTCACGGTCGGGATCGCGGCTGAGCCAACCAGCTGCCCCGACCTGGACGACCTGCAGGAGCTCCTCCAGGCGGGTCTCGACGAGCTTGCCGTCGCGCCGTCCGGACCAGGTGCGTCCGGGGGCTAGATGACTGATTCCGGGGGGTTGGTCAGTGGTCGTAGGTGAGGAGTGATCGTTTGACGGGTTGGCCGGTGCGGTCGTTGTGCCAGATCGCGGCGGTCAGGGCGAGGATCCGTTGCAGGACCCGGACCAGGACGCCGGTGGGGGTGTGTCCGCCGTGTAACTGGTCAGGTTGTCAAGGCTCAGACCTCCGGAAGTAGGGCTGGGAAACCGCGTTGACGTGGGCTTTTCGGATCCGACACGCCGCCTGTAATCCGTTGAGATTGCCCATTGAGCAGGTAACCTTGGGGGATGGCGCGGCAGGCGGAGTTCGATGGGATGC
>JBBRCL010000084.1:0-8178 GCA_038204895.1 Actinomycetales bacterium | reverse complement strand
GGCTACTAGCCGTCTTGCCCCTTTCGGGGCGCCCGTTCCGGGCTGAAAATGGGCTGTGGCCGTCTGGTGACGTCGTGCTTCTATGCTCCGTTGAGGGCGTCTACTAGCCGGGCGCGGAGGTCACGCTGTGGGCGCCTTCATTGTTGCCGCGTTGGTCGAGCACGAGGACTAGATTCTGGTTTTGCCTGTGATCTCCCCAGGCGGCCACGCCGTCGGGTTCGAGATCGCGTGGAGGTGGGAGATGAGCAGCGATGTTCGCTGAGTCGACCGATGAGGAGCAGATCATCGAGCGGGTGGCTGCCTTGGACATCGGCAAGGCCGAGTTGGTCTGTTGTGTACGGGTGCCGGCCTCGGGGGGCTCCAGGCGGCGGATCCAGGAGGTGACGACCCACACGACGATGACCCGCTCGTTGGCGGAGCTGGCCAACCGGTTGGTCGAGCTGGGCGTGGACCGGGTGGTGATGGAGGCGACCAGCGACTACTGGAAGCCGGTGTTCTACCTGTTGGAGGCTCACGGCCTGCAGCCGTGGCTGGTCAACGCGCGCGACGTCAAGCACCTTCCGGGCCGCCCGAAGACGGATGTGCTGGACGCGGTGTGGCTGTGCAAGGTCGCCGAGCGTCAGATGCTGCGCCCCAGTTTCGTCCCGCCGCGGCCGATCCGGGTGCTGCGGGACCTGACTCGCTACCGCATCGATCTGGTCGCGGCCCGCACCGCGGAGAAGAACCGGGTCGAGAAGCTGCTCGAGGGCGCCGGCGTGAAGCTGTCGGTGGTCGCCAGCGACATCTTCGGGGTCTCGGGTCGGGCGATGATGGCTGCGCTGATCGCCGGTGAGCGCGATCCCGCAGTCCTTGCCGACCTGGCCAAGGCGCGGATGCGAGCCAAGATCAAGCTGCTGCAGGAGGCATTCGCGGGGTTGCCAGCGGGCGGCTTCGCTGAGCACCACCGGTTCCTGCTGCAGCGGATGCTGGGCCGCGTCGACGCCATCGAGGCGGACATCGCATTGCTTGACGCCCAGATCGAGGCCCACCTGGCCCCGTTCGAGCAGGCAGCGCAGCAGCTTGACGAGATACCCGGGATCGGGCCCGTCGCAGCCGCGATCATCATCGCCGAGATCGGTGTGGACATGAGCCGCTTCCCGACCGCCGGGCACCTGTGCTCGTGGGCGAAGTTCTCCCCAGGGATCAAGTCCTCCGCCGGCAAGAGCAAAGGCAGCGGGACCACCGGGCACGGGAACCGCTACCTGGCGCGGGTGCTGGGTGAGGCTGTGGTGATGGCCGGACGCAGCGACACCTTCCTGGGCGAGAGGTACCGGCGGATCGCGCGACGTCGGGGCAAGAAGAAGGCGGTCGTCGCGGTCGGCCGTTCCATGCTGGTCGTCATCTGGCACCTGCTCGCCGATCCCGACGCCCGCTTCCACGACCTGGGCGCCGACCACCACGCCCGCACCATCAACACCGAGACCAGGAAACGCAACCACATCCGACAGCTCGAAGCCCTCGGCTACCGAGTCACCCTCGAACCCGCAGCCTGACCGCTCGAACCATACGGAACGCTTGAAAACCCCTGTGCCCGCTCACCTTTCATTTTCGGACTAGAAGTGGGGCGCCCGGAGTTGGCGGGACGACGCACGCCATCATGAGAGGGCGTCGGAGCCGACTGGGTCGCGCTGGCTGGCTGGTCGCGGATGGTGACCCGATCGCTGAGTGTCCTTCCCATGGACTCCAACGGAAGTGATGTCGCCGCGCCGGCGTGGTGGCGCGAGGATTGGGTTTTCGCAGCTGCGGTCTTGACGCTGGTCGGCTTGTGGGCCGTGCTGATGGGGGGTGCTGCTCTGTCGACCATCGGCTTCCGAGGTCGAGTCCCGAGGCCTTCTGTGGGCCGGCCGTTCCTCGCGCTGGCAAGGCCGACGAGCTTGGACCGGGTGTGGGCTGAGCCGGTCGCGCCGCCGCCGGCGTACTGGGGTACGACGCTCTTGCTCGTCATTGCTGCGAGCGCGGTGGCCGTGCTGCTGGCTCGGGCGGGTCGTCGGTTGACGCCGGCTGGCGGCGGCGTCACCGGGTGCGCGGGCCGAAGGGACGTCGCGCAGGCGGCAGGTCGGCGGCTGCTGCTGGGTCGCGCGGCGACGTTGCGTCCGGCCATGGAACATCCCGGCTTGCTGGATCTCGGGTTCCGGCTGGGGGCCTCCCGCGGGACCGCGTGTCACTGCTCGGTCGAGGACTCGGTCGTGATCTTGGGTCCGCCCCGCTCGGGCAAGGGGATTCACCTGGCGATCCCGATGATCCTGGACGCGCCGGGCCCGGTGTTGACGACCAGCACCCGCCCGGACAATCTCACGGTCACGCTACGGAGTCGGTCGAGGCTGGGTCCGGTGGGGGTGTTTGACCCGCAGGGGCTGGCGCCCGGGATACGGTCGGCGACCCGCTGGTCCCCGATCCGCGGCTGTGAGGACCCGCACGTGGCGATGGTCCGCGCCAGGGCCCTGACCGCCGGGTCGGCGGCCGGGACCACGGACGCGAACTTCTGGCAGGCCTCGGCCGAGCAGGCGGTTCAGTGCCTGCTGCACGCCGCCGCGCTGGGGGGCTGCACCTCGACGGATCTGTACCGATGGTCCCTGTCCGCGGTGGCGGCCCGGGAGGCCGTGATGATCCTGGGCACCCACCCCCGTGCGGCGACGGCGTGGCACCAGGGGCTGGACGCGATCATCAGCGCGGATGCGCGGCAGCGGGACTCGGTGTGGGCGATGGTCACCATCGCGTTCGCCGCGCTGGCCGACCCGAACGTCCTGGACGCGGTCTCCCCCCGGACCGGGGAGCATTTCGACCCGCACGAGTTCCTTTCCGGGAACGGCACCGTGTACCTGTTGGGGACCTCCAGCGGCAGCTCGGCCACGGCCGGGCTGGTGGGAGCCTTTGTTGAGGACGTCGTCGAGGCCGCCCGCCGCGTCGCAGCCCGCTCCCCCGGTGCGCGGTTGGACCCGCCGCTGTCGGTGATCCTGGACGAGGCGGCGAACTACCCGCTGCCGTCGCTGCCGTCGCTGATGTCCGACGGCGGCGGCACCGGCATCGCCACGATCGTGGTCCTGCAGTCCCTGGCCCAGGCCCGGCACGTGTGGGGTGAGCATGCTGCGTCGGCCATCTGGGACGCCGCGATCGCCAAGGTCATCCTCGGCGGCGGCTCCAACGCCCGCGACCTGGAGGACCTGTCCAAGCTCATCGGCCAGCGCGACCAGCAGCAGAGGTCCACCAGCCGCGGCCGGGACGGACACAGAACCACCTCGACCTCGATGGCCAAGGTCCCGATCCTGGAACCGGCTCGGCTGCGGACCCTGCCGTTCGGCACGGCGATCCTGCTGCTGCGCGCCGCCCCGCCCATCGCGTTGACCCTGACCCGGTGGGTGGATCGCAAGGGCGCCACCGCCCTGGCCGCCGACCGCGCCGCCGTGGAGGCCGGTATCCACCAGGCCCACACCATCGCGACCTATCCCGGCACCGACGTGTTCGGCGCGTGATGGGGCAGCAACCGCACCGCCACGAGGAGGAGCTGATCGAGGCCACGTTCGGGCAGCAGGCCGGCCCGGTCCACATCCCCTCCCTCACCCAGGCCGAGCGCGAGGAAGCGATGGGGCGGCTGCGCGGGTGGGTCGCTGACCTCGTCGCCAGGTTCGCGGTCGAGGTCCGGGTCATCCCACCGTGCTGGGAGCGGCACAACGCGATGGTCGAAGCCCTGTGCGCGCTGCGTGACCACGAACGGGGCTGCTACGCGCAGACCGCCTCACCCACCGCGGCCGTGGACTGGTTCCGCGCGTTCCGGGAGATCGAGGCCCGCCTCCTCGACATCGCCGCACTGACCCAGTGCACCGCCCACGAGCACCGGCAACCCCCACCCTCGCGGCTCCCCCGCACCGACGCAGCCCCCGAACAGTGACGCCCCTGCGCCGCCGGTAGTGCCCCGTCCAGGCTGCTTGACCAGTGGAGCGCGGGAGGGCCCCGCGCCGGGAAGGCACCGATGCCCCAGACCACCCCAGCCACCGACGAGATCTTCACCCAGCTGGTCGCCCTCGCCCGCAGCGCCCACGCCAACGTCGACCTGGCCGACCCGACCGACTACTGGTACCGCCTCGGGCAGCGCAACGCCTACGCCCACGCCGCCGGCCTGTGCCTCGCCCCGGCCGCCGACCCTGAGCACTTCGCCGTCGCCGACCGGGTCACCGCCGCGCTCTCCGAGGGCGTCACCGACCTCGACGCGCTCACCGCCGCGGCCCTGGACGGCATACCGGAGCGCCCGTTCGGCGGCCGGGACAGCGCCTGCCTGGTCTGGGTCGGACCCACGGCCTTCGACGCCAGCCACCGCGGTGCGCCGGGCGTCGACCACGACTACGGCATGCGCTGGGGCGAGCGAGGGGACACCCGCATCTCCCAGCGCCGCCCGTCAGGTATACCCGCCGGGCTGCTGTACGCGTACAACGCCACCTGGGACGAGTACGCCGTTCTCCACCCGCACGTGGCTGCCGACGTCGTCGACGCCGCATTCACGCAGGCGCTCCGCTCGGATCCGCGGATGCCGGTGGAGGAGTTCGCGATGCTCGTCCACCGCCACGAGCAGACCCGGCAGGCCGAGCCTCCGGTCCGGCCCGCGCTGGGGGTGCAGCGGTGAGCATCGACGGCGCGGTGGACGTGGCGGCGGTGCGGGCCCGGCACCGGATCGAGCAGGTCGTCGCCGCCGCAGGGGTGCAGCTACGACGGTCCGGGCGCGGCTACCTCGGGTGCTGCCCCTTCCACGAGGACTCCACCGCATCCATGTCGGTCGGCGGGGTCCCGGACCGGTTCCACTGCTTCGGGTGCGGCGCCTCCGGCGATGTCATCGACTTCACCCAGCGGCGGCACGGCGTCGGGTTCCGTGAGGCGGTGCAGATCCTCGAGGGCACCGCCCCACCCCGGCATGCCGACGCCGCGGCCAACCCTCCGGCGGTGGCCCGGCCACCGTCGGCGGTCACGCCGGAGCGAGGCTACGAGATCAACGCGCTGGCCTGGGACCACTTCTCCCGCCCGGTCGGCCACGCCATCGCCACCGCCTACCTGCACCACCGGCGCGGCATCGACCTCGCCCCCCTCGAGAACCACCACGGGCGGCCGATGGTCGGCCACGCCGACCACGGCTGGACCACCCTGGTCGACTGCCTGAGAGCGGCGGGGGTCACCGACGCCGAGCTGCTCGCCGTCGACCTCGCCCAGATCAGCCGACGCGGCACCCCGATCGACACCCTCCGCGACCGGCTCATCATCCCGATCACCACCGCCGACGGCCGGATCAGCGGGTTCGTCGGACGCGACATCGGCGGCGACCCGAGATCCCCGAAGTACCGCAACCCCACCCGCACCGCCACCTTCGACAAAGCCACCGCCCTCTACCTGCCGAGCCCGCCTTCCCGACCGGATGCCACCGTCGTGGTCGTCGAAGGCACGCTCGACGCCCTCGCCGTCAGCGCAGCCGCCCTCACCGTCGGCCGGCTGGGGGACCTCGTGGCGTGCTCCACGAACGGGACCACCGTCTCCCCCGCCCAAGCCCGCCGCGTCATGAGCCTGACCACCGGTCCCATCGTCATCGCCCTCGACGCCGACCCCGCCGGCGCCGCCGGCACCGACCGCTGGCTCGACCTGCTCTGCCGCCACGCCCATCGGCCCGCCCTGGTCACCCGGCTCCCCGACGCAGCCGACCCGGCAGCCTGGCTCGCCACCCACGGCCCCGCAGGCCTGAGCGCCTTCGACCCCAGCCACACCGGTGGCGTCCACCCCCACCAGCCCGGAGCCGAGCTCGCCCGGCTCTGCCTCGCCCGCGGCGGTCACCCCATCGCCGAGGCGATCCGCACCCTGGCCCCGCTGGTCCAGGCCCAACCCGCCGCCGACGCCGCGCGGCTGATCCAGTCCGCGCAGGCCGAGATGACCCGCCAGGGCTGGAACCCCCACAGCGTCTTCACCAGGGCTCTGGCCCGCGCCCTGACCCTGCCGTCCGGACCCGAGCACGGCCTCGCCCCCCACGGCTCTGCCCCGTTATGGGCGGGACCGGCGCGGCAGCTGCGCTGACCAACCGCTACCGCGCCCACGACCTACCGAACGGAGATCCACCATGCCGGACGTTGACGACCTCCTCGGCCTCGCCGCCGCCCACCTCGCCACCGCCGCCCACCTCGCCGACCATCGTGACGGCACCCGCGACGGCGCCTGGGCGGCTTTCGCCGGCCAGATCCGCCTCACCGCCGCCGGCCTCCCGGCCGTGGCTCCGGACACCCCGGCAATCCCGGCGGCCCCTGGGACCGTCCACGGCCACCTCAGCGCCGCCCTGGACGCTATGGACCACATCGACCCCCTCGACGGACCGGCCGACCTGCAGCTGTGGGCCTGGCACATCGCCGAGCTCGCCCGCCTCGCCCAGACCACCGACCGGCCGTGAGCACCACCACCGGCGCCGACCTCCTCGCCCGCGCCGACCGCCTCACCCGGCAGCTGCGCGCCAGCGAGGTCCCGGTCAGCCGCGAGCAGTGGGAGAGGTTCGACGTCACCCTCCACCGGCTTCTGCACGAGATCGTCGGCCCCGGCGCCGCCCACGTCCGCCTGCACGACCCGGCCCGCGCCGCCCTCGCCACCGTCTCCAGCGCTTACCCCAGCCCGCTGCGCCCACCAGCCCCCCGCCCTCTCCGGCCCACCGAGGCCGCGCGGCAGCTCGCCCGCACCGACGGCTGGGTCCGCCGCCAGATCCGCCACGGCAACCTCCACGTCGTGCGCGACGGCCGCGACACCTACCTGCCCGCCACCGAGGTCGACACCCGCACCGACATCACCCCCGCCGACCCCACCGACCCCCACCCCCTGGCCCGGCTGGCCACCACCCTCGGCGCCCTCGCCGACCTCGCCCACGAGGCAGGCACCAGCGAGCATCTCCTTCTCCCAGGCGACGGTGAAGCCGCCGGCGCCGCCGTCCACGTCCTCGCCCTCGGCGCCGTCGCCGCCCGGCACGCCCTGATCCACTCACCCATCGCCGACGCCGACCGACCCCTGGCCATCGCCCAGTACGCCGAACGCGCCATCGACGCCCTGCGCGACTGCGCCCACCGGCCCGCCGGTCTCGACCGGCTCACCGCAGTCACCCCACACCGCGGCTCCGATCACCTCAACGACCGGCTCGAGGCCGCCGTCTACGACTGGGGGCAAGCAGGCCGAGGCGAGATGAATCGGCTCATCCCCAGCGTCGACGTCCTCCGCGCCTTCGCCAACCAAGGCACCCACCTGTACGCCGTCACCCTCCAGCTCCTCCAGGCATCACCAGCGGCAGACGTCGCCCCAACGGACCTGCAGAAGACAACGGAGGCGATCACCACCGCGGCCGGCAAGATGCGCCAAGCCGACCACGCCTGGGCACGGCTCACCACAGCAGCCCGCCCCACCCACGAGTTCGTCACCGCCAGCCGCACCCTGTTCCAGACCCTGCAGGAAGTGACCACCACCCTCGACGCCGCACCTACCGGCCTTGAGATCGAACGTGCCATCAGGGATCTGGCACACGGAGCCGAGCAACTCGCCGAACTCGCCGCAGCCACGCAGACGTTGCCGAACCGCCTGATCGAATCTCAGCTGCTCTTCGCACCGGCCACCGTCCTTAAAGCCTCACTGGCGAAACTCGACAGCCGAAACAAGGGTCGACTGGTAGACGTCGGCGCGGCCGACGTCCCCGACCTCCCCCATCACTGGCACCGGGCCAGCCAGGCAGCACAAGAGGCGGCCCGCGCCCTCCACCTGACCGGGAGGGACCCAACCGCGCGGACACACCCACTGGACAGGGATCTCGAACATCCACTCCCTTAGTGCTCCCGCAGTGCCGGGCCCCGCCTAGCCGGAGAGGGATCCCCACCACAACCACTGCTCGATCACAGGAGGCTGGGTGAGGTGTCCGAGCGGGACCGCCTGCGCGAGGGTGCCCGCCGGAGCCTTGACGGGGTGGGTCAGGTGTTCTGGGGGAAGCCAAGCTCGATGCCGCCGTGGCTCGGGTCGAGCCAGCGGGAGGTGACGACCTTGCCGCGGGTGAAGAAGTGCACGCCCTCGATGCCGTGGGCGTGGGTGTCACCGAAGAGGCTGTTCTTCCAGCCGCCGAAGGAGAAGTAGGACACCGGGACCGGGATCGGCACG
>JBBRCL010000083.1:0-8179 GCA_038204895.1 Actinomycetales bacterium | reverse complement strand
ACGCTAGTCAATGAGGATCAGGGCAGGGCAACAACGCCCGGCGCACAGGTCCTCTGTCACACCCCATCAGAGGAGTCCCGTTGAGTACCAAAGACATCAGGGGCACGCGGCAATCCGCCGGGGCCCGCAGCGGTCGCGGGTGACGTCCCGCTGGGTGGTGGCGTTTCTCGACACCGTGCGGGTCAGTGTTCTGATCATGCCGTGAGGAGTTGGGGGTGGTCTACCTCCGTTGCGGTCAGGGTCATGGCGGCGAGCTGGGCCATGGAGTGCTCGGAGAGGTAGCGGCGGTCGGTGGCTGCCCATTCGTCGTGGGCCTCGACCAGGACCGCGCCGGCCAGTCGCAGCAGCGCGGCGGGGTTGGGGAAGACCCCAACGACGTCGGTGCGGCGCTTGACCTCCTTGTTCAGCCGTTCCAGCGGGTTGGTCGACCAGACCTTCTTCCAGTGGCTGGCGGGGAACCCAGTGAACGCGAGCAGGTCCTCACGGGCGTCGGTCAGCATCGCGGCGACCTTCGGATGGGAGCGGCCAAGCATCGTGGCGATGACGTCGAACTGCTCGGACACGTGGGCGGCGTCGGGCTGGGCGAAGATCGTGCGGATCGCGGCGGCAACCATCTCGGAGTTGGTCCTGGACACCGCGTCCAGCACGTTGCGGGTGAAGTGGACCCGGCACCTCTGCCAGGAGGACCCGAGCAGGACCGCGCTGATCGCGGTCTTCAGGCCCTCGTGGGCGTCGGAGATGACCAGCTGGACCCCGCCCAACCCACGAGCCTTCAGCGACCGCAGGAACGCGGTCCAGAAGGCGCCGTTCTCGCTGTCGCCGACGTCGAACCCCAACACCTCGCGGTGCCCGTCAGCGCGGACCCCGGTCGCGATGACGACCGCCTGGGAGACCACGCGGCGCCCGACCCTGGCCTTGCAGTAGGTCGCGTCCAGGTAGACGTAGGGGAACGCTGTCTGGTCCAGGGACCGGTCGCGGAACGCACCGACCTCCTCATCGAGCCCGACACAGATCCGGGAGACCTCGGACTTGGAGATCCCGCTGTCGGCGCCCAACGCCTTGACCAGGTCGTCGACCTTGCGGGTCGAGACCCCGTGCAGGTAGGCCTCCATCACCACGGCGAACAGGGCTTGGTCGACCCGGCGACGCCGCTCGAGCAACGACGGGAAGAACGACCCCGTCCGCAGCTTAGGGATCCGCAGGTCCAGATCCCCCGCGGTGGTGGTCAGCACCCGGTCCCGCGACCCGTTGCGCTGCGCCGTGCGCGCATCGGTGCGCTGCCACGGGCCGGCGCCGATCACCGCGGTCGCCTCAGCGTCGATGAGCTCTTGATACAGGTGCTCGGTCGCCTTGCGCACCCGGTCGGTGACGTCGGTGTCCTTCAATGCGGCAAGCAGGTCGAGCAGGTCGAGCAGGGCAGACTGGTCCATGGCCATCGTGCGATGTCCTTCCGTGAGTTCCCTAGTCCGGTCTCACTGACCATCGCACGATGGCCTTCCACGTCGCGGTCACCACGACGAACAAGACCGAGAACTACACCACCCCAGGGGACGTCACCCGACTGGCCGAGGAGGTGGCTCGCAAGCGCGTGAAGTGTGCGGTCGTCTTGGCGCCTGAGCAGATCCTCGAGGCGGTCAATCGCCTCCCCGTGAGCTTCGCGAAGGGTGTAGCGGTGCCCGTCAGGACACACGCGCGCCGCCGCAACATCGGCGCCGTGCCACCAGGCGGATCGTTGTCCGGGCTGGTCGATCGGCAGTAGCCGCGGAGTGACGCTCACGCCAAGCGCCATCCAGAAGCGACGGTCGTCCTCCAGGCCACTCTTCGGCGGTGGGACGTCGAGGAACTCTTTGCGACGGAACGGCCCGTACAAGCGCTCGAGGGTCTGGCTCGTCGTCCAGTGCCTGGTGAAGTACACCGCGCCAGCAGCGCCGAACCCCCGGAGAGGGTGGTCGCCACCGACGGTCCTGACGGGTACGGGAACCTTGCTGAGCCGTTTCGAGTCGGCGCTTGTAAGGGTGCTTCGGGAGTCGCGCCACAGTGCCCGCAGGAAGTCCAGCACGCCCTTGAGCTCGCGGTCTTCGGGTGATCGACCTACGAGGGTCAACACCTCATCGAGCGCGCTCTCCGGCGTCATGCGCTGGACGTGCAGTACCTCATCGGCGAACTTCCGGGCGTTCGTGCTGCGCGGAGGAACGTACACAGCCCGCGCCAGCGCCGGGGGCAGGGTCGGCGTGCGAGAGTCGAAAGACATGAGCTGCCCAGGTCGGCGCCACCTGCCATCTTGGTCCTGCAACACCGGTCGGGCTGCCAGGAGTCGACGGCAGTCGTTCCTGTCCGACCATCCCAGCGTGGCGTGCCAGGTCGCCAAGGTGCTCAGGAGTGCGTCGTACTCGGTGCCTGGGCCCGGCTCCAACCGCCCGGAGAGCTCCTGGACCGTGAGGGGACCGGCGCCCATCGCGGAGAGCCAGGCCTGGCAGCCCTCGTGGATGCCTGGGTCGAGAAGGTCGGCCCGAGTGCCGAGAAGGTCCACGACTGCCACCTGGGCGCGCCTCGGCAACTCTGCGGCGGCGATCCTTGCGTGAAGCGGAGATAGGAAGGTGCCGGCGGTCGCAGCCTTCAGAAATTCGGTCGTCGAGAGCTTCTCGTCGATCCGCGCGGCGAGGACGACGCCGAATCCTTCGGGCTGCTCTGCGGGTGCGAGAACTCGCACGAGATCGTTCCCGTGCTCCCGAAGGGAAATTGCGAGTTCGGCAATGAGTTCAGCTGCCGTGTCCGCGACCAGATCTGTGACCGCGCGGCCCGGACCGTCGAGGGTGATGCGGCGACGACTTGAGTGCACGTAGTAGTCGCCGTGCACCAGGAGCGACCGCCCGAGGCGGTCGTCGGTGGGGAAGTAGACGTGCACCGGTTGCGGTGGACGGTGAGGGTCCGGCTGACCGTTGCGCCAAGGTACCGCCACCGCGGTGACGAGGCTCCGCACGCCGGCCCAGAGGGGGTCGTCGAGTTCGCGCACCACCTGGCGAGGCACGGCCACATCCCGGCGTGCGAGTAGCCACGACTCCGTTTGGCCCCCCGACCTCCTCAGGTGCATCACGCGACCGGTACCCCGCTCTTGGCCGGCACGCAGGGACCATTCGATCTCGTCTTCTGGCATCTGGATGGTGAGGCGATTGAGGCTGGGCATGAAGAGGAGGGTCTCCGGTCTGAGACCCTCGGTGAGTTCATGGCGAACGGCAGCGACGGCAGCGTCATCACGGAGTGGCAGTCGGATCACGCTGACGGCACCGAGGTCGAGGAGTCGGGCCACCTCGTCGGCGTCATCGCCAAGGTCGACTTGGGCGAGTGGGAACGGAAAGTACCGGAGCGGGACGCCTCGGGGTTCTTGGCCGAGCACTTCGGCCACCTTCTTCGCGGCGATCGTGCGGTCGAAGCCAAAGGCGAACTTCCGAGAGACCACCTGGGGGCAGTCACTGAGCTCGAGCACGGCCGTGAAGCCGACGCCTTTGTAGCCGATCGTGTGGTGGTCTGATTGCCCCGCGCGCTTGGACGAGTCGCCAAGCTGGATGAGCGAGTGCACCCGCTTCTTGTCGAAGGCCGCACCCTGGTTGGCGACGATCAGAGCCGAGGTGGTGAGCACCAGCCACACCCGGCCGGTCACCCCGGCATCGGCGCACGCATCGTGGGCGTTCTGGAGGAGTTCAATGACGCTGCGACCTGCGTAGTCGGTACGCACTCGATCTTCGGCCGCAGCAGCGTTGTGCAACCGGTCGACCTCTGTGGCGCGCACGCCGGGCTCGCCAGTTCCCTGGTGGAGGAGGTGCTCCCAGGGTGCGCGCAGCTCCCCATCGACTCGCCCACTGCGGTCGCTCCCCAGCCAACGCTCAAGACGAGCCACCTGGGCCGCAGTACTTGGCGTTCTACTGGTCACAAGCCCATCTCACCCCATCTGGCGGCCTGAACGGCCTTGAATGTCCGTCTCAGTCCTTGGCGTGGGTCTCGACCCTACGCCGGGTGGGCTCACGCATCATCGCTGGACCGCCGCTGCGGCCAGGTCGTCCCGCACGTGCTGAGGCAAGGCACGCGTTCTGGCGTATTCCAGCGCGCTTTGCAGCCCGATGTGCTGACGCCGGTCGATGGTGGTGGCGTGCAGCTGTCTGGTGGTCACAAGACCTGACAGCTGGAGACGAGACAGACCCATGATCTGGTGCGCGCGAGTGAACGGGACGAGGGCCGTGTCCGTACCGTTCGTGCTGCTGGGGGTGTGTGCGACGAACCGCGCGACGGAGGCCTTGCTCACGTAGCGCTTGCGGGCACCACGCGGGTCAGGGACCTGCTGCAGGTCGCCGGAGCGCAGCAACTTCTCGATCTGCCCGAGTGGGAGTCCGAGGCAGGCGGCAGCTTCGTGCAGGTCCATCGACTCCTCTGCCCCACCGTGGCGCCGGTCGAGCTCCGCGCGCACGGCCCCGACCGCGTCGTGCCCGAGACGGATTGCTGTCCCCGTGCGTCGGTCGGACGGCAAGAGCCCGAGCCGGGTGCACAGGGCGAGCGTCTGGTGGTAGGTCTGCCCGACCTGCTCCGCGAGCTCACCGAGGGTCAGCTCTGATCTGCGGTCCAGGAAGGCCTCGACGTCGGTGACGTCAGCGAGCCAGGTGCGCACCCCGCCGATGACGTACATCTGCGCCGTGATCTCCCCGGACTTGTACATGCGACGAACCTGGATCTGCGACAACCCGATGCGGTCGGCGACCTCCTCGGTGCGCAGAAGGCTTGCCTGCGGGTCCAGGCCCTCGGGCCAGGACACCCATCCGAGCTCACTCATCCGAGTGCGGATCTCGTCGCGGCGACGCCACATGGTGGTCCCCACGCCCCAGGACTCGACGAGCGCAGTGGGCACGATGAGGCCCTCTATGGACACGGCGCTCACGAGTGCGGCGACGGCGTCCGTGACGGGCTTCTGAAGCTCGACCGGCACGCCGTCGTCGTAGGCCTCGTGCACGGACCTCTTGTCCTCGCGGTGCCCCGTGTAGTACTCCGCGAGCCGCCGCTGTATCTGGGCGTTCTCCAGGTCGGTGATCAGGTTGCCGCGGAAGTCGTGCGGGATGGGCCGATCTACCCCGGCTGCCGCGACGGCGTCCTGCAGCTTGTTCCGGAAGCCAGCCGCGCCGCTCTTGTCGTCGGCGCGCAGGCCCGGGATCAGGCGGTCTTCGGTGCGCACCTGCCCGTCGGGGTCGGTGTGGAAGATCTCGATGACGAGCAGCAGCAGGTCGGTGAGCATGGCGGGCACGCGGATGGTTCGCGGCTCCCCGGTCTTTGTCCTCGGCTTGTGCTGTCCGCGGTGGTACTTGCCGTCGCGCTTGGACCGAACCACCGTGGGGGTCCCTCCCTGCTTGTTGATCAGCAGGCACCGATCCCCATCGGCAGTCTGGATGAAGTCGGCCACGAGCAGGCCGTACGCCTCACCGATGCGCATGCCGGTCAGACGCAGCATCCACAGGACGATCTGGTGCACGACGGTCAGGTGGGTCGCGATGGCGCGCACCGTGGGCAACGAGAAGTACCCGGCGTCCTCGCGCGGTGCCCGCAGACGGTCGTCGAGCAGGGGGTCGATCGACTGCAGTCGGCGGTAGTCGCCACGTACCTGGACACCGTGGTCGCTGGCGCGCAGCATGGCCTGCTTGAACGGGAAGAGGTCGTTGTCCGCAGTGCCTTTGGCCACACCGTGTGCCTGCTCCGGCTCGATGAGCAGGCCCAGACCTCGCAGATCGGCGGCCCGGATCAGCACGTGGCCCGACGAGTCACGGTGGGTGGGCAGGTCCCGAGCCGAGATCCGGCCGTGGACGGCGGCCAGGCCACCGTGGCTGACGCTTCCGGCATCCGGCGGCGTCAGCCAGATGCACGCCGCGGCGCGCCGGCCGAGCAGGTCGCCGGCGACCGTAGCGGCGGGCAACGGCTGCTGCCCGGCGAGGATCTCGGCCAGCCCGGTGCCCCTGGCGAAGGTGAAGTCGGTGACCGTCCTCAAGTTGGGCGCCCGGTCGAGCGCCCACTCCACCACGTAGGGCAACACGTAGCGGGTGAGCGCTCCGGCGAGGCCCACCGCCCGTTCCCCGTCAGTCTTGCCGTGCTTGCCGACGTACTCAGCGAACCAGTCCAGGTTCAGCTGGCCGGGGCTCGCCTGGCCGAGGTCCGCGTCGGGGGCCAGGACGGTCGGCCGCCCGTTGACCCACGCGATCAGGTCGGTGTCGGCGTTCGTGAGCTTCACGGGCAGACCGGACACCAGGTCCAGGAGCGGGTTCCCGGTCGACTCGGAGCGGCCGGCCTGGTCGGTGTGATGGTTGCCGACGACGGACAGACGAGAAGTGGCGGTGGTCATCTCAGGCCACCGTCCCGGTGCGCACGGCCCGTAGGTCGGCGATGAACGCGGTCTGGGTGGCCAGGTGGTCGCGCAGCAGGTCGACGGTCTCCTGGTGGGCGGCAAGCCGGCCGAGCAGCACGGCGTGCTCGCGGCGCAGGTCGTCCAGCTGCTTGCGCAGCTCGATCGCGTCGGCGACGTCCCGGACGTTGACTGCGGGGTCCAGGACCGAGGTCGGGATGCGCCCCAGGTCGATCAGGTCGCCCAGGCGCAGCAGCGTGGTGTTGTTGGGTCCGATGCGGGTGGGCAGGTCGTTCTCGCGCTGGACGCGGCGAACGGTGTCCTGGTCGCGATCCATCAGGGTGGCGGCGGTCTTGCGGTCGATCCACTGGTCGGGGTCCAAGCCGCGGACGGAGAGGGTTGCCATGGTCGTGTTCCCTGCGTGGGCGGCTCGTACGACCGCGTTCGCTTGGCCACCGTGAGCAGCGCACCACCCACGGCAATGCCCGCACGCGACGCCGGAAGGCGCCCGGCCTGAACTCCTCGTGGCACCGCCCGCCTGCCACCTGCCAAGTGCGGCAAAGACGGGTGATGCCGGGGCCGCGAGGGTGCGGTGGGCGAGGTACGTGCCCACCCGATGCCCATCCCGGTGTGACTCGCAAACCGGTGTTCGGGCAGGCCAGAGGTGGGGTGGCACGGGGTGGGCAGGGCTCAGATGCCCTGGCACCGGGTGGCGTGTACACACCCGGTGCGCCGCGGCCTCAGGTGCCAGGTCGCTTACCCGGAGGCGGCGAAGGGCCGGCTCGGGGCCCGCAAAGTGGGGCAATGACGACGAAAGCCTCTCGGGAGATCCCGAGAGGCTTTCGTGTGAACCCGTGTTCGCAGGTTTCAAACGTAGCGGGGGCAGGATTTGAACCTGCGACCTCTGGGTTATGAGCCACATTCTCGGACGTCTACGGAGGGATCGACGCGGCAGGTTGCGCGCGGTAGAGTCGGGGTAACACCGCAGGTCAGCGGCAGTTTCCAGCGTCCGCCGGCGTTCGCCGGAATCCGCTGGTGGACGGCAAGCAATGTTGACCATCGGTTGACCACGGTTGACCACCGGTTCCGTGATGGGTTCTTGCGAGGGAGGTGATTCCGTGCCGTCGGTGCGAGTGCGCCAGCGCGCCAAGGGCGCTATGTACACCGCCATGTACCGCGACCCGAGCGGGCGTCAGCGCTCGGCCGGGACCTTCACCTCGGAGCGGGCAGCGTTGCGTGCCGCGCGCCGGGCGGAGTCGACGGTCGAGACCGGCGGCTGGATCGACCAGGCCTCGGGTCGGATCACGTTCCGCCACTACGTGGAGAGGGTGTGGCTGCCCTCACGGCAGGTGGAGGTCTCCACCCTGGCCGGGTACCGCTCCTACCTCGACAGGCACTTCCTGCCGTTCTTCGGGGACCGGCCGATGGCCGAGATCCTGCCGTCGTTCGTGCAGGACTGGGTGACCGCGGTCGTCGCCTCCGGGCTGTCGCCGACGTCGGTGCGCAAGTACCACGTGATGCTGCACTCGGTCTTCAAACGGGCGGTCCGGGACCGGGTCATCCTGGCCAACCCGTGCGAGAGCACCGAACTACCCAAGGTCCCACCACGCAAGGCCCGGATCCTCACGCCCGCGGAGTACGACCGACTCGTCTTCGAGATCCCCGACCGGTTCCAGGTCCTCGTGATGACCGACATCGAGACCGGGTTGCGCTGGGGCGAGCTCGTCGCCCTTCGGCCCCGGCACATCGACTTCCTGCGCCGCACGATCTCCGTGGAGCAGACGATCGTTGAGGTCTCGCGCAAGCACT
>JBBRCL010000082.1:0-8625 GCA_038204895.1 Actinomycetales bacterium | reverse complement strand
GCGTTCTTCCTCTGATACTCCTTGTTCACGGTGGTCCCCTGTCTCTTCGGGTCGTCTTGGTGGACGCCCAACACCTACCCCACGGCAGGCGTCAGGTGGGGGACCGCCACCTCAAGTTCCACGAGACCCGGGACAACCTCCGGCCGCTGACCCGGCGGGATATTCGATGGCAGTTACCTTAGGTAATGACCTAAGATAAGGAGATGACCGCCGCGCCCGCCGTCACCGCCGTCACCGCCGTCACCGCCGCCGCCTGCCGCCCGCTCGCGCTCGCGGCCGACCTGCGCGTCGCGGTGACCCACGCGGTGCGGCGGATTCGCCAGGAGCGCAGCTCCGAGCAGATCACCGACGGCCAGTACGCCGTGCTCGCTGCTCTGTCCAACCGGGGCCAGATGACGCCGACGGCGCTCGCGGAGGACCAGCAGGTCCAGCCGCCGCACATCACCCGGGTGATCAACGCTCTGGTCGCCGCGGGTCTTGCCCGACGGGATCGTCACCCCACCGACCGGCGACAGGTCGTCGTGTCGATCACCGAGGCCGGTCAGGCCGAGGTGCGGGAGACCCGTCGTCGTCGCAACGAGTGGCTGGCCGGCCGGATCAAGGGGTTCGACCTGGCCGAGCGGGAGGTTCTGGCGCGCGCCGTCGTCCTGCTGCGGAGGGTGGCCGAGTGAGCCCGACCTTCCACTCCTTCCGCTACGTCAACTACCGGCTGTGGTTCACCGGTGCGTTCGTGGCGAACATCGGCACCTGGATGCAGCGCGTCGCCCAGGACTGGCTGGTGCTCACCGTGCTGACCCACGACTCCGGCGTCGCGGTGGGGGTCACCACGGCCCTGCAGTTCGCCCCGGCGCTGTTCCTGTCGGCGTGGGCCGGGCTGCTCGCCGACCGGGTGGACCGGCGCAAGCTCCTGATGGCCACCCAGGTCGGCATGGGCGTGCTCGCCGGGGCGCTCGGGCTCCTGGTCATGAGCGGATCCGCGCGGCTGTGGCACGTGTACGTGTTCGCCGGTCTGCTGGGCTGCGTGTCGGCGATCGACGGGCCGGCCCGTCAGACGTTCGTCGCGGACATGGTCCCGGCCGACCGGCTGGCCAATGCGGTCGGCCTGAACAGTGCCTCGTTCAACGCCGCCCGGATGATCGGCCCGGGCCTGGCCGGGCTGCTGATCGCCTGGGTCGGCACCGGGTGGGTGTTCATGATCAACGCGGTGACGTTCGCCGCGACCGTCGTCGCGCTCGCACGGATGCGGGTGGACGAGCTGCAGCCGGTCCCGCACGTCGCGCGCGGCAAGGGTCAGATCCGGGAGGCGATGCGCTACGTGCGCCGGCGCTCGGACATCATCGTGGTGATGGTCGTGGTCGGGGTGGTCAGCACGTTCGGTCTGAACTTCCAGCTGACCAGCGCGGTGATGGCCCGCACCGAGTTCGGCAAGGGCCCGGGGGAGTACGGCATTCTCGGCTCGGTCCTGGCGATCGGCTCGTTGTCCGGTGCGCTGCTGGCTGCCCGCCGGGAGCGGCCGAGGGTGCGGCTGGTGGTCGGCTCCGCCCTGGCCTTCGGGGTGGCCTCCGGGGTGATGGCCCTGATGCCCACCTATCCGCTGTACGCGTTGGCGACGATCCCGGTCGGCTTCGCCTCACTGACGATGCTGACGGCCGCCAACGCGACGATCCAGATGTCCACCGCGCCGGCCATGCGCGGCCGGGTGCTGGCCCTGTACATCGTCGTCTTCCTCGGGGCAACGCCGGTGGGGTCGCCGGTCGTCGGCTGGGTGGCGGAGACCTTCGGCGCGCGGTGGTCGATCGGGATCGGCTCGATCGCGTCCCTGCTGGTCGGGGGTGCGGCTGCGGTGTGGGCGATCCGCAACTGGGACTTGGAGGTCCGCTACCGGCTGCTGAGCCGGCCGCATCTGCAGGTGCGGTACCTCGACGCCGAGGCCGACGAGCTGCGCATCCGCCAGCAGGTGGCGGAGCAGCTGCGCCAGCAGCAGGCGGCCGACGGCGTCACTGCCGCCTGAGTCAGTCGGACCCGGCGACGCGATCGGACGCTGCCGCCTCCGCGGCCTGCACCGCAAGCGTGCGGTGCACGGACCGCAGACCCAGGCTGACCGCGATCCCCCCGCAGGCGATGAGGGCGCCGACCAGCAGGAACGCCTGGTGCGGTCCGAAGGCGTCGGCCAGGGCGCCGAGTGCGAACGGCGCCACCCCGATCGCGGCACCGGCGCCGAGCGTCGCGCGCGCCACGGCCTGGTCCGGGCGACCGGCGGACGCCCGGACCACCAGCGACACCGCCAGCGGGAAGTGGGTGCCGTAGCCGAGCCCGGCGACCGCCAGGCCGGCCATCGCGACCAGCGGTGACGTCGCGAGCCAGAACACCAGCCAGCCGACGCCGGCGGTCGCGTAGCCGGCGAGCAGCAGCTTCTCGGGCGCCTTGCGCAGCGACATCGGCCCGACGACGAAGCGCGACGCCGCCATCCCGATCACCAGGGCGGACACCGCTCCCGCGGACAGTGACGCGGAGGCTCCGGTCCGGTCGCCCAGCAGGTCCGGGGCCCAGAAGGTCGTGGCGAACTCGATCCCCGCCCCGCAGATCAGCGCGACCCAGAACAGCCAGAAGGTGGCGCCGAAGCCGCTCGCCCGCCCGGCCGTCGCAGGGGTCCGCGTCCCGCGGCTCAGGGCCGGGACGTTCGGCAGGCGCAGCAGAAGGACGGCAGCGGCGATCGCGAGCCCGGCGGCGATCGCGACGGCCGGCCGCCACCCCCAGCCGAGCCGCACGAACAACCCCAGCACCAGTGGCGCGAGCAGCCCGAACGCGGCTCCGACCCCGTTGGCCTCGGTGACGGCCGCCGGGCCGGCGGTGCCGTGGTGCACCGCAAGGGCCGGTGTCGCCGCCGAGACGGTCAGGACGCCGCCGAACGAGACCAGGAGGGTGGCGGTGAGCGTGGCAGGCAGTGTCGTCGACACCATCAGGGCGGCGACCCCACCGGCGAAGATGCAGCTGCCGATGATCGCGTGCACCCGCCGGCCCCAGCGCAGTGCCAGGTGGGAGGACACGCTGCCGCTGATCAGGCGACCGACGGCCATCGCGGTGCCGTGCAGCCCCGCAAGAGCACGGGAGATCCCCTGCTCGTGCGCGATCAGCGGGATCGCCGGGGAGAACGCGTACAGGTACCAGCCCCAGGCGATGAACGAGGCGTAGAACGTCAGGGTGAGACGGTCCCGGACGAACCGCTGAGGGCTCGGACCAGGGGCCGAGGTCATCGCAGCCGGTCGACGACGAGGTCGATGCACGCGGTGAGCGCCTGCACGTCCGCTGGGTCGACGGCCGGGAACATGCCCACCCGCACCTGGTTGCGACCGAGCTTGCGGTACGGCTCAACGTCGACGACGCCGTTGCGGCGCAGCACCGCGCACACCGCGGCCGCGTCGATGGAGGCGTCGAGGTCGATCGTGCCCACCACCTGGCTGCGGGCAGCAGGGTCGGTGACGAAGGGGGTGGCCCAGTCCCGCGCCTCGGCCCAGCCGTACAGGTGGGTCGAGGACTCGGCGGTCCGCGCCGTCGTCCAGGCGAGGCCACCCTGCGCGAGCATCCAGTCGACCTGCTCGGCGAGCATCACGAGGGTGGCGATCGCCGGGGTGTTCAGGGTCTGCTGCAGCCGCGAGTTGGCCAGAGCCGTTGTCAGCGACAAGAAGTTCGGGATCCAGCGCCCGCCTGCCGCGATGGTCTGCGCCCGCTCGATGGCGGCGGGGGAGCAGATCGCCAGCCACAGGCCGCCGTCGGAGGCGAAGCACTTCTGGGGCGCGAAGTAGTAGACGTCGGTCTCCGCGAGGTCGATGGGAAGCCCGCCCGCACCCGAGGTGGCGTCGACAAGGACCAAGGCCTCGTCCGCCGTGCCCTCCGGCCGGCGCACCGGCGCTGCGACGCCGGTCGACGTCTCGTTCTGCGGCCAGGCGTAGGTGTCCACCCGGTCCTGGGGCTCGGGCGTCACCAGGGTCCCGGGGGCGCCGGTGCGTACGGTCGGCTCGGCCAGGAAGGGCGTGTTCTGGACGGCCCGCGCGAAGGTGGTGCCGAACTCGCCGAACGCGCACAGCTGCGCCCGGTCCTGGATCAGGCTGAGGGTCGCCAGGTCCCAGAAGGCGGTGGTGCCGCCGTTTCCCAGCACGACCTCGTAGCCGGCGGGGGCGGCGAACAGCTCGGCGAGCCCGTTGCGTACCCGTTCAACGACCGCGCGCACGGGCGCCTGTCGGTGGGACGTACCCATCAGGGTCCGCCCGACCGCTGCGAGCGCGGAGATCTGCTCGAGGCGCACCTTGGACGGTCCGGAGCCGAACCGGCCGTCGGCGGGCAGCAGGTCGGCGGGGATCTGGATGGCTGTCGCCTCGGTCACAGCGTCACTGTAGGCGTCGCGCCGCGTACACCGCTGGGACGTCCGGCGGTGCTCGGCGCGGGGGTCCTTGGCCGTAGCCTTGGCTCCAGCACCTGCCGATGGCGGTGCGCGCACCAGCGGAGGGACCGGGCGTGACCGACCTGATCGACACCACCGAGATGTACCTGCGGACGATCTACGAGCTGTCCGAGGAGGGCATCGTCCCGCTGCGTGCGCGGATCGCGGAGCGTCTCGGCCACTCCGGCCCGACGGTGTCCCAGACGGTCGCCCGGATGGAGCGCGACGGCCTGGTGGTGGTCAGCGGTGACCGGCACCTCGAGCTGACTCACGACGGGCACCTCAAGGCCACCCGGGTGATGCGCAAGCACCGCCTCGCCGAGCGGCTGCTCACGGACGTGATCGGCCTGGAGTGGTCGTACGTGCACGAGGAGGCGTGCCGCTGGGAGCACGCGATGAGCGACCGGGTGGAGAGGCGGCTGGTCGAGCTGCTCGACCACCCTCAGGACTCGCCGTACGGCAACCCGATCCCGGGCCTGGCTGAGCTGGGTGAGGAGCGCGTCGCCGAGCAGTTCCTGGACGGCGTGGTGTCGCTCGTCGTGTTCGCCCGCGCCATCCAGGACCAGGGCCCCGGTCCGGTGCATGCGGTCGTCGGCCGGTTGGGCGAGCCCGTGCAGACCGACACCGAGCTGCTCAGCCGCCTGGCGCAGGCGGGGGTGCTGCCCGGCGCCCCGATCACCGTCGACGTCAGCGGCGCCCTGGTGACGGTGGGCGTGCCCAGGTCCGGCATGGTCCTCGACCTGCCCGACGACGTCGCGCGGCATGTCTTCGTCCGTGCGCCGGGAACGGCCCACCGGGACTGAACCGGCGGGTGGTTCTGACTTGGGACCAAAGTCCCTGATGATCTCGGGAGCCCGAGGTCGGGGTGCCCGCCCGACGGCGTGCCGGTACGCTGTCTCGGAACGCACCGTTACCTTAATGTGACATCGCGTCGAGCCGTCAGGTACTGTCAAGGTGCTTCCCGGAACCCTCCTCCGTGAAGTCCTCGGGCGGATCGCCGAGTCCTGCCGCCGCCCGCAGGTCCATCTCGACTCGTATGGCAGGAGCGGGGGAACCACTTCGGACACCGTCAGGTGTCCTTGGGGTGAAGTCCCGAGAGCGTCGTAGACGCGACCGGGGCCGGGTGATCTCCCACCCGAACCCGACAGCTCACCTCGTAGGCATAGGAGAGGTAACGAGTGACTGGAACATACCGCGCCAAGCATCGCGCAGCGCTATGCCGCCTGACCCCCCTGGACGACTTCGCCGCAGTTGCTTCGACCGGGATGGCCGCCGTCGGCCGTCGATCGGCTGTCGTCGCCGCATCCGGCGGCCTTGTCATGACCATGGCGATGCCCGCGTCCGCGGCGCCCGCCGAAGGCCCCGCCAACACCCTGCCGCCCGTCGACGTCTCCGCCCTCACGGCCGAGGCGCGTGCGGTCCTGGCCACCTCTCCGGTGGTCTCGGTGCCGGATGAGGCCGCCTGGGGCTTCGAGGCCCCAGCGATCGCCGTCACCGCCAATCCGAAGCCCGTCGTCGTTGTGCGGACCTCGAGCGTCTCGCGCGCGACCGACCGGCCCGTCAACAACGCCATCCCGCAGTCGGTGGCCGGCAACGCGGTCCTGGAGATCGCGGCCCGCTACGTCGGCGTCCCGTACGTCGCAGGCGGTGCGTCGCCGGACGGCTTCGACTGCTCCGGCTTCGTGCAGTACGTGTACGCCCAGCTGGGCATCTCGCTTCCGCGCAGCTCGGGCGACTACTACAACGTCGGCGTCCGGGTGACCGAGCCGCTGCCGGGCGACATCATCGTCTCGCCAGGCCACGTCGCCATCTACGCGGGCGACAACCTGCAGATCGACTCCCCGCGTCCGGGCAAGTTCATCCAGTTCCGTGCGATCTGGCAGTCCAACCCGATCTACGTGCGCGTCACGGGCTGACCGCTGATACCCGACAGGGCCGGTGGACCGATGGTCCGCCGGCCCTTGTCATGCCTCGCGGGCGCGCGCCCCGACGGCAGGCCGCGCCGACGACCGCGTACGCTGGCCCTGCGTCACCAGCCGGGCCCTGCAGCCAGCCGGGTCCGAATGACCCGGAGGACATCGTGCCCACCAACGCCGGAGGCTTCGAGACACCGCAGGGCCCACTCGCCTGGTCGGACCTGCATGAGGTAGCTACGCCGCGTCGGTCGCTGCTCCTGAACGCCAGTCGGGAGCCGTTGTGCGTGGTGAGCCTGCACCGGGCGATCGCCCTGGTGCTCGGCGGCAAGGCGGTGGTGCTGGAGTCCGACGGTCGGGTACTCCGCTCGCAGAGCCTCGCCGTCCTGGTTCCCCAGGTGCTCTGCCTCACCCGCTACGTGCACGTCCCGTACCGCAGGGTGGTGCCGCCGACCCGCCGGACCGTTCTGCAGCGCGACGCCCACCGGTGCGGCTACTGCGCCGCGCCGGCCGACACGGTCGACCACATCCATCCCCGGTCCCGCGGCGGCGTGCACGAGTGGACGAACGTGGTCGCGGCCTGCTCGCGGTGCAACCACCACAAGGCCGACCGGCTGCTCTCCGAGATCGGCTGGGCGCTGCTGATCACGCCGGTGGTCCCGCGCGGCAGCGCGGCACTGCTCGTCGCGGCCACCCGGCCGCATCCCTCGTGGCACGCGTACCTGGCTGCCTGAGAATCCCCCGCTCGCACCCACCCGTCACGGCCCCGGGAGGGGCAGACTGGGGTTGACGCTTGCCCTAGGGAGGAGCCATGACCCACCACGACGTGGTCCTGGTCGGAGTCGATGGCTCCCCGGCGAGCCTCGAAGCAGCGGACTGGGCGGCGGCCTACGCCCACGCGCACGGCCGTGCGCTGCACCTGGTCTGTGCGTACTCCGTGCCGTCGTTCACCGCCGCCGCGCTGGACGGCGGGTACGCCGCGCTCGACGACACGGCCATCGCCGAGGGCGCCCGCGCGGTGCTCGACGAGGCGGTCGCGCGGGTCAGCGTGACCGGGGTGCGTACGACGTCGGCGGTGGCGACCGGGGACGCGGCGGCGGTGCTGGTCGAGCTGTCCCGCGGGGCGTCGACGGTGGTGGTCGGCACGCGTGGACGAGGCGGGTTCGCCGAGCGCCTGCTCGGCACGGTCTCCTCGGCCCTGCCCGCGCACGCGCACTGCCCGACCGTCGTGGTGCCCTACCGCCGGCGCCAGGGCCAGGCACCCGAGCCCGAGGACACGACGCCGGACGCCGCGCACCGGACCCGGGTGGGCCGGATCGTCGTCGGGGTGGACGGCTCCCCGGCTGCGGAGGTCGCCCTCGAGCACGCCATCCAGGAGGCCGAGGCCTGGGGCGCCGAGCTGACCGCCGTCGCCGGCGTGCCGATCGGCACCGGAACCAGCTACCTCGCCTGGCTCCCCGCGGCGGTGGACCACGAGACCGTGCTGCACGATGTCGCGGAGGGCCTGGACGTCGTGGTGGACCGGGCGCTGACCGGTCACCCCGACCTGCAGGTGCGCCGCCACGTGCTGGACGGCACCGGCGCCCAGCTGCTCGCCGAGTTCTCCAGCGCCGTCGACCTCATCGTGGTCGGGTCACGTGGCCGCGGCGGGTTCGCCGGTCTGCTGCTGGGCTCCACCAGCCAGGCGGTGCTGCACCATTCCACCTGCCCGGTGATGGTCGTGACCACCAAGGCCCGCGACGAGGAGTGGTCGCCCTCCCGGGACGGCTGAGCCGGCCCTCGTCCTGCGTCGCCAACAACCGGGTGGCCGTCGCCTACAACCGAACTGGCCCGCCGTTCGTCAGTACCGTGACTGCGGACCAGAGGGGACCGTCGATGGCTGAGAGCCGGGGCGACCAGGTGCTGAGCGACCTGGTGCAGCAGCGGGGTCGACAGCTGACCAGTTACGCCTACCTGCTCACCGGTGACGTGGCTGCTGCTCAGGACCTGGTGCAGGACGCCCTGATCAAGGTGTTCCTGCGGACCCGGACGGGGTTCACTCCGACGTCGCGGAGGCGTACGTCCGGCGCTCGATCATGGCCTGCTACGTCGACGGCTACCGCCGACGCCGGAGGTTGGCCACGTTGTTGCGCCTGGTGGTGCCGACGGATCCGGGCGAGGAGCGGGAGCTCGTTTCGGCGGAGCGGATCGACCTGCGCGCCGCACTCGCCGCACTCACCCACCAGGAGCGGGCGGTGGTGGGGCTAAGGTTCTACGGGGTCCAGGGCACCACGG
>JBBRCL010000081.1:0-8782 GCA_038204895.1 Actinomycetales bacterium | reverse complement strand
TCGTCGAAGGTCGCCGAGATGGCCGGGAAAGTATGAGAAACTCGCATCTCGTGGATGCCCCTCTGATCGGATGAAAACGACTCTCGACAAGCCGTATTCTCCCTGGTCACAGGGGTATTCGCGTGTTCCGACCCGCTCTTTGAACTACTTCAACGGTGGATCGAGGATCAGCAAGTCCCGGTGGTGTCGTACGCCAGGTCGGAGGAGATGGTGTCGTTGAAGTTCCACGTGCCGAGGTAGGCGATCGTGTCGCCGTGCTTGAGCGTGTGGTACCCCCCACCGAAGGTGGCGTCGGCGTAGAACCGGTAGCACTTGTTGGTGGTGTGGTTGTAGAGCGAGCTGGCGCAGTCGTTCCAGTTGAGGTACTTCAGGCATTTGGACTGGCTCCAGATCCCCCAGTTGCTGTTGCTTCCCGTCAGCTGAAGCCGGGCACCGTTGTAGTTCGCGTCCGACCACGCGCACATGTAACCGCTGGGACAGTCGCCCACGGATGCCTGTGCAGCACCCGACGTGACAAAGCCGGATGCCACGACGGCACCGGCCGCCAAGACCCCTGCTGCGAACATCTTGCGAACTCCCATGATTTCGCTCCCCTCTCGAGTGGCTGCCACGTCCTCGTGACGCACAAATCGTGCTCTCCGGACAGATGGCCCGCAACTCGAGAGGAAGCCCGTCTGATCCTTGATCCACCGGTCATGTTCTTGAGGTCGCTGACAGGCGTTTCTTGTGACGGGTTGGGAGTGTCCGTCGAGTGACGAGTTCGGAAACCCATTGCCCGACCGACCGCCTGAAGGCTCCAATTTGAGCGGCACGCATGCTACGAAGGTTCGTAGTTCGGTCCGCCCGCGAGGGCGGGCCGAGTGTCGTTTCCAGGGTAGTTGACGAGCGGTGACGGGCGGTGGGGCCGGGTGCATGGTGGGGTGAAGTTCTACCGGGGCTCGGCCGGCGCGGCCCGCTCCTATGTCGAGGCCGACCGGTCCCGGGCGGATGACTACTACCTGGCCGAGGGCACCGGCCTGGCGACCCGGTACGTGGCGACCGCCGGGTGGGGGGACGTGGATGGGGACGTTCCCGGGGACGTCCCCCCCGTCGTTCCCCCGCGGGTTGCCGAGGTGGGGACGTTGGACGGGCCGGCCTACGAGGCCTGGGTCGCCGGGTACGACGTGGAGACCGGGCTGGCGAAGGGGCGGCTGCGGACCGACGGACACGGGCTGCGGTTCGTCGAGGTCGTGGTCAACGGCCCGAAGACCTGGTCGCTGGCCGCGTCCCTGCACCCGCAGATCGCGGCCGCGTACGACGGCGCGCAGGAGCGGGCCGCGGGGGAGGTCATCGGCTGGCTGGCCGGTCACGCCACGACCCGGGTCGGGCCGCGGGGCCGGCAGGTCCAGGTGCCGGTGGACCGGTTGGAGGCGGTGGTGGTGCGGCACTACACCTCACGGGCCGGGGACCCGCACCGGCACCTGCACCTCCAAGTCAACGCCCGCGTCGAAGCGGGCGGACGATGGCGGGGGCTGCATTCGGTCGGGGTCGTGGACAGCATCGAGGCGGTCAACGGGATCGGCCACGCCGCGGTGGCTTGCGACCCCACCTTCCGCCGAGTCCTGGCCGCGCACGGGTACACCCTTGACCCCGCCACCAGCGAGATCACCGAGCTCGCCCCGTATGCCGGTGCGTTCAGTGCCCGCGCGGCGCAGATCACCCGCAACACCGACCGCTACGAGGCCGCCTGGCGGCGCGAGCATCCCGGCGAGGAACCCGGCCCGGGCCTGCGCCGAGCCTGGGACCGGCGGGCCTGGGCGCAGGCCCGCCCGGACAAGGTCACCCCCACCAGCGGGGCCGACCTCGCCGCAAGGTGGCGGCAGGAGCTGCGCGATCTGGGCTTCACCCCACCAGTCCCGGACCCTGCTCTTGGCGCCGGGCTGGCCGGGACGGCGATCGGGCGGGTCAACCGGGACGCCGTCGCCGACCTCGTCCTGACCCGGCTCGGTGGTCGCCGCTCGGCCTGGAACGGCGCCGACATCCACGGGGAGGTCGAGAAGATCATCGCCGGCGTGGGCGTCATCGCCGCCGCCGGGGTGCGGGGCGAGCTGGTCGAGGACCTGGTCGCCCGCACCATCGACCGCTGCCTGCCGCTGCTGCAGCGCGGCGACGTCCCGGACCACGTCCGGGCGCTGACCTCGGCCCGGGTGCTGGACGTCGAGGCCGACCTGGTCGCCCGCCTCGCCGCCCGGGCCGCGCGCCCCGCCATCCCCGACCCGGTCGGGGAGCGGGTCGGCGCCCGGAGGCTGGACCCGGGCCAGCGGCGGGTCGTCGCCGCCCTGACCGGCACCGCACGGCTCCTGGTCATCGAGGGCGCGGCCGGCGCCGGGAAGACCACCACGATGGCCGCCGCCGCCGACCTCCTCCAGTGGCAGGGCCGCCGGATGCTCGTCGTCACCCCCACCCTGAAGGCCGCCCGCGTGGCGCAGGCCGAGGCTGGGGTGGACGCGTTCTCCGCGGCCTGGCTGATCCACCAGCACGGCCACCGCTGGGACACCGACGGGCACCGGTGGCGCGTGCCCACCGGCCAGCTCAACCCGCTGGCCCGGCTGCTACCCGGCGACCTCCTCCTGGTCGACGAGGCCGGGATGCTCGACCAGGACACCGCCCGAGCCCTCCTGATGATCGCCGACCGGGCGGGCGCCCGGCTCGCCCTGATCGGGGACCGCCACCAGCTGCCCGCCGTCGGCCGCGGCGGGGTCCTGGACCACGCCACCCGCTGGGCACCCCCCGAAGCGCACCTCGTCCTGAACGCCATCCACCGGTTCACCGACCCCGACTACGCCGCCCTGACCCTGCTCATGCGCACCGGCCAGCACCCCGAACGGGTCTTCGACGCCCTCCACGAACGCGGCCAGGTCGTCATCCACCCCAGCGACATCGAACGGGTCGCCGCCCTCGCCGCCGCCGACGCCCTGGTCATCGCCGACACCCGCGAGCAGGTCGCCACCCTCAACGCCGCCATCCGCGACCACCGCCACGCCACCGACACCATCCCCGCCGGGCCCACCGTCACCACCCGCGCCGGAGAGAGGGTCTCGGTCGGGGACCAGGTCGCCACCCGCCACAACAACCCAGACCTCGACGTCGCCAACCGCGACCGGTGGACCATCACCAGCATCCGCCGTGACGGTGGCCTCACCGTCCACGGCATCAGCGGCACCCGACACCTCCCAGCCAGCTACGTCCACGACCACGTCGAGCTCGCCTACGCCACCACCGTCCACGGCGCCCAAGGCGACACCGTCGACCAGGCACACCTCCTGCTCGGCCAGAGCACCGGCGCCGCCGCCGCCTACGTCGCCATGACCCGCGGCCGGCAGCACAACACCGCCCACCTGGTCGCCGACACCATCCAGGACGCCCGCACCCAGTGGGTCGACACCTTCGCCCGGGACCGCGCCGACCTCGGCCCCGCCCACGCCGCCCACCACGCACTCCAGGACATCGACCGCTACGGACCACAACCCCGGACCCGGTCCACCGACCGGCGCATCCCAGCCACCCCCCGGCCCCCGCGTCGCCCGGACGACACCCCGCGGCGGACCACGTCCCCGGACCGCTCCCCCGGCATCGGACGGTGACGATCTGTGACGAGTTTGCCGATCCGTGACCACCAGGGGCCGGTTCTCGGCTTCAGGAGGGTGAGAGCACCCCACCGCATAGGAGGCCGAGCCCATGGAACCCATCCACATCCCCACCCACTGGGACGACACCGCCCTGCTCACCTTCGAACAGTTCTGCAGCCTCATCCACACCCCGCAACGCACCGTCCGCGACTGGCGCCGCCGCGGCACCGGCCCCCACTGGTGGCGCTTCAACGGCACCGGCCGCCTCTACACCACCATCGCCGAAACCCGCCACTGGCTCGGCATCGGACGCCGATGAGCAGCCCACCCAGCCGATCAGCCGAAGGAGGACGGCGCTCATGTCCGACACCGCCACCGGCCGCTGCCTGCTGACCATCGACGAGGCAGCCGCCTACCTCAACGTCCCCGCCCGCTGGGTCGCCGACGCCGTGCGACAACACAAGATCCGCTGCACCCGCATCGGCAAACACGTCCGCTTCCGCCTCGAGCACCTCGACGAGCTCATCGCCGCCTGCGAGCAGCCGGTGACCACACCGGCCCAGCCCCGGCCCCTCGCCCTGCAGCCAGGCAGGCGAGGCGGCCGCTCCCGGCTATGACCGCCCTACCCGCCGTCAGCGACGTACACCGCCACATCGTGCGCACGCTGCTCCAGGTGACGGACGGGCGTGTTCACCCAACGCGACTGACAGGGAACCCCTCAACCTCCGGCCTTCGTCGGTCGGATCGTCCCGCCCGTGAGGGCGGTGTCGATGATCCCCGAGATCAGCTCGTCCCCGGCCGGCAGCAGGTGCCCGTAGGTGTCGATGGTCGTCGTGATCGACTCATGACCGAGCCTGGCCTGGATGTGCGGCAGTGGCGCGCCCCCGGCGACCAGCCAGGCCACATGGGTATGCCGCAGGTCGTGGAACCGGAACGGCGCGACCCCCTCGGCCGGCAGCGACCTCAGCAGCTTGCGCCACACGTCGCTGTAGAAGTCTCCGTTGTGCAGTGGCCGGCCGGTGCGGGTGGTGAAGACGAAGTCGTCCGCAGCCCTGCCCGTCATCCGTGCCGCCAACACTCCGGCCACGGACGGGGAGAGCGTGACGGTGCGCCGCGACTTGGGGGTCTTCGGGTTGCCCAGGTGGTGCTGGCGCATCGCGTGCTTGGGCTGCAGCTGTTTGGCCAGCCAGCCCGGGGTGTCGGTCTCGCCGTTCTCACCGTCGTGCTTCCACGCCTTGTTGACCCGGACCGTGCCGCGGTCGAGGTCGACGTCGCCGACCCACAAGGCACTGATTTCACCGAACCGCAGCCCGGTGCCCACCGCCACGACCAGCAGGTCGCCGTGGGCGCCGGCCAGCCGCGCGGCGGTCTGCAGCTCGGCCTCGGTGAGGAACCGCAGCTCGGGACGAGACTGCCGCACCCGGGACTGCTTCGGGGCCGTCCCCAGCGCCGGGTTAGCCGCCAGGTACCCCCGTTTCACCGCATACGCGAAGACCCCGTGGACCAGGCCGTGGTAGTTGGCCTTGGTCTTCAGCGACCGGTCCCAGTCGATCAGCCAGTCCTTGATGTCGGACTCGTGGATGCCGGTCACCGGCCTGGTGAAGACCAGCGAGCCGCGCACCCGCGTCCTGGCCAGGACACGGATCTGCCCGAGATAGCGCTTCCGCTGTCCGGGGGAGAGGTCGACGATCTGCCGGACGTACTCCTCGCCGATCACCTCGAACGGTGGCGGTGCCGTCAGCGGGTCGGTCCCCGGCGGCCGGACGAAGCCCTCACCTCTGACCCAACCGTCCGGCCAGTGCTGGCCCGCCGCGTCGACCATCTTCTTGAACCCGTCCGCCCGAGCCAGGTTCTGGGCGTCCGTGCCCGCGCTGAACGTCTCCGCCTGGTACGCACCGTCCCGCGTGCCGCCCAGACGCCACACCACCCGCGCGGAGACGCCTCCGTCGCCGCGCGTGCGCTTCTCGATCCACGCCATGAACTGCCCCTTCCGAGTGGGGCTGGTGCTACCACCGTGCTACCCGGAGAGGCCAGGCTACGCCTGACAAGCACGAAACCCCAGGTCAAACCCGGGGTTTCTGAGTGTCCGAGGTGGGACTTGAACCCCCACCCTCTATACGAGGACTAGCACCTCAAGCTAGCGCGTCTGCCAATTCCGCCACCCGGACGAGTGGTGCGCGGACCCCAGCGACGGGTCCTGCCGCGACCGTGAACGATACACGCTCGGGGCCACCTTGCCGAAATCACCCTAGGGTGTCGTCATGACCGAGGTGAGACCACGCAGCGCCCCCGAGGACGAGGTCGTGAGGATCTGCCAGGAGCTGATCCGGATCGACACGAGCAACTACGGGGACGGCTCCGGGCCGGGGGAGCGAGCGGCCGCGGAGTATGCCGTCGGGCTGCTTCGCGAGGTCGGGCTCGACCCGGCCGTCTACGAGAGCGAGCCGGGCCGGACGACGGTGGTCGTGCGGATCCCCGGAGCGGACCCGTCCAGACCGGGACTGTGCGTGCACGGGCACCTCGACGTGGTGCCGGCGCGATCGGCGGACTGGCAGGTCGACCCCTTCGGTGGCGAGGAACGCGACGGCTGTATCTGGGGCAGGGGCGCGGTCGACATGAAGGACATGGTCGCGATGATGCTCGCGGTGGTCCGTCACCTGGCCCGCGATGGCATCGTGCCACCGCGTGACATCGTCGTCGTGCTCTTCGCCGACGAGGAGGCCGGCGGGCTCAAGGGGTCGCACTTCATGGCGGCCGAGCACCCGCAGGTGTTCGAGGGTGTCTCGGAGGCGATCAGCGAGGTCGGTGGCTTCAGCGTCACCGTACCGGGCCCCGACGGCACGCCGCGCCGCGCCTACCTGCTGCAGACCGCCGAGAAAGGCATCGCCTGGGTGCACCTGGTGGCCACGGGAAGGGCCGGCCACGGCTCGGTGCCCAACGCCGAGAACGCCGTCGTGCGGCTCGCGGAGGCCGTCTGCAGGGTGCAGGCCCACCGATGGCCACGGGAGTACATCGCCTCGGTCCGAGAGCTCCTGGACGGGCTGAGCTCTCTCACGGGCACGGCATACACCGACGAGGACCCGGAGGCACTCCTCGCCCATCTCGGTGGTGCCCAGGGGTTCGTGCGCGGCACGCTCCAGGACACGGCGACCCCGACCATGCTCGAGGCGGGCTACAAGCACAACGTCGTCCCGCAGGAGGCCACCGCGGCCGTCGACGCGCGCTTCCTCCCCGGCCACGAGGAGGCGCTGCTCGCCAGGCTCCGGGAGCTGGCGGGGGAGCACGTCGAGGTGCGGGTGACCCAGCGCGACATCGCCCTCGACGTCCCCTTCGGGGGTGGCCTCGTCGAGGCGATGACGGCCGCCCTGCAGGCCGAGGACCCCGAGGCGACGGTGCTGCCCTACTGCCTGTCCGGCGGCACCGACAACAAGGCACTCGCGACGCTGGGCATCACCGGCTACGGCTTCGCGCCACTGCGGCTCCCCGCCGACGTGGACTTCGCCCCCATGTTCCACGGCATCGACGAGCGAGTGCCCGTCGAGTCGCTGCGCTTCGGCGCCCGAGTTCTGCTCCGGCTCATCGAGACCTGCTGAGACCAGGCCCAGGAGGCCTGATGATCTTGCGGCGCAGCCACGTTCGGGTCAGCCCGCCCATATAGACCCGGGTCCGGTGCAGCTCCCAGTGGCCGTACTCGGCGTGCTCGGCGAGCAGCCGACGAATGTCCCCCCGCGCCGTGTCGCGGCGGAAGGACAGGACTTGGTACTCGTACTCAACCATCGACTCCCATTGTGCGTCATCAGCCGATACGGTCATCGCATGAGCGCAGATCCGCGAGGTGCACTGAACCAGCTCGTCGCCGCCCTCGAGCGGCACCTCGAGGCCTGCTCGACCCGGCGTGGCAATGACGACCCAGCGGTGATGGCCGCATACGACGACCTCAGCGAGGCCTTCGAGACCTACGATGCCGCGCTCTACGACACCTACCAGGAGATGACCCCCCTGGTCGTCTACAGCGGCCCTGAGGACGACGACGAGGACGACGACGAGGACGACGGTGAGGACTTCGACGAGGACGACCTCGACGACGAGGACGACGACGACCTGGACCTCGAGCTCGACGGGGAGGACGACGCCGAGGACGGCGAGGACGACGACACCGACGACGACGTCTACTCGGGCCTTGACGACGAGGAGTTCGAGGAAACCGAGCGGTCCTGAGGACCGGGCCTGCCAGACGGGTGAGCCGTCACAGATGGTCGGCTGAGACCTCGTCCAGTGCGGTGACGATCTCCGGTGGCAGCTCGAGACTCTCGGCGGCGAGCAGCGCGCGCAGCTGCACGGGAGTGCGCGGGCCCACGATGGGCGCGGACACCCCGGGGCGGTCGCGAACCCAGGCCAGAGCCAGCGCGGCGGGGGTGACGTCGAGCCCCCGCGCCGCGGTGAGGACGGCGTCGACGACCCCTCGGGTGTGCTCACCCACGTGGACGGCGGCGAACCGGGACAGGTCCTCCGAGGCGAGTCTGCTGTCGGCGGGCACCGACCCGCGGTAGCGGCCGGCGAGGACACCCCGGCCGAGTGGCGACCACGCCAGCAGGCCGAAGCCCAGCGCGGCCCCGGCTCGCGCCAGCTCGAGCTCCGCCCGCCGCCACACCAGCGAGTACTCGGTCTCGACGGCCACCAGCGGCACGCCCTCGCGCTCCAGCAGCGAGAACGTCCGGGCGGCCTGCCATCCGTCGTGGTTCGACACGCCGACGTAGCGGGCCCGGCCCGACTGCACGGCCCACACGAGGGCGCTCACCGTCTCGGCGAGCGGAGTCCGCTCGTCCCACGCGTGGACGAGCCAGACGTCGACGTGGTCGGTCCCCAGCCGCGCGAGCGAGGCGTCGAGCTGGCCCATCAGAGCCCGGCGGGAGGCGTCGACGACGCGGCCGGTGCCGACCGCGCCGCTGATCCCGGCCTTGGTGACGACGACGACCTCCTCGCGCGGCACACCCGCGAGCAGCTGGCCGAGGATCTCCTCGCTTCGCCCACCGGCATACCCGGACGCCGTGTCGACGAGGGTCCCCCCGGCGTCGCGAAAGGCCCCGAACAGGTCCGCGGCGTCCTCAGCTCCGGTCCGGGCGCCCCAGCCCATGGTGCCCAGCCCGAGCCGCGAGACGAGCAGGCCCGAGGAG
>JBBRCL010000080.1:0-8784 GCA_038204895.1 Actinomycetales bacterium | reverse complement strand
GCTCGCGGTGACCGAGACCTTTTGCTCACCCAGGAGCACGGGCGCCGAGATCCGGTCCTGGATCCGACGGGCCACCACCAGCAGGTCGTCCGGCACGGGATTGGTCAGCAGCAGGGCGAACTCGTCCCCACCGAACCGGGCCGCCGTGTCGACGCTGCGCAGGTCCTCACGGAGGCGCTCACCGACGATGCGCAGCAGCTCATCACCCATCAGGTGGCCCAGCGAGTCGTTGATCAGCTTGAACCCGTCCAGGTCCAGGAACAGCACCGCGAACCGGGCGGACTTCCGGCGGCGCGGGTACTCCATCGCCACGCTGAGCCGGTCCAGGAACAACCGGCGGTTGGGCAGACCGGTCACCGCGTCGAACAGCGCGGCCTGGCGCAGCTGCTCCTCGAGGACCTTGCGCCGGTCGATGTCGGAGATCGAGCCCACCAGGCGCTGCACCGCGCCACCGTCCGGAGCGACGCCCAGAACGCGGGTCAGCAGCCACCGGATCGAACCGTCGGGCAGCGGCCGCCGGTACTCGACCTCGACCGGTAGCTCCGCGTTGGCCTCGGCGTACGCCAGCGCGTCCCTGAGCTTCTCCCGGTCCTCCGGGTGAACGTGGTCCAGCCAGGTGCTGCGGCCAAGCTCTCCCTCCAACTCGAGGAGGTCCTTGCATCGCTGGGAGAGGTAGATCGCCCCCGCGGCCAGGTCGAACTCCCACAACCCGTCGTTGGCCGCGCGAGACGCGAACGCGTAGCGCTCCTCGCTCGTCCGGACCGCGTTCTGCAGCTCCTCGCCCTCAAACGCCCGGACGAGCATCTCCGCCCAGTAGTAGTACGTCTCCCGCGTCGCAGTGGTGTCGATCTCGCCGACCAGCGCCAGCAGACCGAGCTGGTGCTCGAAGGTGGCGACGGGCACGACGAGGCACATCTCGTCGGCCAGGCCGTCGGGGGCATCCACGAGGGTCGCCGGCGGGAAGCGGCGCACGTTCGTCACCTGTCCGGCGTCTGCGTCGAGCAGTCCGCCGGGGTCGTGGACGCCCGCGATCCGCAGGTTGCCCTCCTCGACCGGGCCCTCCCACAGGGCCAGCACACCGGCGCGCACGTGGGTGCCGGTCAGCCAGGCCAGGGAGCGGTTGCGGGCACCGTCGGCCCGCAGCAAGCCGCCTGCGACGGCGTCCATCTCGATGACCGCGGCCTCGTGCCGACGGGAGCGGTGCATGTAGCCGCGTGCCGCAAGCTCCGCGAGGGAGCCGAGCACGCCTGCGGGCCCCGGCCGGTGCCGCTCGTTCCCGGTCACGACCTGCCGGGCGTACTCGGTGAGAACCGACGCCACCTGCTGCAGCTTCTCCGTCTCACTCGCGAGGTCGGTGAGCGCGCGCATGACGGTCTGCACGCCCTCGTCCGTCGGCTCGTCGCATGTGGTGAGCATCGCGTCGAGCAGGTCGATCGCCCTAGTGGCCAGGGCATCGATCTCGGCGGCCCGGTTCTCCGGGAACAGCGACATCAGAGCCTTGCGCACCCCCGCTCGGATCCGAGCGGGCGGAGTGGGGACCGGCTGCGCGTGCCGTCCGGGCCGGACGTCGACCAGGTCGGGCCGACACCCGCTGGACGCCCGGAGGGCCAGGAAGGCCGCGTCGACGGTGTAGGCGCCGGTGGGCGTCTCCTTTCCGACGAGCCATGACAGTGCGAGGCGCCCGGCGAGCGCGCCGACCTCCTCGAACCGCTGGCCGACGCTGGACAGGCTCGGCACCGCGAACGCGCCCTCCTCGATGTCGTCGAACCCGATGATCGCCAGGTCCTCGGGGAGCGACAGGCCGGCGTCGACGAGTACCGCCATCAGGCCGAGTGCGTTCTCGTCGGTCGCGACGACCAGTGCCGTCGGACGGTCCGTCGCCGCGAGGAGCGCCCCGGCTGCCGCAGCCCCGCCCTCCCTGGAGTACGACGTGGTCTCGAAGAGCAGGTCGTCCCCGGTCGGCAGGCCGTGTTCGGTCATCGTGTCAACGTAGGCGGCGTGGCGCTCCCGGTAGTCGTACCGGTCAAGGCAGCCGACGAAGCCGATCCGGGTGTGGCCGTGGGCGATCAGGTGCTCGACGGCGAAGCGGATGCCGCCGTGGTTGTCCGGCAGGGCGACCGGTGCGTCAAAGCCCTCGAAGACGTGGTTGGCCACGACGACGGGCTTCCCGGCGGCCCGGGCCTGCCGGAGGTACTCGGGGTCGCACGCGAACGCGATGCAGACCACGGCGTCGACGTCGTCCCATGCCACCGGCAGGTGGAAGGCGGGGGCGGCCTGCCAGTCCATGTCGTCGGCACCCGGGTCGAGGGTCTCCGCGACGATCACCCGGCCGCCGGCCGCCGAGATCTGCCGTACCAGTCCTCCGAGGAGCTCCCCGTGGTAGAACCCGCCAGTATTGCGCGCCAGCGCAAGGATCGTCGGCGCAGTTGCCATGACATCCTCCGGCGTGCAGGCATGCTCCGCTGCCGATCTGGCAGCGGGAGTCCGCTCTTGACTTCGGCACTCTGGCACCGCCCTTGAGCGGCGCCGACGGCTGAAATCCCGTGCGCAAGGCGCGGCCTGAGCTGGCTACCGGAAAGCCCGGGCAACCGTCGCATGGCCCAAGACACGGCTCCCGTCGTAGGCGACGACCGACTGGCCGGTCGCGAGGCCGCGGAGTGGTTCGGCCAGTCGTGCCTCCAACGCGGGTCCTTCGTCGTCGTCGGTGAGCGCGCGCACCTGGGCAACCACCGGGGTGCCGTGCGCGCGGACCTGCACCGTGCAGTCGAACCGGTCCGGCCCGGGCGCGCCGAACCACACCGCGTCGCTCCCCCGCAGTCCGACCACGTCCAGCTCCTCCGCGGCGCCGACCACCACCGTGTTGCTCACCGGCTGCACGTCGAGCACGTAGCGCGGACGGCCGTCGGCGGTCGGCCGGCCCAGGTGCAGACCGTGGCGCTGGCCAACGGTGTAGGCGTACGCGCCGTCGTGCTGCCCGACGACGTTCCCCTCGCCATCCAGCACATCGCCCGGGTGGGAACCCAGCCGCGAGCGCAGGAAGCCCTGGGTGTCGCCGTCGGCCACGAAGCAGATGTCGTAGGAGTCCGGCTTGGCCGAGACGCCCAGGCCGCGCGCCGCCGCCTCCGCGCGAACGTCATCCTTTGACGCGGCGTCGCCGAGCGGGAACATCGCACGGGCCAGCCGGTCCGGGCCCATCACGGCGAGCACGTACGACTGGTCCTTCGCGGCATCGCGCGCCCGGTGCAGCTCGCGGGCGCCGTCGGGCCCGATCTCGACGCGCGCGTAGTGGCCGGTAGCGACCGCGTCGAAGCCGAGCGTGGTTGCCCGGTCCAGCAACGCCGCGAACTTGATGTGCTCGTTGCAGCGCACGCACGGGTTGGGCGTGCGGCCGACGGCGTACTCGGCGAGGAAGTCGGCCACAACGGTGGCCTCGAACTGCTCGGACAGGTCCCACACGTAGAACGGGATGCCCAGCACGTCGGCGGCCCGGCGAGCGTCGCCCGCGTCCTCGATGGAGCAGCAGCCGCGGGAGCCGGTGCGGAACTGGTCGCGGTTGCGGGACAGCGCCATGTGCACCCCGACGACGTCGTGCCCCGCGTCCTGCGCGCGGGCGGCGGCAACGGCGGAGTCGACCCCACCGGACAGGGCTGCCAGCACGCGCATCGGACCAGGGTACGTGGGGGGCGAGGGCCGACTCGACGTGCGCGCGGTGGTCGAGGTCGGACCTCGCGCGTCTGCGTGAAGGGTTTGCGTCGCCATCTGCAACAAAGCCTTCACAGTGGGACCACAGGCCTCACGAACGGCGCGTCAAGCGGGTGCGCCGATGCTCCAAGCGGCGAGGCTAGCGCCGGCTCGGGTGGCCCGACCGATCATTCGAGCCAGCCCTCCGCCTCAGCCTGGGCGAGGTACGTGCGCGCAACCTCGAGCTGGCGCTGCTCCGCTGCCCCCACGCCGCCACGTACTCCTGGTTCCGGTCGATGTACTCCTGCTGGTGAGCGGCCTGGATGTCGGCAAGGCGCTGCACGGTGTCGAGCGACCGCTTGCAGTCGACGTCGATCAGCCCGATGCGGATCTGCTCGTCGAGCGCAGCCCCGACCCCCCCTCGCGCGGGAAGAGGTCGCCCGGCTCGGTCGGCGGCACGACGCCGTTGTCGGCCAGACACTGTTTCCACTCCGCGATCACGGGCTCGGCCTCGACCGCGTACGCGGCCGACGTGTAGCCGAGCTCCGGCTCGAACCCCACGCCCACCGCCTCGTAGTCGAACAGCAGGCCCGTGTCGATCAGGCCCGCCTCGACGCCCTCGCTGAAGACCAGAGACATGAGCTTGCTCAAGTCGATGATGTCGGCGTCGACGATGGTCCGCTTGCCGTCCTTGTCGACCAGGATCGTCATGCCCTTGATGTCGCAGTCCTCTCGGATGTCGACCTTGCCGTCTGGGCCGTCGGTGATGATCGCGGAGCAGCCGAGCTTCTTGATCATCCACATCACCACAGCCGACACGCCCGCTGAACCGAGGACTGTCGCCACCACGATCCAGACGAACACCGGCAGAATCCTGCGGACCTCCTCGCCCGGGAGCGGCGGGGCGACCACAGGCTCGCCGCCAACCTCCTCCACCTTCGCTTCTGCAGAGGCCAGGACCTCCTGCAGCTCAGCGAGCTGATGCTCGTCAACCATCACACGCACGCCGGTGTGCTCGCCCATCTCAGCTCCCCCTTCGCGGCCGCCCCCCGCGGCCGATGCCTCGGACGGCACGCCGCTGATCTCAACCGCGTGGCCGGCTTCGCGTGCGAGTTCCCCTCTCCTTCGGCCCCCGTAATCACGTTGCCCCTCGCACCCCCGCGCGCTGCACTGGTTTCCCCGACGCCCCGACACCCGGAGAGCCCGATGACACAGCCCATGCCCCGACAGGTAGCCACCTACGTCACGGACATGGAGCTGTGTGGAATCGCTGAACCTGGGGATCCTGGCGCACGTCGACGCCGGTAAGACCACCCTGACCGAACGGCTGCTGTTCGCGGCCGGCGTGATCGACGAGGTCGGCAGCGTCGACGCGGGCAGCACGCAGACCGACACCATGCCGCTGGAGCAGCAGCGCGGCATCACCATCCGGTCCGCCGTCGTGGCGTTCACCATCGACGACGTCACGGTCAACCTGATCGACACCCCCGGCCACCCGGACTTCATCGCCGAGGTGGAGCGGGTGCTCGGCGTGCTCGACGGCGCCGTGCTGGTGGTATCGGCGGTCGAGGGCGTCCAGGCACAGACCCGCGTGCTGATGCGGGCCCTGCAGCGGCTGGGCATCCCGACCCTGGTCTTCGTCAACAAGATCGACCGGATGGGCGCGCGGCCCGACGCCGTCCTGCGCGAGCTCCGCGACCGGCTGGCTCCCGGCATGGTCGGGATGGGGGCCGTGGTCGGGCCGGGATCGCGTGCCGTCACGGTGCGCGCGTACGACGACGCCGACCCCGCCTTCGTCGAGCCGCTCACCGAGGTGCTCACCCGGCACGACGACGCGCTGCTCGCCGACGTGCTGGACCGCCCGGAGCGGGTGACCCGTGCCCGACTGCGCCGCGACCTGGCCCGGCAGACCGCTGCGTCGCTGGTGCACCCGGTGTTCTTCGGGTCGGCGATCACGGGGGCGGGCGTGGCGGCGCTGCAGGCCGGCCTGACCCGTCTGCTGCCGACGACGCGCGGCGGGGAGGACGGGCCGCTGTCCGCGGCGGTGTTCAAGGTCGAGCGCGGGCCGGCCGGGGAGAAGGTCGCCTACGCGCGGCTGTTCTCCGGCGTCGTGCGGGTGCGCGACGTCGTGCGCGTCGGCGACGGCGAGGCGAAGGTGACCGGCATCCGGGTGTTCGAGCCGGGGTTGGTCGCCAGGCGCGACCGGGTCGCGGCGGGGCAGATCGCGAAGCTGCACGGCCTGCCCACGGTGCAGATCGGCGACGTCGTCGGCGAGCGCCCGCGGCGGTATCCGGAGGGCCACCAGTTCTCCCCGCCCTCACTGGAGACCGTCGTCGACCCGGTGGACCCCCGCGACCGCGGCCAGCTGCACGCGGCGCTGGCCCGGCTGGCCGAGCAGGACCCGTTGATCGACGTGCGGCAGGACGACGCCCGGGGCGAGATCTGGCTGTCCCTGTACGGGGAGGTCCAGAAGGAGGTCATCCAGGCCACGCTGGCCGACGAGTACGGCGTGCATGTGACGTTCCGCGGGACCACGACCATCTGCGTGGAGCGGCCGGTCGGTGTCGGCGGGGCGGTGGAGATCATCGGCACGCCCGGCAACCCGTTCGCGGCGACCGTCGGGTTGCGGGTCGCGCCCGGGCCGGTGGGTTCCGGCGTCACGTTCCACCTGAACGTCGAGCTCGGGTCGCCGCTCCCCGCGCACTGGACGGCCATCGAGGAGGCAGTGCGGCGGACGCTTGGCCAGGGCCTGCACGGGTGGGAGGTGCTCGACGCCGTCGTGACGGTCACCCACTCCGGGTACTGGAGCGCGGTCACGGTGCCGGCCGACTTCCGGGGGCTGACGCCCCTGGTGGTCATGACGGCGCTGGCGCGTGCCGGAACGCGGGTGCTGGAGCCGATCCACCGGGTCGAGCTGGAGATCCCCGCCGACGCCCTCAGCCCCGTGCTGGCTGCGGTCGCGCGGCTGCGCGGCGTCCCGCTCGACACCCGGCCGCGCGGGCCTGGCTACCTGCTGTCCGGGGACCTCCCCGCGGCACACGTGCACGACCTGCAGGTGCTGCTGCCTGGGCTGACCCGCGGCGAGGGTGTGCTGGTCAGCGCCTTCGAGCGCTACGCACCGGTGGTCGGTCCCGTGCCCGAGCGCGCCCGGACCGACGACAACCCGCTCAATCGGCGCGAGTACCTGCTCCGCGTGGCGGGCCGGCTTGGCTGAAGTTCGCGCTCAGGCGAATGGGGTGGGACACGGGCCGGCTTCCCGACCTGGGTCGCCCCATCACCCCGCTTCGCTGACCCGCAGGGTCACCATCGCCGGCACGCTGACCAGGCCCTCGGCGTCGGACACCACGTATGTGATCTCGCCCCGACCGGTGAATCCGTCCGCCGGTGTCAGCGTCAGCACGCCGTCCGACACCGACAGCTCCCCCGCCTCGACTGTCAGCTCGCTCTGCACGCCGTCGGTCTCGGGATCAAGATCAACGCTCGCAACGTCCAGCGTCGAGAACAGCGACACGTCGTCGGCCAGCAGGTCCACCGACCCCGGCTCGCCGACCACGGTCATCAGCACGTCCACCTCGGCCACCGGCGGCAGCGCTCGCTGACCGTCGCGGTAGGCCAGCGTCCACTGCCCCACCTGCGTGCACACCGCACTCGGGCAGTAGGCGGTGAACCCGTCACTGTCCGGCGGCGTCGAGAACTCGTCGCGCGGCTGCATGATCCAGTACAGGGCGACGTCGCCGCCCTGGGCGAAGAACGTGCTCATCCACTGGTGGAACACCACGCTCCGCGGGTCGTCCCCGCGCCAGCCGTACTCCCCCAGGAACGGCGGCTTGCCCGCCTCGGCAGCCAGCGCCAGGTGGTCGACGATGTACTGCTCCGACCAGTCGACCGATGTCCCCCAGTGGTCCGGGTACAGGTGCAGGCCGACCATGTCGAGGTCCTCGATCTGCGCGAGCGCCCGCGCGTCGACACCCTGGCTGCAGTCGTTCGTCCAGTGGTCGCCGCCCTCCTCGCAGAAGAATCCCTCGTCGCCCATGCCGAGCAGGTGGTTGGAGTCGATGGACTTCACGAACGCGGCCATCTCGGTGGCCCACGCGGTGACGGTCTCGGTGGTGCAGTCCGGCCCCGGCTCGTACTTGCCGGAGGCCAGGCAGCGCGGCTCGTTGGCCAGCTCCCACGCCATGATGGTCGGCTCGTCCTTGTACGCGACGCCGGTGATCGTGTTCACCCGGTTGAGCAGGTGCTCCACCCAGTCCTGGTACCAGCCCTTGATCGTCGGGTCGGTGTAGAAGTCGCTGTGGTAGTCGCCCCCGGCCCACTGCACGTACTGGTCCATGCCGCCGTACGGGCCCCAGTTGTTGACGAACGGGAACACCAGGCGCACGCCGTGCTCCTTGGCGGACGCAACGACGTAGTCCAGCTCCTGCAGACCCTTCTCGCCGTCGTTGAACGCTGGCGCACCGGCCGCGGTGTCCCAGTAGTGGAAGTAAGAGCGCGCGCGGATAGGCGGGTCTAGTCGGTCCATCGTTTGGCCCATTTGACGAGTTTCACCGTCAGGATGAGGGCGACCGCGAGGGCGACCTGGCCGAGTCGTTGTTTACTGAACCGGTCGGTATTGCGGCGCAGCTGACCGAAGTTCGAGAGCCAGGAGTTAGTGCGTTCGACGGGCCAGCGCAGTCCGAGGGTGAGTGGCTTTTTGATCTTGGCCTCGCGCTTCCGCTTCTTCTTGGCGCAGACGATGTCGGTGACCCCGAGGCCGTGGCAGCGTTGCGTGGTGAGGTCGCTGTCGTAGCCACGGTCCAGGTGCAGGGTCTCGATGTCGAGGAGTAGTCCGCGGGTGGCGACGGCCTGCAGGGTCGGTTCGAGCAGGATGGAGTCGTTGCGGTTCGCGCCGTCGATGACCCAGCCGACGGGGATCCCGAACAGGTCCGTGGCAACCGACCATTTCCACCCGACCTTCCCTCTGTCCGTGGGGTTTGGGCCGGTCCCTTCACCACCGCAGGGTGCCTTGTGCAGGCTGCCGTCGACGGCGACCTCGGACAGATCCAGGCCGATGATCTTGTCGTAGCCGGCGATGGCCTCTTCGACGAGCTTGTCGAACACCCC
>JBBRCL010000079.1:0-8815 GCA_038204895.1 Actinomycetales bacterium | reverse complement strand
GGCGGGGTATTGCGGTACGGCATTCCGGAGTTCCGCCTGCCCAACGATCTGATCGACGACGTGGTCGCCAAGATCCGCATGCTCGGCGGCCGGTTCGTGATGAACTTCGTCGTCGGCAAGACCGCCACCCTGCAGGACCTGCGCGACGCCGGATTCGCCCGCATCTTCGTGGGCACCGGCGCCGGTCTGCCCCGTTTCATGAACGTTCCCGGCGAACACCTGCTCAACGTGATGTCGGCCAACGAGTTCCTCACCCGGGTCAACCTCATGCAGGGCCTGCGGCCCGACTACGAGACGCCGCTGCCCGAGATCGCGGGCAAGGACGTCATAGTGATCGGCGGCGGCAACACCGCAATGGACGCGGCCCGGACCGCTCGCCGGCTGGGCGGCAACGTCACCATCGTCTACCGCCGCACGCAGAGCGAGATACCGGCCCGGGTCGAGGAGCTGCACCACGCCCTCGAGGAGGGCATCGCGCTGCAGGTGCTGCGTGCGCCGTCGGAGCTCCTCGGCGACGCCCAGACCAACTTCGTCACCGCCGCGACGCTCGACGTGATGGAGCTGGGCGAGCCCGATGACTCCGGTCGCCGCCGACCTATCGCCACCGGTCAGCACGAGACCATCCACGCGGATCTGGTGATCATGGCCCTGGGCAACGCCTCGAACCCGATCATCAAGGACTCCGAGTCGCGTCTGCAGACCTCCAAGTGGGGCACGATCAACCTCGACCGCTCCGGCTCTCAGGAGACCACCCTGCCCGGTGTCTTCACCGGTGGGGACGCGGCTCGCGGCGGCTCGACGGCCGTGCACGCAGCCGGCGACGGACAGGCCGCGGCCCGCGAGATCATCGGCACCGTCGACCTCGCGCCGGACGTGATCCGGGGCATGGTCGCCAGCGCCGAGGCGTACTCGGACCTGGGTGCGACCGCCCAGACCATCCTGGCCAAGTCCGAGCTCAGCGACGGGATCTTCGAGTTCACGGTCTACTCCCCGCTCATCGCGCAGGCCGCCCAGGCCGGACAGTTCGTCCGCCTGCTTCCCCAGCCCGACGGCGAGCTCATCCCGCTGACGCTGGCCGACTGGGATGCCAAGGCCGGCACGATCTGCCTGGTGGTGCAGGGGGTCGGCACGTCCAGCATCGAGATCAACCAGATGGAGGTCGGGGACGCCTTCGCCGGCATCGCCGGACCTCTCGGACGCCCCAGCGAGGTGCACCGCAAGGCCGACGACGCCACGGTGGTCTTCACCGCCGGCGGACTGGGTCTGCCGCCCGTCTACCCGATCATGCGGGAGCACCTGCGGATCGGGAACCACGTGACGCTGATCTCCGGGTTCCGCACCGCCGACCTGATGTTCTGGGACGGTCCGGACGAGCGGGTCGGGAGGTTGCAGGCCGAGTTCGGTGACCAGCTCGACGTGATCTACGCCACCAACGACGGGACGTTCGGCGTGCCGGGGTTCGTGACCGGTCCGCTCGAGGAACTGCTCAAGGCCAACCAGGGCGGCCAGGGGCGTCCGATCGCGGAGGTTGTGGCCATCGGGCCACCGATGATGATGCGGGCGGTGAGCGACCTGACGATGCCGTACGGGGTGCCGTGCGTCGCGAGCCTGAACTCGATCATGGTCGACGCCACCGGGATGTGCGGGGCCTGCATGGTGCCCGTCACCATCGACGGCAAGCTGGTCCGCAAGCACGCCTGCATCGACGGACCGGAGATCGACTCCCACATCATCGACTGGGACAAGTACCTGCCACGGTTCGGTCTGTTCCGCTCACAGGAGCAGGCGAGCCGGAGCCGGCACGGCCTAGCCTGAGCGACGCAGACGGCTCCGTCACTGCGCGCGGGCGCTGAGGTAGAGTGACGGCGGCTGAGCGAGCCGTACGGGATGTGGCGCAGTTTGGTAGCGCACTTGACTGGGGGTCAAGGGGTCGCAGGTTCAAATCCTGTCATCCCGACAGTGTTTTCGCAGGTCAGCGCCTCAGAGACTTCTTGAAGTCTCGCTGTGGCTCGTGAAGATTGTGGTCGGCTCGCCTCTCGCCGGGGTTCTGGTGGGAGGCGTTGTCGTTGGCGGAGACTGGGTGGGTGCGGCCCGGAGGACGTCGATGCCCCTGTGGTGCCTGTGAGCCTGTAGGTCAGCATGGTGGTGGAGGGCTCCCACGGGAACCGTGGACTGTTGCCTTGAGCACGCGCGTCAGACTTCGATCTTCTCCCTGCCCTCCCCGGGTCGCACCTGTCGATGGTCACAGCGGAGCGGAGGGGCAGGCATGGACGTGGTGCACCGGCGATGCGCCGGGATCGATATCTCCAAGAAGGACGCCAAGGTCGCCGTGCGGGTTGCCGGTGGTGGTCGGGCTGGGACCACGACGGTGGTCACGACGTGGTCGTCGATGACCGGGCAGGTCTTGGCCCTGCGTGAGCACCTGGTGTCTCAGGAGGTCACGTGCGTGGTGATGGAGGCGACCAGCGACTACTGGAAGCCGTTCTACTACGTGCTCGAGGACGGTCCGTGGGAGCTGATGCTGGTCAATGCCCGCCACGCCCGCAACATGCCCGGGCGCAAGACCGATGTCTCTGATGCGGCGTGGTTGGCTCAGCTCGGCGCGCACGGCCTGGTGCGAGGCTCGTTCGTGCCACCGGCACCGATCCGCGCGCTGCGGGACCTGACCCGGACGCGCACCGCCTTGACCCGGGAGCGGGCCCGGGAGGTCCAGCGACTGGAGAAGCTGCTCGAGGACGCCGGCATCAAGCTGTCCGCGGTGGCAACCGACATCGTGGGCGTCTCGGGTCGGGCGATGCTCGAGGCGCTGATCGCCGGTCAGCGCGACCCTGCGGTGCTGGCGGACCTGGCGAAACGGAAGCTGCGTTGGAAGCTCGGCGAGCTGACCGAGGCGTTGGACGGGCGGTTCGCCGACCATCACGCGTTCTTGGCCCGCACCCATCTGGACCTGATCGACCACCTGACCGAGGCGATCGATCAGGTCACCGCCCGGATCGAGGAGGCGATGGCGCCCTTTCGTGGGGTCCGGGACCTGATCGTGACCATCCCGGGGGTGTCCACCGGTGTCGCCGACGTCATCATCGCCGAGACCGGCGCAGACATGACCAGGTTCCCCTCCCCAGGTCACCTGTCCTCCTGGGCCGGGACCTGCCCGGGGGCCAACGAGTCCGCCGGCCGGGTCAAGTCCACCCACACCCGACCAGCCAACCCCTACCTCAAGGGCGCCCTCGGCGTCGCGGCCATGGCCGCGGCCAGATCCAAGGGCACCTACCTGGCCGCCAAGCACCGGCGCATCGCCACCCGCCGCGGGCCCCTCAAGGCCGTCGTCGCCGTCTAGCACGCCATGCTCGTCGCAATCTGGCACATGCTCACCGACCAAGCCCCCTACCGCGACTCCGGCGCGGACTACTACACACGGCTGAACCCCGACAAGATCAAGAACCGGGCGATCGACCAGCTCACAGCCATCGGCTACACCGTCACCCTGACCCCCCGACCCCTCACAGGCCCGCAGCGCCAGTGAATCTTCGCGTCAGAGGGCCGTTCCGCCGCTCCTCACGAGTCGCGGGGCGGCCCTCGAGCCGTCCGGCCGCGGGTGGCCGGGGCCGGGTGAGAACCCGCGGTGCGATGATCTCCGGACAGGCACCGCGCGTCCGGCCGAAGAGGATCTCCGCATGAGCGTCGAGCAGGACGTGTCGCGCCTGCGAGTGGACGCCCACCAGCACTTCTGGGACCCGACGACCGCGGACTACCCGTGGATGGCGGCCGAGGTCGACGCGGTGGCCGGCGTCGTCGGCTGGGTGGACCTGACCGCCGGAGACGTCGCGCGAAGCATCGCCTCGCTGCGCGGAGCGCCCGGTGGGGCCCGCCTGGTCGGTTTCCGGCACCATGCCAACGAGGAGCCCGATCCGCGCTGGCTCCGTCGGCCGGACGTCATCCGCGGGCTGCGACTCGCCGCGTCCGCGGGGCTCTGCTTCGACCTGCTCGTCTGGCCTCGTGAGCTGCCGGCAGTCCTTGACCTCGCGGCGATGGTCCCCGAGGTGCGGCTCGTCCTCGACCACATGGGCAAGCCCGCCGTGCGCGACGGTCTCGACAGTGGGTGGGCACAGGCGATCCGGGGTCTTGGCGCGCTGGGCAACGTGAGCGTGAAGCTGTCCGGCATCGTCACCGAGGCCGCCGACCGCTGGTCTGTCGATGACCTCCGGCCGTTCGTCGACGTCGTGCTGGAGGCCTTCGGGCCGGACCGCACGATGTTCAGCTCCGACTGGCCGGTGTGCCTGGCTGCCACGACGTACGGGGGATGGCTGGCCGTTGCCGAGGCCCTGACGGCAGCGCTGTCCGACGCTGAGCGGGCCGACGTGTTCGGGGAGACGGCCCGACGGGTGTACGGCCTGGCGACACCCGGCCGGGAGACCCCATCGGGTAGAACGGGACCAGCCGACCTGTAGCGCCGGGAGTCCTCGAGGGGTGGGGTGCGCGTGCGCCTGGCGCTGATCCTCGGGGTGCTGCACGCGTTCGTCGATGCCGCGACCGTGACGGTGCTCTTCAGGGCGACGACTGTGCACGGACTCGGGCCGGGAACGGTGTTCGTCGCCGTGCTGGGGTACGACCTCGTCGCCTTCGGTCTCCAGCCGCTCCTGGGATGGGCGCAGGACCGGTGGGCCACGCCGCGGACGGCGATGGTTGCCGGCCTGGGGTTCACGCTCGGCAGCATCGTCGTCCTGGAGGCCGTCTCCTGGACCGGTCGGATGACCGCAGGGGCGGTGTCGCTGGCGACGGCCGGGTCAGCGGCAGCGGTGATCCTGGCGGGGTTGGGCAATGCGGCGTTCCATCTGGGCGCGGGAGCGCAGGTGCTGCGGCAGGGGTTGAGCCGTGCGGCACCCGTTGGACTGCTGGTCGCTCCCGGCGCACTTGGCCTGGCGCTGGGCGTCTGGTTCGGCAAGCAGCCGTCCGCCGGACCGGCCTGGCTGATCGGTCTTCCGGTTCTGGTGGCCGTCGGGGTGGTCGTTGCTCTGCGGGTGCCGCAGTGGTCGCCGAGCGTCGTCTCGGCGGGTGACGGTCCGCTGCTCGGGGTGTCGCAGGAGCCGCGGGCCCGGCGTCGTGCGACGACCGGCTCCGGGCCCGCGGCGACTTCGTTCGCGTGCGGCGCGCTCGCGCTGCTGATGACGTCGATCGCCGTCCGGTCGCTGGTCGGCGGGTCGGCGTCCCGTGGCTACGGTGCCGGCGGGTGGCTCCTGGTGGGCATCCCGCTGGTCGCCTTCGCCGGGAAGGCACTCGGCGGCATCCTCGCCGACAAGTTCGGCTGGCTGCCGACCACCGTCACGGCCCTGCTGGCCTCCGCACCGCTGTTGGCGTTCACGTACCCACATCCGACGATGCTGCTGGCCGGGCTGCTCGTGTTCCAGATGACGATGCCGGTCACGCTGGTGGCGATCGCACGGCTGATGCCCGACCGGCTCGCCACCGGTTTCGGTCTGACGTGTCTCGCCCTGATCGTCGGAGGACTGCCGACCATGTTCCCCTGGGGAGCGGGTCTGGGTGCCAAGCCGATGCTCGGCTTGTGGATCGTCATCTCCGCCGCCGCGGCCTGGGGCGGCCTGCGCCTGATCGGGCTGACGTGGCGACGCCGCCCGGAGCTCGTCGTCGGCCGCGCGTCCAGGCTCCCGGATGAGCCGGCGCAGGCGTGACCTACCTCGCCGCGCTCGTCCTCACGGTCGCCGTCGAGCTGCCGTTGTACGTCCTCGGCCTCGTCGCGCTGCGGTTGGCCGGACCAGTACGCGCCGTCCTGCTCGCGGTGGGCGTGAACCTGCTCACCCACCCGGTCCTGTGGTTCGTCGTGGCGCCGACGCAGACCGCGACGGTCTACCTCGCCGAGGTCGGCGTCTGTCTGGTCGAGGCGGCGGTGATCCGTCTGGTCGTCCGGCGCGACACCTTGCTGGCCATCGCCCTGAGTCTGGCTGCCAACGCGGCGTCGTTCGGGGTGGGGCTGCTGGTCAGCGTCGGCGTCGGCGGATGACGACGACCGCTACCGCAACCACCGCCGCAGCCACGATCACCAGGCTTGCCACCGCCGGCACGATCCAGTCGGTTCCGCCCGGTTCGAAAGGTCCCGGTGGCGGGACGTCGAACGGAGTGGCCTGACTCCAGATCTCCTGACCTGGTGAGTTGATTCATGCGATGTCGGGGTGGCCTTTGACGCTGTAGTTGAGTGTCAGGTCGGTTCCGGGGTAGCGGGTCGCGGTGGCGGTGAGTTCTGCGGCGAGGGCGGCGAGGGCTCGGCTGCGGGCGGGCGTGCTGGCGGTGTCGAGGCGCACGTGCAGGGTGGTGCCGGTGATCTGGAGGTCGCCGGTCAGGGTGAAAGCTTCGCGGAGCAGGGCGCGGCCTTCGTCTTGGCTGCGGGAGTAGTGCGGGCGTAGGAGCCGGGCCAGGGCGGCTTCGGTGTTGTAGGCGCTCATCCGGATCGCGTGGGTCAGGAGTTTGCGTTCGGTCTCCAGGAGCCGACTGTCGGGCCGGACCACGGACAGCGGTAGGTGGCTGGGGGTCGCCCGGGAGGCGGCCTGGGCTGCGGCGAGGTCGGTGTTGGCGTTGGTGAGCACGTGGCCTGGTGCGGGGTCGACGGTGGCTGTGCCGCCGGCACCGGGTCGGCGGGCCGCTGTTGCGGCGTCGTCGATCGCGGCGGCGAGGCCGACGTGCGCGGCGCTGATCTGGGCGCGGGCGGCGGTGACCTGGTCGTGGGCGCGGGCCTTGGCGGGGTTGGGCACGAGCCGGTCGGGGTCGTCGGGTTGGTCGGCGTAGCTGTCCAGGGCGTCCAGGGCGAAGTGTTCGCGGGCGTACTTGAAGTAGTTCTCCTGCCGCCACCGGTTCGCCATCCGGTAGGCGACCTGGGCTGCGGTCAGGTCGGTGCGGTTGGTCAGGATCGGGGTCTGGTGCCCGCTGGGGCTGCGCCGCACGATCAGGCGCATGGTCAGGGTGGACGCCGGCCGCGCGGGCGTGGTGGCGGTCGCCGAGCGGGCCGGGACGGGCAGGTCGATGGGTCGTTCGGCGAGGTCGTAGGTCGTGCTCACACCGTCGGGGGTCGTGAAGGCGGTGGTCGTGAACTGCCCCGGTTCGGACCTGGTCCAGGTGCCCTTGTAGTAGGTCAGGACGTCGAATCCGGCGGCGATGATCTCGGTGAACACCGCTGGGGAGTACCCGCCGCGGTCGAACACGACGGTGCACGCCCGGTCGGGGCCGATCATCGCGCGCAGCTCGGGCAACAGCCGGGACAGCTCGGCGGCCAGCGACTGGGACGGGGCCGCGGTGATCACCATGACGGGGTCCCCGTCGGTGTCGGTGACCCAGGTCTCCTCGGTGGCCGGGCCAGCGATCCGCATCCGGGCGATGTGCGTCTTGGGCAGGGCCCGGGTGCCGGTATACACGCGCACGTGGCCGTCGAGGTAGAGGAACCCGACCGCGTCAGGGCGGGTGGCCGCGTGGTGGGCCCCGAGTGCGGCCTGCAGCTGCGCGCCGGCGCCGTGGGCGGCGAGCTCGCCCAGCTTGCGGCGCAGCGTCTTGACCTCCGGGGCCCGGTCCAAGCCCAACACCCGGCCCAGGTCAGCGGGGGCGATCCGGGTCGCGCCCTGCGCGCGAGGCTCGCGGAGCAACGCCATGAACACCCCCGTGAGCATCGTGGCGCGCAGCCCGTAGAACCCGTTGCTCATCGGCCCGAACGTATCGGCCGCGACCTCGAGCAGCCCGGTCATCTCCAGCGCCGGCAAGCCCAGCAGCAACCCGACCAACGGCAGCTGGGCGCCCTGGGTGAACACGACCGGAGCCTCGGCCAGGTCCCCGAATCGGGCCGCGACCCGATCCGTCGTGCGTGGCGCCGGCGCGGCCAGCACCACCAGCTCACCGCGGCGCCCAACGCCCAGGCCGGCGTCCTGGTCGTTGGCCGGGGCGGGACTGGCTGGGTCTGCGGCGGCCTCAACCACGTCCTGCTCATCAACGTCCTGCTCTTGGCCTCGTTCGGGGGTGCGGGCAGTGACCCGGCCCAGAGCGACCCGCACCGTCGCGGTGGACACCCCGGCCGCGGTCGCGATCTCGCTCAACGTCGCGCCGGTCGTTTCCAGCCCCACGATCCGCGCGGCCACAGTGTCGGTGAGCTTGCTCGGGCCCTTCGGCCCGGACCGGCCACGGATCAACCCGACCACTCCGCCACGGGCGACGGCGCCCGCCCACCGCCACAACGTGGCCACGCTGACGCCGAACGCCGAGGCGACCTCCACGGCCGGGGCGACCTTCGTCGCGGCGAGCTGGACCGCGGCCAGGCGTCGCCCCGTCTCGTCCCCGGCCCCGTAGCTGAACGTCGCCAGGCCGAACACGAACACCACCCCACCGTCCGGGCCCTCCACCAGGCCCGCCGATGGACCCACCGAGCACGCGCCCACTGGCAGGAGCTCCAACACTGGCTGGCTGACCTGGCTCATCACGACTCCCTCAGTAACCGTCGCAATGATTATCTCAGCACCGCGGCGCACCCAAACGCGCCGACACGCCAAAAGACCAGGTGAAACGGCCACGACCCAGAACTACCCGACCCCTATGTCAGGAGATCTGGACTCCACGAGGCGAGCCAGAGGGGCACGGCGGCAGCGGCGGCAAGGAGACCAGGCATGGGCCAACCGTAGCGAGCAGGGTCTAGCGGGAGTTTCCCGGCTAGTTGGATGTTGGTGACCGGGCGTTTGGCCGGGCACCTGGTCTGACCTGCGGTTTCTCGGCGTGTCGGCGAGCGTTTGGCCCCGAAAAAGTGTATGACCTAATGTATGGCAAGTTTGTA